>CAZMWG010000100.1:0-10664 GCA_964569925.1 uncultured Halobacteriales archaeon | reverse complement strand
TCTCGAACCGGATCGTCGAGGAGCACGGCATCGACGGGCTGCCCGACGACACCCTGCGGATCGACCTCGACGGCACCGCCGGCCAGAGCTTCGGCGCCTTCCTCACCGACGGCGTGACGATGGACCTGGTCGGCACCGCGAACGACTACGTCGGCAAGGGGCTGTCCGGCGGGAAGCTGATCGTCCGGACGCCCGGGGAGGCCGCGTTCGACCCCGCCGAGAACGTGCTGATCGGCAACGTCGCGCTGTACGGCGCCACCCAGGGCGAAGCCTACGTCAACGGCGTCGCCGGCGAGCGGTTCGCCGTGCGCAACTCCGGCGTGAAGGCCGTCGTCGAGGGCGTCGGCGACCACGGCTGTGAGTACATGACCGGCGGCGCCGTGGTGGTGCTGGGCGACACCGGCAAGAACTTCGCGGCCGGCATGTCCGGCGGCGTCGCCTACGTCCACGACCCCGAGGGCGACTTCGAGGAGCGGTGCAACCGCGGCATGGTGTCGCTGTCCCGGGACCTGGAGGCGAAGGACCGCCAGATGGTCCGCCGGCTGGTCGAGAACCACGCCGCCTACACCGGCTCCGAGCGCGCCGAGCGGACCCTCGAGGAGTGGGACGAGCGGGTCGACGAGTTCGTCCGGGTGATGCCCGACGCCTACGCCGAGGTCATCGCCGACCGCGAGCGCGACGACGTCCGCACGTCGCCGCCCGCGCGGGCCGGCGCCGACGCCGGGACCTCGGCCGGCGCCGGCACGAGCGTCTCCGACGACTGACCGCGGTCGGGACCCGCCACACCGCGAGGAACGGACCCGCGGCCGGGACCCGTCGCGGAGGGCGGATCGCGGCGGGGCGGCCACGCGGTCGACCGACACGTGAACGACGACAAGGGTTTTCTCCCGGGGCGACGGAGGCGGTGACGTGTTCGAGAAAGCCACCTGGATCCGGCTGCCGCGCAACGTCGTGGTGGGGCACGGCGTCCTCGACCGGACGGTCGACGTGGTCGAGGACCTCCACCTGTCGGGGCGGCCGCTCGTGGTGGCCAGCCCGACCCCACAGAGCGTCGCCGGCGAGCGGGTCGTGGCGGACTTCGCCGACGCGGGCCGCGACCCGGCGACCGTGATCGTCGAGCAGGCCAGCTTCGACGCCGTCGAGCGGGTGATCGACGCCGCCGAGGGCGCCGACGCGGGCTACCTGCTTGGGGTCGGGGGCGGGAAGGCGATCGACCTGGCGAAGATGGCCGCCGACGACCTCGGGATCGGCTTCGTCTCCGTGCCCACCGCCGCCAGCCACGACGGCATCGTCTCGGGCCGCGGGTCGGTCCCCGAGGGCGACACCCGCCACAGCGTCGCCTCCGAGCCGCCGCTTGCGGTCGTGGCGGACACGGCGGTGATCGCGGACGCCCCCTGGCGGCTGACCACCGCCGGCTGTGCGGACATCATCTCCAACTACACGGCGGTGCGGGACTGGGAACTGGCCCACCGGTTGAAGAACGTCGAGTACTCCGAGTACGCGGGGGCGCTCTCGCGGATGACCGCGGAGATGCTCGTCGAGAGCGCCGGCTCGATCAAGCGCGGGCTGGAGGAGTCGGCCTGGATCGTGGTGAAGGCGCTGGTCTCCTCGGGCGTGGCGATGTCGATCGCGGACTCCTCGCGGCCGGCGTCGGGCGCCGAGCACCTGTTCTCACACCAGTTGGACCGGCTCGTCCCGGGCGCGGCGCTGCACGGCCACCAGGTCGGCGTCGGCGCGATCATGACCGAGTACCTCCACACCGGCGCGGACGGCCGCTGGCGGGACGTCCGGGACGCCCTGGACACGATCGGCGCGCCCACGACGGCCGCCGGACTGGACATCGACGAGGAGACCGTCGTGGAAGCGCTGACCACGGCCCACCGGATCCGGGACCGCTACACGGTCCTGGGCGACGGGATGAGCGAGCCGGCGGCCCGGGAGGCGGCGGCGGTCACCGGGGTGATCTGACCGGGCCCGGCCGGTCGCTCCAGCGGCGGGCGGTGTCCTCGACCGCCCCGACCCCCCGGGCGGCGAAGGCGACCCGGAGCCGGAACGTCGTCCCGCCGTCGGCGTCCCGGAGCCCGACGATCGACGCCCGCAACGGCCGGTCGACCACACAGTCCACCCCGGCGGCCTCGCGGACGACGCGCCGGACGGTCCCCTCGAGCCGTTCCTCCGGGCCGACCATCCCGCGGGGGATCACCCACCCCGACTCACCCTCGCCGAGCAGGAGTTCGTCGTCGCCGTTGCGGACGACGGCGATCACCTCGACGCCGCCCTCGGGATCGGACGGCGCCCGCTCGCGCTCGGCGGCCGGGACGGTGAGCGTCGTCTGGTTCACCGGGAACGAGCCGTACCGCTGTTCGAGGGCCGACAGGCGCTCCTCGACCGCCACACGGCTGTCCCCGCCCATGGCCTGGTCCTACGGCGCGACCGTCATAAACCCCGCAGTCGCTTTCGTCTCCGAGAACGCGTGTCGACGGCGGAGAGCCCGTATACTGCGGGTCACGGGTGACCGCCGGCGAGCGACGGCGTCGGATCGTCGAGGGCCGGTCGGTCAGACGTGCCGGTCGAGGAAGTCGACCACCCGTGTGTAGGCCTCGATCCGGTTCTCCCGCTTGGTGATGCCGTGGCCCTCGTCCTCGAAGATCAGCGTCTCCACCGGGACGTGTTCGCTCGCCTCCGCGGCGATCCGCTCGGCCTCGCCGACCGGCACCCGCGGGTCGTTCGCCCCGTGCAGGACGAACAGCGGCGCGGCGATGGCGTCGACGTTGTTGATCGGCGAGATCGACTCCAGAAAGTCGCGGTCCTCGGCCAGCGAGCCGTACTCGGCCTCGCGCAGCGAGCGGCGCCAGGAGCCCGTGTTCTCCAGGAAGGTGACGAAGCTGGCGATCCCCACCACGTCGACGCCGGCCGCCCACAGGTCGGGGTACTCCGTCATCGCCGACAGCACCACGAACCCGCCGTACGAGCCGCCCATCGCGACCGCGCGGTCCGTGTCGATCCCCTCGCGGTCGCCGAGCCACTCGACGCCGGCGGCGACGTCCGCGACGGCGTCGAGCCGCTGCTCCACGTCGTCGAGGTGGGTGTAGGCCTTGCCGTAGCCCGTCGAGCCGCGGACGTTGGGTTCGAGGACCGCGTAGCCACGCGAGAGGAAGTACTGAGTCAGTCCGGCGAAGGAGGGCCGGCGCTGGCTCTCGGGCCCGCCGTGAACGTCGACGATCACCGGCGCACCCTCGGCGGGCGGGTCGTCGGGCGTCGAGAGGAAGGCCGGGATCGACCGGCCGTCGAAGGTCTCGTACCGCACCAGTTCGGGCTCGACGAACGTCTCCCGGGGGACGCCGGCGGTCGAGGCGTGGGTGAAGCGCTCGCTCTCGCCGGTCGTCGCCCCGACGAGGTGGACGTTCGTGTTGTCCGTCCGGCTCGACGCCGAGCAGGCGAACCGGTCGCCCTCGGGCCCCCAGGCGACCCCGCCGGCGACGCCGTCGGCGAGGGTCGGCTCCGCGAGCGTCTCGACGGTCGTCGGTCCCTCGAGGACGCCGACGGTCAACTCCGTGTAGCCGTCGACGTTCCGGGAGTAGACTAACCGCCCCGTCCCCCGGTCGACCGCCACGCCGTCGACGTTCCACTCGCCGCCGTCGACCACCGTCTCCGGCGCGACGACGCCGTCCGTGACCGGGATCCCGTCGGCGTTACGCTCGACGTCGCGCTCGCCCGTGTCGGCGTCGCCGTCGGCGCTCTCGCCGTCCGCGCTCCCCCGGTCGGGGACCGGGATGCGCGCGAGACGGAGCGTGTCGTTCCCGGCGTCGGTGGCGAGGTAGACGGCGTCGCCGTCGGGGCTCCAGGAGGCGCTCAGGAAGCGGGTGTCCTCGTCGTGGGGCGTGAGGTGGAGCCGGTCGCCGCCGTCGACCGGCTGGACGTAGAGGTCCTGGTCGAAACTGGAGTGCGAGCGGGTGACAAGCAGCCGGTCGCCGTCGGGCGAGAAGCCGTTCAGCGAGAGCCAGCCGTCGCCCTCGGCGACCAGGTCGGCCTCGTCGTCGTCCCGGCCCTGGACGTAGACGTCGAAGACGGACTCGTCGCGCCGGTTGGCGGCGAAGGCGAAGGCCTCGCCGTCCTCGCGCCAGCCGCCCCAGCGGTGTTTGGCGTCCGGACGATCGGTCAGGGCCGTCTCCCGACCGTCGTCGTCGAGCAGGTGGAACTGCATCCGCTCGTCGCCCCCCTCGTCCATCCCGAAGACGAGTTCGGGCCGGGTCGGCGAGTGGTCGACGAACCGGACCTGCTCCTCGTGGAAGGTGCGCTGTTCCGGCCAGGCGCCCGGTTCGGACAGCTCCCACACCTGGGGGACGCCCGTCGCGTCGTACAGGAAGGCGACCCGCCCGTCGGGACCCACGGAGGCACCGTAGGCGCTCCGGACGTTGAGATACCGTTCGAGGTCGTACACGGCCCTCCGTGGGGTCCGCCCCGGGTTAACGGTTCCGCGGTCGGAGCCCGGCGTCCCCCCGTGGTGGCCGGACCGCGCCGGTCCGCACGGGGTCCGTCGTCGGTCGTCGATCGGGGGCGACGGAACCCGGGGGTTTTTCGGGGGCGTGTCGCCATCTCGGCGCATGCGCGTCGCGGTCGTCGCCCTGGAGACGAGCCACCACCGCGACACGGCGGGCCGGGAGCGCCTGGAGCGGGTCGCCCGGACGCTCGCCGACGCCGGCCACGACGTCACCGTCTACTGCTCGCAGTGGTGGCGCGGCGGCGGGGACCGCCGCGTCAGAGAGGGGGTCACCTACCGCGCGGTGACGCTCGCCCCCGCCCGGTACAGCTTCTATCTCCGCCTGGTGGCGGCGCTGGCCCGCGACCGGCCGGACGTGATCCACACCCACCCGACGCCGCCGGGGGCGGTGACCGCCGCGGGGGTCGCCGGCACCCTCGCGCGGGCGCCGCTGGTCGTCGAGTGGTACGGCGACGAGGAGCTACCCGAGGGGTGGGCGGGCGACCGCGCGATGACGAGTCCCGCGCAGGTGGTGACGCCGTCGGAGCTGATCCGCACGGAGGCCCGCGAGCGGGGCGCGGACGGCGACCGGACGGCGGTGATCCCCGACGCCGTCGACATGGACCTGGTCCGTGCGACCGAGCCCGCCGGGGAGACCGACGTGGTGTACGCCCGGCGGCTGGACGAGCGGGCCAACCTTGGGAGTCTCTTCCTCGGGCTGGCGGAGTTGCGCGGTCGGGACTGGTCTGCGACCGTGATCGGCGACGGACCGAACCGGACCGACTACGAGCGCCAGGCCGCCGACCTCCGGATCGACGACCGCGTGGACTTCGTCGGCGCCCGCGACCGGACCGAGCGGGTGGCGATCTACCGGGGTGCCCACGTCTTCGTCCAGACCGCCCGGCGGGTGCCCTTCGCGACGGAGCTGCTGTGGGCGATGGCGGCGGGCTGTGTCGGCGTCGTGGAGTACCAGGCCGAGTCCAGCGCCCACGAGCTGATCGAGACCCGCGACCGGAGCTTCCGGGTGACCGAGCCCCGGGAGATCGCCGACGCCATCGTCGACAGCGCCGGGTTCGAGCGGCTGGCCGTCGACGAGTCGCTCGCGGGGTTCGACCGCGGGGCCGTCGGCGAGCGGTACCTGGAGTGTTACCGGCGGCTGATCGGCGACCACGGGCTCGTCTGAGTCGGGACGCAAGCCGTTTGTCCACGCGGCGGCTAGTCGCGAGCAGTGAGTCAGGACACCGACGAGCCCGACGAGGGGGGCCGAGCGGCAGACGACGGGACGCCCGTCGACGGCGCCGGCGAGGACGTGGACGCCGACACGGAGGACGGGGAGCCGATCGACCTCGTGTACGACGCAATCGACGCCGTGGGACGGGCGGGGATCACGGCGACCGACCTCGCCCGGGAGGCGGAGACCGACCAGTCGACGGCGATCGACCGGCTGGAGTCGCTGGCCGACGCGGGGACGATCCGTCGTCAGGACGTCACCTCGGCCGACGCGGTGTACTACCCGGCCGACGCCGGCGCGGTGACCGAACGGGAGCGTGTCGTCCTCTTCCCCGACCGGCGGGAGGTCGTGATCGAGGACGCCGAGCAGTTCACCCGGGCACAGCTCTCGCAGTTCGCCCGGCTGGTCGACACCAACCGGGAGGGGGCCGCGATCTACGAGATCCGCGAGGAGGACGTCTGGCAGGCGCCCTACGACTCGCTGGAGGAGCTGCTGGCGACGATGCGGGACGTGTTCGGCCGGCGGGCGCCGGGACTGGAGGAGTGGGTGACCGCACAGTACGAGCGGGCCCGCAAGTTCCGGCTGTACACCCACGAGGACGGCTACACGGTACTCGCGGCCGACAGCGACGACCTGATGGGCAACGTCGCCAGACAGAAGCTCAACGACGACGTTCTGCGCGCGCCGATCGGCGACGACGAGAGCTGGGTGAACGAGGACCGGACCGCACAGCTCAAGCGGACGCTGTACGAGGCGGGCTACCCGGTCCGGGACGAGCGGGACCTGGACACCGGCGACGCGCTGGAGTTCGACCTCCTGCTGGAACTGCGGGACTACCAGGCCGACTGGATCCAGCGGTTCGAGGAGCAGGGGTCGGGCGTGTTCGTCGGGCCGCCAGGGTCGGGCAAGACGGTGGCGGCGATGGGCGCGATGGCGGCGGTCGGCGGGGAGACGCTGATCCTGGTGCCCTCGCGGGAACTGGCCGCACAGTGGCGCGAGGAGCTCGAACTGCGGACCACGCTCGACCCGGACCGGATCGGCGAGTACCACGGCGGCGAGAAGGAGATCCGCCCGGTGACGATCGCCACCTACCACGTGGCGGGGATGGACCGTCACCGGAAGCTGTTCGACGAGCGTCGCTGGGGGCTGATCGTCTTCGACGAGGTCCACCACGTCCCCGCGCCGGTGTACCGCCGGAGCGCGGACCTCCAGAGCAAACACCGGCTGGGACTGACGGCGACGCCGACCCGCGAGAGCGACGACGAGGAGGAGATCTTCACGCTCGTGGGGCCGCCGATCGGCACCGACTGGTCGGCCCTGTTCGACGCCGGCTTCGTCCAGGAGCCGGAGGTGGAGATCCGGCTGGTCGACTGGAACGACGAGGACGACCGCGAGGAGTACGTCTCCTCGCGGGGCCGGGGTCGTAGCCGTGCCGCCGCCGAGAACGGCGCCAAGGTCGACGCCGTGCGGCGGGTGCTCGGAGAGCACCCGGCGGCGAAGGCGCTGGTGTTCGTCGAGTATCTCGACCAGGGCGAGGAGCTGTCGGCGGCGCTCTCCGCCGCCTTCGTCAGCGGCGAGACGCCCCACGCCCGCCGGGAGAAGCTGTTCGACGAGTTCCGCACGGGCGAGCGGACGACGCTCGTGGTCTCGCGGGTCGGCGACGAGGGGATCGACCTGCCCGACGCCGAACTCGCGGTCGTCGCCTCGGGGCTGGGCGGCTCCCGGCGTCAGGGCGCCCAGCGGGCCGGCCGGACGATGCGGCCGGTCGGCGACGCGAAGCTCGTGCTCCTGGCCACCCGGGGGACCCGCGAGGAGGACTTCGTCCGCAGCCAGACCCGTCACCTCGCCTCGAAGGGGATCGGGGTCACCGAGCGCGACGCCGTCGACGACCGGTGACCCGGTCCCCGACCGGACGGTCCGTCCGACGGGGGTCCACGGATCCCGGCGGACCCGGACGGGCTCGAACGCCGGACCCGGACGATAGGGAGTGACGGGCCGGGGCGGGGCGGGCCGTCCCGACTTCGGGGCGGACGGCGGCTTTATCGTTCGTGATAATCCGGTGGCTACACTTTTGCTACGTGGGTAGTTACCGTCGCGCCACCAATGACCTGTTGGGAAGCCAATACCCTCCCCGCGTCGGGATCGGCGGCACGGCGTCGGACCACGGGAGACGGTCAGATCGGAGGTGAGCCGGCGTGACGCCGGCGCTGGACCCCCGCGGGAGCTACCGGACGAAGGTCGCGATGGGCGTGCTGGCGGTCGTGATCGTCGGCGGACTAATAGGTTTCTTTACATACCAGACGGTCGGCGGCACCGTCGAGGCCAGGAGCCTGGAGACCCTCGACGGACAGGCCGACGTCCAGACGGACACCCTCGACAGGAGTCTGGGCGGCGTGCGGGCGGAGATCGACACCCTGACCGGGTCGCTGGCCGACATCTACCGCGGGGCGCCCTCCGAGTCCAGGCGGGAACGGGAGGTGGGCAACTTCGTCTCACAGCAGGCGCTGATCACCGAGCGGATCGAGGACCTCCACCTCGCGAGGTCCCCGGACGGGGTGATCACGACCAGCAGCGACGGCGACCTGGAGGGACTGGGACTGGAAGAGAGCGGTCTCCCGGTCAGCCTCTCCGAGGTGGAGAGCGGCAACGCGACGATCGCCTTCCGGGGCGGCGAGAACCGGTCGATCGTGCTGGCGCGGTCGATGCAGGTCTACGGGATCGATCGGGTGCTGGTGATGGAGGTGCCGACGAGCCGACTCGACGGCGCCGTCGAGACGGTCGTCCCCGACACGCGGACACGGGTCGTCGACGACCGGGGCCGGGTCGTGTTCGACACCGCCTCGGACGACGTCGTCGGCACGCAGCACGCCGGCGGGGACGGCGTGGACTCGCCGGCGGTGGCGGCGGCGCTGGCCGGCCGGAACGGGACGACGACGCTGAACGCCTCGGTCGCCGGCGCCGACGGCGAGGTGGTGGTCGGCTACGACGGGGTGCCGGGCACCGACTGGGCGCTGGTGACCTACGCCCCGCCCGGCGACCTGTACGCCGTCGCCGGCGAGGTCGGTCGCAGCGTGTTGCTGTTGCTCGGCGCCGTCGGCGTCCTCCTGTTGGGGTTCGTGGCGGTCGTCGAGCGGCCGACGGTGTCGGCGATCGACCGGCTGGCCGACCGCGCCGAGACCGTCGAGTCCGGCGACTTAGACGTCGAGATAGAGAGCGACCGCCGCGACGAGATCGGCCGGGTGTTCGACGCGGTCGACGGGATGCGCGAGTCGCTGGGCGAGCGGCTCCGCCGGGCCGAGGAGGCCGTCGAGGAGGCCGAGACCGCCCGGGCTGAGGCCCGCGAGGCCCGCGAGGACGCCGAGGCGCTCAACGACCACCTGGAGCGCAAGGCCGAGGCGTACAACGCCGCGCTCGACCGGGTCGCCGAGGGCGACCTGTCGGTGCGGGTCGACCCCGAGAGCGACCACGAGGCGATCACGTCGATGGGCCGGACGCTGAACGACGTGCTCGCCGAACTGGGCGGGACCGTCCGGCAGGTGCGCGGGTTCGCCGACGAGGTGGCCGACACCGCCGACGGGTTGGCCGACAGCGCGGCCGACATCGAGACCGCCAGCGAGGAGGTCCGCGGGTCGGTCGCGGAGATCAGCGACGGGGCGGCCGACCAGCGCGAGCGGCTCCGCGAGGTCGCCACGGAGATGAACGACCTCTCGGCGACGATCGAGGAGGTGGCCTCGACCGCCAACCAGGTGGCCGTGACGGCCGACGAGACCGCCGAACGGGGCCGGGCCGGCCAGGAGGCCGCCGGGGACGCGGTCGCGGCGCTCGACGACGTCGAGACCGCCACGGAGGAGGCCGTCGCGGAGGTCGAACAGCTCGTCGAGGAGATGGAGGCGGTCGGCGACATCGTCGACGTGATCGCCGACGTGGCCGAGCAGACGAACATGCTGGCGCTGAACGCCAACATCGAGGCCGCCCGCGCCGACGCCGGCGGCGACGGGTTCGCGGTGGTGGCCGACGAGGTCAAGCAGCTAGCGGAGGAGGCCCAGGGCCACGCCGACGACATCGAGGAGCGGATCGGACGGATCCGCGAGCAGAGCGCGGTCACGGCCGACGGGATGCGCGAGGCCAACGACCGGCTGGCCGACAGCGTCGACACCGTCGAGGACGCCCTCGGGGCGCTGGACGACGTGGCCGACCTGGTGGGCGAGACCAACCGCGGGATGCAGGACATCAGCGACGCCGCCGACGGTCAGGCCGCCAGCACGGAGGAGGTCGCGGCGATGCTCGACGACGTCACCGAGTTCGCCGAGGACACCGCGACCGACGCCGAGGCCGCCGCCGGCACCGCCGGCCGGCAGGCCGAGACCGTCACCGACGTCACCGACACCGTCGACCGGTTGGCCGACCGCGCCGACACGCTCGACGCGGCCCTCGACCAGTTCGACGTCGCCGACGACGGGACCGACACCCACACCGTGACCGTCGACGACGTCGAGTCGGCACCCGGCGGCGACGAGGGCGACTCCGAACTCGACGACGCCGCCGAGGCCGGCGGCGAGGACGGCGACGGCGTTCCCGCGGTGACGACGGTCGATCCCGCGGGGGTGAACGGCGACGACGCTCCCGCCGGGACGGAGGACGGCGCCGCGGCGACCGACGGGGACGAGGAGATCTCCCCAGCACACCCGAACGGCGAGGTCTCCGCAGCGACGGAGGACGCCCCCGAGACGACCGACGCGGACCGCGTGGCGACGAACGGCGACGCGGTCGGTGACGCTGACGTCTCCGGGATGGACATCGACGGGAACGGGGGCCCGGTCCCGCCGGCCGACGCGGGCGGGAACGGCGCCGCCGTCGAGACGGACATCGTGCCGCCCGGCGCCGACGGGGAGATCGAGATGGTGAACGGCGACGCGGCCGACGGAGACGGGTCGGCGCCGAACGGGGCCGACG
>CAZMWG010000099.1:0-10686 GCA_964569925.1 uncultured Halobacteriales archaeon | reverse complement strand
CGCCGGCCGCCCCGGTCGCGTTCGCCTGGTCGTCCGAGCGGCCACTATCCGAGGAACGAGGCGCGAAGCGCCTCGTGCGAACGGCGATCTATAGTCGCCGTGAGCGAGCACGGCGAGCGAGGATGTGCCGCTCAGCGACCGCGACCGCGCCGAGGGCTTTCTCTTCTCCACGTCCACGACGGTCGCGGAAGCATCGGAGACGCTAGAGTCAAGAACGGATGGCAGTCTCCACACGGATCGTCACTCTAGCGCACGAACGACGGAGGCAGCCACGCTCCGGGCCTTCTCGGCGAGCGCCTCGGGCACGTGACCCGCGGCGACCGCCGCGTCCAGTTCGTCGTCGTCGACCCGCTCGACGGTGCCGTCGGCGTGTTTCACCACGTCCACGTGCAGGTCCACGTACCGCACGGCGTCGGGGAACACCTCCACGGGGGTACAGACGTTGACGTAGGTCCCCCGCAGCGTCCCGTCGTCGCCCCGATAGACGGTCGGGTACCACCATCGGCCCTCGCGGACCTTCGTCGTCGCGGTGTCGCCGGCCCGGCGCTGTACCCCGAGACCGTCGTAGGTCCCGCCCGGCGACATCTCCCGGACCACGGTGACGGTGTCGTCGTCCACCTCGGCCACCTCGGCCCGGCCGAGCGTCACCAACCGGCCGTCGGGTTTGCCGTGGGCCAGCGCGACCGTGTCACCCTCGCGGGGCCCGAACTGCCGGCGGACGGCCTCGAAGGGGAACTCGTCGTCGCCGTCGAGGTCGGGCGCGACGGCCTCCGCGAAGTCGACCGCCGCGGAGGCGGCCTCGTCGGCGGCCTTCGTCCGGTGGTGACCCGGCATGGTCGGCGTCACCGCCCGCCGGCGGTCGTCCAGCGCGAACCGGCTCTCGCGGCCGAACCACACCCACGTCGTCGCCGACCCCGCGTACCGCCGGGTCGGGCGGTCACCGTCCCCAACACCCCCATCGGTGCCGGCGTCGGCATCGGCTGGCGCGTCGCCCAGCGCGTCCTCGGACGCGGCGGCCCGCTCGTCGGCCCGCTCCAGGGCCGCCTCCAGGGCGTCCAGGCTCGCCTCGTCGGCCGCCCGCTCCCAGGAGAGCCGCCAGCCGTCGGGCGGCGTCGCGGACAGCAGGTCGGCCAGTTCGGGCGCGCCGGCGGAGAAGCCCCCCTCCGACCCCCCGTCGTCCTCGCGCACGAGCGTCGCCAGCGACCCCTGCAAGCGCGGCGTCGTCGACAGCACCGGCCGGTCGTCGCCCCACACGGGGCGGGGGTCCCACACCGCGACGCGGACGGCGTCGCCCGTCTCGACCCGGTCGTCGGCGTTCGAGTACGGCAGGAACCCCTCCCGTTCGCCGAGGTCGACGACGGCGCCGCTGCCGAACGTCTCGGTCACGCGCCCGTCGAACACCGCGTCCCGGGGCGCGGCGTCGTCCCACGCCAGCGCGTCCCGGCCGAGGTCCGTCAGGCGGTCGACGACCGCCGCGACGTCGTCGGGATCCCCGGAGACCCCGACCCCCTGTCGGTCGGCCGTGGTCCCGACGGCCACGGTCGCCGGCCCCTCGGCGAACGCGCCGTCGAACCGGTCGGCGATCGTCGGCGACGGGTGGGCGACGCCGGGGTCGTCGAACAGCAGCGCCGTCAGCGCCGTCGCGTAGATCCCGCGGACCCGGACCGTCATAGCCGGTCGGGGTCGGCGGCGAAGCGCACCCGGTCGTCGACGGTCGGGCCGAGGCTCAGTTCGACCAGCGGCGGGTCCGCCGCGAGCACGCGGCCGTCCTCGATCGGGACGCCCCAGGAGTCGAAACGGAGGTACCCCCGGAGGTCGGCGGCGTGGGTGTAACAGTCGACGTAGTCGACGGCGTGTTCCTGGATCTCGGCGGAACTGTGCGCGCGGTCCATGTCCGAGTGGACCGTCTCGCGGCCCGCGAAGAACGTCTCGATCTCGTCGGCGGCGTCGGCCACGGCCGCCGCGACCCGGGCGCTGGCGGCCGCGATCTCCTCGGTCGAGAGGCCCGCCTCGCGCAGCGCGGCCTGCTCGCGGCTGTCGAAGTGCATACCCGCGCTGGGAGCGGGGCGGCGAAAAGGGCGCCGGTCACACGGCGGTCCTCGCGAACCGCGGGCGCCGGCGGATCGAGTCTCGACTCCGGTGTCGACGCCGGGACCGCGTCAGACGACGTTCAGCAGGAGCACGAGCGCCCCGAAAAGGACGCCGAAGGTGACGACGCTCCGGGGGTCGAACCGGATCGTGTTCTGGTCCTCGGCGTCGAAGTACCGGACCAGTCCGGCACTCGACATCAGTCCGCCGCCGTCGCTGCTGCTCATGTACGAACGTGGCGCCGCATCCGGCATGAGCCTTTCCGTTCGACGACGCCGGGCGCGGACCCGATCGTCCGGCGTTCGTGCCGACGGCGGCGGTCGTCCGGCGCTCGCACGGACAGTGGCAATCCTTATGCGCCAGCGCAGGCAAGTTCCGGGAGCACCCATGACGGTTACGCTCAAGGACTTCTACGCAGACTGGTGTGGTCCGTGCAAGACCCAGGATCCGATCCTGGAGGAGGTCTCCGAGGACTGGCCGGACGTGACCTTCGAGAAGGTGGACGTCGACGAGGAGCAGGACGTGGCCAACGAGTACCAGGTCCGCTCGCTCCCGACGCTGGTCGTCGAGAACGACGACGGCGTCGTCGAGCGGTTCATCGGCGTCACACAGCGCGAGGACATCGAGGACGCGCTGCGACAGGCCGGCGCGTAGGTCTCGTTCGCGCTCGGCGGCGTCGACGCCGACCTACCAGAACCGGACGCCCAGGTCGTGTAACCCCTCGTTGTGGCGGGCGACGTTGATCAGCAGCGGCGTCAGCCCTTCTATCTCCGCGGCGTTGGCGATCGGCCCGGCGTCGAGCGCCCGCAGTCCGTCGATCGACTCCGCCAGCGACACCACCGTCTCCTTGGCGTCGGCGTCGTCGCCCACGACCACGGTGTCCCAGTCCAGGTCGGCGTCGAGGTTCGCCAGCCGGCCGGCCGCGAGGTTGTGGAAGGCGCCGACGGTCGCGACCCCCTCCGGCGCCGCCCCGGCGGCCAGTTCCGTGACGCTGCCCGCCCCGGGCCGGTTGTAGTGGAAGCCGTCCTCGTCGCGCTTCATTCCGACTGCCGGCGAGACCAGCACGTCGCCCTCCGCCAGACCGTCGGCGACCGCCTCGACGGTGTCCGCGAGGTGGTAGGCCGGCACGGCCGCGATCACCACCCGGGCGCGCTCGGCCGCCGCGGCGTTCTCCAGCCCCTCGATCGTGACGTCGACGCCGCGGCTGTCCAGTTCGCGCTCGTACTCCTCGGCCTTCTCGGCCGCCCGGTCCTCGTCCCGCGAGCCGATCAGCACCGTGTGGTTGGAGTCGTACGCCCACCGCAGCGCCAGCCCCTCGCCGATGTCGCCGGTGCCGCCGAGTAACGCGATTCGCATGTCCCGATTTCGGGCCGATCGGCGGATAAGCGTTGAGGTCCCGGCCGTCCTGGCGTCGGTCGTCGACACCCGGACGCCCGTGCCGGTGTTTCCGGGTCCCGACGGACCGCTCACGACGGTGTCACCGGCCCTCGACGTGCCCGCGGACCGCCGGCCCCCCTTCAGCGGTCCCGCGGCGGCGTCGCCAGGAGATCGGGCAGCCCGTTCACGTCCTCGATCACGGCGGCGGCGCCCGCCCGGGAGAACGCCCGGCGGCCATCGTCGCCGGTCAGGCCGCCCGACAGGGCGCCGATGCCGTAGAACACCCGGTCGCTCTCCCCGTCGGCGGCGACCGCGGTGCGGACGTCGTCCAGCGTGTCGCCGACGAAGGCGGTCCGCTCGGCGTCCAGCCGATCGGCCAGCGCCAGCAGTCCAGCGGGGTCGGGCTTGCCCGGTTCGGGGTCGTCCATCGTGATCCGGCGGTCCGCGGGCACGTCGAGCCCCGCGCGGTCGAGCGCGATGTCGGCCTCCGCGGCGGGTCGGCCGGTCAGCACGCCCAGACCGTAGCGCTCGCGGAGGGCGGCGATCGTGTCGGCTTCGACGATGACCGGCTCGTCGTTGATGTAGCCCGGCGCGTCGAAGGCCGGTTCGCCGCCCTCCAGGTCGGGGTACAGCGCCGAGCCCAGGTACAGCGTCTGGAAGGTCCGGCGGAGCGTGTCGGGGTCCCAGGCGTCGAACACCCGATCGGCGGCGTCGGCCGACAGCGCCTCCCGGAGGGCCGTCTTCGCGCCGTCGAGCCCGCCACCCGCCGCGGCGATGGCGTCGGTGTAGGCCCCGACGTCGACGTCGTACCCCTCCCGGCCCGCCAGGACGTACAGCGCGGCGGCGTCGGTGAGTTCCCAGTCGTTGTTGAACCCGCCGGCGTCCTTGAACGACTGGATCGCCCCGCGGGTGACGGTGTCGCCGTAGCTCCGCTCGACGGACTCGACGATCGCCCGCCGGTAGGAGTCGGCCACGTCGACCAGTACCCCGTCGACGTCCAGCACGACCGCGTCGACTCGCATACCCCTCCGTTCGTCGCCGCCGCGTTCCCTCTTGTGGTCCGACCCCGGCGTCAGCGGTGTTCGGCGTCGACAGTGTGCAGATGCGAGATCGAGAGAACCGGTCAGCAGGCAGCGAAAGCCCTCGCGGGGTTGCGGTCCCGCGGCTCGCTGCGCTCCTCGGCCTTCGGCCCGCGGTGTCTGCTCACGGGCCGAGGCGGCCTCGGAGAGGCCGCCTCGTGCCTTACGTCGCCGGGCTTGTGCAACTCTCGGTCCGGGGGTCTGCGACGGCACTATCCGAACGGAGGAAATATCCGTCACAGACCCCCGGAGCGCGCCGAGGGCTTTCGCTGCCTCGGTCTCTCGGTACGTGGTTGCGTGTCCGAGTCCAGTCTTTCGGTCCGTGGTCGCGTATCCGAACACCGTCAACCTCGACCGGCGTCGCCGCACACAAGACGCCGGGCGACCGAACGCGGGTATGCAGGTCATCGCACACGGGGGCGCCGGTCCGGCGCCCGACGAGGCGACCGAGCGCCGGCGAGTCCTCCGCGAGGCGGTCACCGACGGCGAGGCGGCCGACGACCCGCTCGACGCCGTCGCCCGGACGGTTCGTCGTTTGGAGTCCAGTCCGGCGTTCAACGCGGGCGTGGGCGGTGCGGTCCAGAGCGACGGCGTCGTCAGGACGGACGCGGGGGTCATGGCCGCCGACGGGACGGCCGGCGCGGCCTGCTCGATGCCGGGCGTCGGGCACGCCGTCGACGTGGCGCGGGCGGTCGCCGTCGAGACACCGCACGTGCTGCTCGCGGGCGACCGCGCCGTCGCGTTCGCCGAGGCGGTCGGGGTCGACGTCGACCGAGACCTGCTCACGGAGCGGACCCGCGAGCGCCGGGACGAGGCCGACGCGCCAGACGCCCTCGCCGACCAGGTCGACTGGGTGCGCGACCGGTTCGGCGAGCGCGACGAGGCCGGCGCGGACACGGGCGACGGGAGCGGCGCCGACACCGGTACCGACACGGACGACGACGCCGGCGACGGCAACCACACCGATCACGACACGGTCGGCGCGGTGGCCACGGACGGCGACGCGCTGGCGGCGGCCACCTCCACCGGCGGGCGCTGGTACGCGCTGGCCGGCCGGGTGGGCGACGTCCCCCAGATCGGCGCGGGGTTCTACGCCGACGAGCGCGGCGGCGCCAGCGCGACCGGCGCCGGCGAGGCCATCGCTCGCTTCGGGCTCGCCCGCCGGGCCGTCGAACTGCTGGGGGGACGGAGCCCGCGACAGGCCGCCGAGGAGGCGATCGACGAGTTCGACGACGCCACCGGCGCCGGCGCGGGCGTGATCCTCGCCGACCCGGCGGGCCACGTCGGCTCGGCGTTCAACACGGCGTCGATGGAGACCGCCAGGACCGAGCGGGAGTGAACCGGGCGCGTGACGGTACCCTCCGGCGAGTCTCGTACCCGCGCTCCCGCGGGTCTCGCGCCCGTGTCCTCCGGCGGCGAGGCCCCCACGACACCGTTAAGCCCGGGAGGGGCGAACGCCGGGGCATGAGCGACGCCGATCTGGAGGGCGAGCAGTACGAGAACTGTCGGGAGGCCGGCGAGATCCTCGCGGAGGTACGGGACGAGGCCGCCGAGCGCGTGGAGGTCGGGGGCTCACACCTCGAACTCGCCGAGTGGGCCGAGGGGCGGATCCGCGAGTTGGGCGGGGAGCCGGCCTTCCCGGTCAACATCAGCGTCGACGAGGAGGCCGCCCACGCGACCCCGTCGATCGACGACGAGACCACCTTCGGCGAGGAGATGGTCAACCTCGACATCGGCGTCCACGTGGACGGCTGGCTGGCCGACACCGCCGTCACGGTCGACCTGTCGGGCCACGACGAACTGGCCGAGGCCTCCGAGGCGGCGCTGGACGCCGCCCTGGAGGTCGTGGAGGCCGGCGTCACCACCGGCGAGGTCGGCGCCGCCATCGGCGAGACGATCGACGGCTACGGGTTCAACCCCGTCGTCAACCTCACCGGCCACGGGCTGGGCCACTGGGAGCAACACACCCAGCCCAACATCCCCAACCGCGCCATCGAGGGCGGCGCGACCTTGGAGGCCGGCGACGTCGTCGCCATCGAGCCCTTCGCCACGGACGGCTCCGGGAAGGTCAACGAGGGGGGAGACGAGGAGATCTTCGCGCTGGAGCGGGAGGGGTCGGTGCGCAACCGGCAGGCCCGCCAGGCGCTGAACCAGATCGCCGAGGAGTTCCGGACGCTGCCGTTCGCTACGCGCTGGCTGGACGTCTCTCGGGCGGCGATGGCGCTGCGCCGACTGCAACAGGCCGACGTCGTCCACGGCTACCCCGTGCTGAAGGAGGACGACGGCAACCTGGTCAGCCAGAAGGAACACACCGTCATCGTCACCGAGGACGGCTGCGAGGTCACGACCCGGAGCCGCTGAACCGCCGGGACGACGCGATCCCCGCCGGGCCGTCACGTCCCTCGCCGTGGGTCCAGCCGCGGCGACACTGGGTCCCTGCCGGACCGCGCTGACGACACGTGGTCGTCCCCAACCTACATCCGTCCGCCCGCGTCCGCCCGGTCATGAGCGGCGATCCCGCCGACTGTCCGGAACACGTCTGGTCGTCGGTCGGCGTCACGGCCGTCGACGACGACGTCGTCCGGGTCTGGGACTGCGAGCGCTGTGGCGCGTGGACGACCGAACCCCTCCGGGAGGACCGCCGGGTCGACTGGGCCGCCGTCGAGTTCTGAGCTCCCGGGGCCGACTCAGCCCAGCAGTCCGGCCAGCCCGAGCAGCCAGCGGACGACCTCCGAGCCGGTCAGCAGCGCGCCCTCCACCCGGGAGAGCTTCCGCCCGGTCCACAGCGCCGCGACGATCACCACGGAGAGGACGGCCAGCCAGGCGACCGTCTCGAGGGCGCCCGGTCCGATCTCCAGGGATCGGATGACCGCCGCGAGCCCCATCGCCCCGAGCAGGTTGAGGACGTTGCTGCCGACGACGTTACCGACGGAGACGCCGAGCCGACCCCGGCGGACCGCCACCAGCGAGACGGCGAACTCCGGCGTGGAGGTGCCTGCGGCGACGATGGTCCCGCCGATCACCCACTCCGAGAGGCCGGCACCCCGCGCGAGGGTCGTGGCCGCCCCCACCAGCGCGTCGCCGCTGGCGAGCACGACCGCCAGCCCGACGACGATCAGGAGCGGGTCCCGGCCCGGAACCGCGAGCCGCCCGGTCCGGGCCGTCGAGAGGGAGGGAGGATCGTCCGCCGGCGGGGTCCCGTCGGCTCGCGGGTCGGGTGACCCGGCCCCCGTCCGGAGCAGGACCGCGGTGTAGGCGACGAGCAGGCCGACCAGCAGGGCTCCTTCGAGCCGCGAGACGCGCCCGTCGAGCAGCGTCGCCGCGCCGACGAGCGTGCTCGCGACCAGCGCGACCCCGTCGCGGTGGACCAGCGACCGCTCGATCGGGACGACCCGGAGCAGGGAGACCACCCCGAGGACGAACGCGAGGTTGTAGACGTTCGAGCCGACGACGTTGCCGACGGCGAGGTCGCCCAGCCCCTTTATCGCCGCGTCGGTCGTGACGACGAGTTCGGGCGCGGAGGTGCCGGCCGCCACGACCGTCAGCCCGATCGTCAACTCGGAGAAGCCGACCCGGCGGGCAAGCCGCACCGCCGAGTCGACGAGCAGTCGGGCGCCGATCCACAGACCCGCGACGGACGCGGCGACGATCGCGATCTGGACGGTCGGGCCGGTCACCATCGGGACGTGCCCGACGTCGCGTTCGGGCCGGTTAACTCTCCGCGTTCGGCCACCCGCCGTGTCGGTCGGTCCGCCGTGACGGACGACCCCCCTACGTTTTGGGTCGGCGGCCACGGAGACCGCTGTGCACGACCGCGTATCGGTGTCGCGGGTCGACGCGGACCCCGCGGCGAGCCGTCAGGTGGAGTTCGTCGAGCGCAAGGGGATCGGTCACCCGGAATCGCTCCGTGACGGGGTGGCGGAGGCGGTGTCGCGGCGGCTCTCGCGGTTCCGCCGCGAGGAGTACGGCCGGATCCTCCACCACAACACGGACAAGGTCCACCTGGGGGCCGGGCGCGCCGAACCGGCCTTCGGCGGCGGCCGGGTCGTCGAGCCGATCTACCTGCTCGTGGGCGGCCGGGCGACCACACAGGTCGACGGCGAGGACCTGCCCGTCGACTCGCTCGCACGCACCGCCGCCCGCGAGTACGTCCTCGACACCGTCCCGGAGTTGGACCCGGAGGACCTGGTCGTCGAGACGCGGATCGGGCGGACGTCGGGCGATCCGGGCGAACTGTTCGACCGCGGGGCCGAGCCCCTGTCGAACGACACCAGCTTCGGCGTCGGCCACGCCCCGGGGACGCCGACCGAGCGGCTGGTCCGGACGCTCGAACCACGGCTCCACGGCGAACTGGGCGCCGTCGGCCGGGACGTGAAGCTGATGGCGCTGCGCCGGGGGTCGGAGATCGCCCTGACGGTCGCCGCGGCGGTCGTCGACAGCCACGTCGCGGACGTGGACGAGTACCGGGCGGTGGTCGACCGCGTGGCCGACCTCGCCCGGCGCCACGCGGCCGAGACCGTCGACCTGCCGGTCACCGTCGGCGTCAACGAGGCCGACGACTACGAGGCCGGCTCGGTGTACCTGACGACCACCGGGCTCTCGGCCGAGGCGGGCGACGACGGCGCCGTCGGCCGGGGGAACCGACCCAACGGGCTCATCACGCCCGCCCGGCCGATGAGCCCGGAGGCCACCGCCGGCAAGAGCCCGGTGACACACGTCGGGAAGATCTACAACCTCCTCGCGCTCCGGATCTCCGACCGGCTGGCGACCGACCACGGCGCCGACCACGCCGCGGTCCAGTTGCTCTCCCGGATCGGCGACCCGGTCGACCAGCCGTGGGCCGTCGACGTCGCCACGACCGCAGAGGAGGCGGTCGCCCGCGAGGCCGTCCGGTCGGAACTGGCGGACGTGTCGACGCTGACCGACGACCGGGTCGACACGTTCTGACCGCCGGAACGTCCCGACGGGCGTCCCTCGTGGCCCGCGGCCCGCTCAGTTCCCCTGGATCGCGTCGATCACCATCGCGGCGGCGACGATCGGCTCCCGCGGGACGGTCGAGGCGTCGTCGATCACGACCTCGTAGCGGTCCCGGACCGACAGCTGTCCGTCGATCCGGCCGACGTGGTCCCCGTCGGCGTCGGTGATCTCGTACCGGTGTGGGATCAGCTCGCCGAACGGGAGGAGGTTCCGGGCGACCGTCACCACGGCGCCCCGGGAGTCGATTCGGGCCAGGAGTTCGCCGCTCCCGGCGTCTCTGATCCGCCAGGTGTCCTGCAGCATCGAGAAGTCGTTGTCCAGCACGACGATCTCCTCGTCGGTGGCGGCGTCGGTCAGGACGTAGTTGCCGGCGACGTCGACGATGCCGCCGGCGGTGACGGTGAAGACGGGCTCGTCGTCCGGCCCGACGAACGGGAACTGCTCTTTCAACTTGAACAGCGACTGCTTCCCGCGGAGGACCGTGTCCCCCCGGGAGTCGTAGGCGGCGTACTTGTTGCGGACGAACCCCTGCTCGACGACGTAGCTGTCGTCGGTCAGAGCCAGGCGCGTGATGTCGTACTCCGGATCGGAGGGGGGACGGGGGGCGGTGCTCATCGACGGAGGGAGGCCGGGGCGACGGGTAACTCCTTCGGGGACTCTCCGGCCCGGAGACACGCCCGCTCGTCGTGTGACCCCGCGGCCGGCCCGCTCGCGGGCCGAGTCCGCCGGCGAAGGACGGCGCGCTCGACGGCGTCCGCGGTCCGGTGTCCGTCCATCGCCGTTCGCCGGCGCCCGCTCGCGCCCGCCCACGCGGACCGACAGGGTTTCCCGGTGTCCGTCCTTGGAGAGGGGTAGATGAGCAAGGACGTCATCGAGGTCAGGGGCGCCGAGGAACACAACCTCAAGGACGTCGACGTCGAGATCCCCCGGGAGGAGCTGACGGTCGTCACGGGACTGTCGGGGTCGGGGAAGTCCTCGCTGGCCTTCGAGACCGTCTACGCGGAGGGCCAGCGCCGGTACATCGAGTCGCTGTCGGCCTACGCCCGCAACTTTCTGGGCCAGATGGACAAGCCACAGGTCGAGACCGTCGAGGGCCTCAGCCCGGCGATATCCATCGACCAGAAGAACGCCGCCAACAACCCCCGGTCGACGGTCGGCACCGTCA
>CAZMWG010000098.1:4574-10713 GCA_964569925.1 uncultured Halobacteriales archaeon | reverse complement strand
CGTGAGCGACCGGGTCGACGAACTCACCGACGAGTACTCGCTGTACGGGGACGATGAGGGGCTCGTCTGGGAGTGAGCCGACCGTCCGGGGAGCGGCGACTATTTCCGGCCGCGAACCAACGACGCGTATGAGCGAGGACGGCGACGCGGACGCGCACCGATCGACGGCGGTCGAGGCCCTGGCGGACCGCTCCTACGAGACGGCCGGCGACGAGTACACCCGCGCGGCGTGGGCGACCCTCGCGGCGCCGCGGCCGGGACTGGGCCCGTTCGACGGGGACGAGAAGGGGTGGGTCGGGGGCGGCCTGGAACGGTTCGCGGCCGCGGCGCTCGCCTACCGCGTCGCGGACCGGACCGACCGGGCGAGCCGCCGGGCCGCGGAGGGGATCGCCGTCGCGCGGGATCTGAAGACCGGCCTCGACCACCCCGCACAGCGGGCCTGTCTCGACGAGTTCGTCGGCGACTTCCGGGTCGTCGGCGGCATGGGCGGAGTCGACGACGCCTACGCGACCGCGACCGACGCCTACGAGGCCGCCGGCGAGTCGATCGACGACCCCCGCAAGTGGGGGACGACGCCGCTGTTCGAGGCCGCCACCGCGGGAATCAAGCAGGCCGCCCGCAGTTCCGCCAACGGCGAGATCGCCGTCGAGTGGGGCGACCTCCACGGCTCGGACCCGGCACGGCCCGGCCCCTTCCTCGCCGCCCGGCCGCGGTACAAGCGCCGACGGTTCGCGACGCTGGTCGAGCGCTGTGTCGACGACGGCTACCTGGCCGCGCCGCGGGGGACCACCGAGTACGGCAACGACACCTACCGCTGTCCGAACTGCGGCGCCGACGACGTCAACTGGGTCGCCGAGACGATCCTCTGTATGCGCTGCTCGACGCCGATGGAGGGGTAGACGGCGCGAAGCCCGCGGTACGCTCGCCCGCGGGCCTTTCACCGTTCGTCCGGCCGTGCAGGCACGGCTCCCTCGTGCGAGTGTGGTTCGGCCGTGCAGGTGTGAGTCCCCCGCGTGGGTTCGAACGCGAGTCTCTCCGGTTCCAGTCCCCGCTCCGTCAGGCCAGGAACTCGACGAGCGCGTCGACGACGGCCTCGCGAGCGTCGAACTGCACCCAGTGGCCGGCCTCGGGGAACCGCTCGACGCGCAGGTCGGGCACCCAGGCCGAGAGCCCCTGCGAGAGCGACGAGCCGAGCGCCGGATCGTCCAGGCCCCACAGCACGAGCGTCGGGACGCGGACGGTCTCGTCCGGTCGCTCGCGGCCGAGGAACGTCCGCGCGAGCTCCGCCGGCACCCGCCGGCGGCCCAGCGCCCGGTAGTAGTTCAGCGCCGCCGTCGGGGCGCCCGGCGGGCGGAAGGCCGCGCGGTACCGCTCCAGGTCCGCCTCGGAGAACCCCTCCCCGGCGACGCCGTCGACGAACAGCCGCTCGAAGGCGGCGAAGTCGTCCCGACGGATCGCGCGCTCGGGGAGCCGGGGGAGCTGGAAGAACAGGGCGTACAGCGAGCGACGGAACTGCGCGAGCGTGAGCGCGTCCCGGCGGAAGGCGCCCGGGTGCGGGGCGTTGAGGACCGCCAGCCGGTCGACCGACCCCGGCCGGTCGATGGCGAGTCGCCAGGCGATCACGCCGCCCCAGTCGTGACCGACGACGCTCGCGGTCGCGGGGTCGTCGCCGTCCGCGACTCCGAACTCGTCGATCAGCCCGGCGACGTCGGCGACCAACTCCTCGAGGGCGTAGGCGGCCACGCCGCGAGGGCGCTCAGAGCGGCCGTACCCCCGGAGGTCCGGCGCCACGATCCGGAAGCCGGCGTCGGCGAGCGCCGGGATCTGGCCGCGCCAGGAGTACCAGAACTCCGGGAAGCCGTGCAACAGGACGATCGGGTCGCCGTCGGCCGGCCCCGCGACGACGGCGTGGAGGTCGATCCCGTCGGTCCGGACCGTCCGGTGGTCGAGGGGCGTGCCGTCGAGTTCGGTCACCGGGTCCGGGTCGGTCGGGGGGTTCGAGTCGGTCACTGGAAGCGGGGACGTGAGCGGGAGTCGGGACGGGCCGGCGGCGGGGCGGGCCGACGACGGAGTGGTCAAGCCGTCGGGCGCCGGCGGTTCAGAACGTTCGGAGGTCGTCGAGGACGGCGGCGGCGCTGCCGTCCGCGACGGCGGCGCGGGCCTCGTCGACGCCGGCCTCCAGCGAGTCGACGGCCTCGCCGGCGTACAGGCGGAGCGCGGCGTTGAGCGCGACGGCGTCGGCGAAGCCGTCCTCGCGGTCGCCGGCGAGGACCGCCTCGGTGATCGCGGCGGAGTCGGCGGCGACGTCGTCGACGGCGAGGTCGTCGCTCTCGACGTCCATCCCGAAGTCGGCGGTGCGGATCTCGAAGTCCGCGATGGCCTCGTCGTCGCCGTCCTCGCGGGGCCACTCGGCGACGACCGTCTCGCCGGGTCGGACGTCGTCGTACCCCTCCATCCCCTGGAAGAACAGGGCGCGGCCGACGTCCTGGGTCTCGGCGAGTTTCAGCGTCCGCACCATCCGCTTGGCGAACGGCAGGTGGTAGAACGAGCCGAGGTGGACGTCGGCGTCGGCGGGGTTGGCGAGCGTCTCGATCGTGTTGACGAACGAGCGCACGCCCATCATGTCACGGCGCTCGAACAGGTCGTCGACGCCGGGGTTGAACCGGGGCTGGTAGTAGAACCCGAAGCCGACGTCGTCGACCATGTCGGCGCTCTCGCCGGGCGAGAGGTCGGTCCGGACGCCCAGTTCGTCGAGCACGTGTCTGTAGGCGTCGAGCTTCTGGGTCGGGACTCGGTCGCCGGAGTGGACGACCACCGGGGTGCCGGCCGCGGCGGCGACGGCGCCCGAGGCCACGCCGAGGATCGCCGAGGTGTGCTTGCCGTCGTAGTTGGCGCCACAGTCGACGGGGTCGGCGCTCGGGGCGGCGGTCTCGACGGACTCCTCGCGCATCACGTCGACGAAGGCCGCGAGCTCCTCGGGGGTGTTGCGCTTCCAGCGGTTGGCCAGCCAGAACGCGCCCAGCGTCGTGTGGTCGGGCTCGCCGGCCAGGATCCGCCGGAAGGCCTCCCGGGCCTGGTCGCGGTCCATGTCGTCGGCGGACTTGTGTCCCGAGCCGACGACGTCGGTCATCAGTCGCTTCAGCGGCCACTCGCCGAACTCGGGGGTCGTCTGAGCCATACCGGAGCCTGGGACCGGATCGGCTAAAGCCTGCCCGTTCCCGCAAGCGCGGCGGTCCCCGTCGCGGGCGAGCGAGCCGTCCTGTTGGGGGTTCGCGGTCCGGAGCAAGCGAAAGCCGTACAACCGTCTGCGCCCTACCACGGTCGATGAGTCTCACGTCGGGGGACTGGCGCGAGGACGTCGACGCGGTCGACGCGGAGCTGATCGACGGCTTCCAGAGCGGCTTCCCGGTCCGGGAGCGACCCTTCGAGGCCGTCGGCGAGGCGTTGGGCGTCTCCGCCGAGGCGACCCTGGAACGCGTCGAGCGGCTGCGCGAGGCGGGGATCTTCCGGCGGTTCGGCGCCGTCCTCAACCCGCCGGTGATCGGCTCCTCGACGCTCGCGGCCGTCCAGGCCCCGGAGGAGCGGTTCGACGACGTCGCCGAGACGATCAACGCCCACCGGCAGGTCAACCACAACTACGCCCGCGACCACGCCTGGAACATGTGGTTCGTCGTCACGGCGGGCTCGCGGGAGCGCCGGGACGCGATCCTGGCCGAGATCGAACGCGAGACCGGCTGTGAGGTGCTCGTGCTCCCGATGCTCACCGACTACTACATCGACCTGGAGTTCCCGGTGGTCAACTCCGACCGGTTCGCCCGCGAGAGCCTGGCCGAGACCGACGTCGACGCCACGCGAATCAGCGAGGACGCCGCCGCCGACCTCGCGGACCTCGACCGCCGGCTCCTGCTGGCGATCCAGGACGGCTTCCCGCTGTCGGCGACCCCCTACGCGGACGTGGCCACGGAGATCGGGGCGCCGGTCGAGGACGTGCTGGGGGCGGTCGAGCGGCTGCTCGCGGACGGCTCGATAAAGCGGATCGGCTGTGTCGTCAACCACCTGGTCACGGGCTTCGACGCCAACTGCATGATCGTCTGGGACATCCCCGACGACGAACTCGACGAGCGCGGCGTGGCCGTCGGCCGGCTCCCCTACGTGACGCTGTGTTACCACCGGCCGCGCCGACCCGAACAGGGGTGGGAGTACAACCTGTTCACGATGGTCCACGGCCGCGAGACCGACGCCGTCGACGCGAAGGTGGACGAACTGGCCGCCGACCACCTCCCGTTCGACCACGAGCGGCTCTACTCGACGGAGACGCTGAAACAGACCGGAGCGCGCTACGAGGACCTGGTCGGCGACTGAACCGACGCGTCAGCGGGCGAAAAGGTTTTTACCCGGATCGTTCATGTTAATTACGCATGACAGGGGGCGGGACGGTACTGATAGTGGACGACGAACGGGAGTGTCTGGAGTCGTACGCCGACAGGATCGGCGAGACGTACGACGTGGTGACGGCCGCGGGGGCGGAGGCGGGACTCTCCGCGCTGTCGCCGTCGGTGGACGTGGTGGTGCTCGACAGGCGGCCGGGCGGCCGGACGGGCGAGTCGCTGGTCCGGGCGATCAGGACCCGTGAGTACGACGTCAAGGTCGCGATGGTGACCGCCGTCGAGCCGGAGCTGGGACTGTTGGAGCTGCCGGTCGACGACTACGTGGTGAAGCCGGCCTCGCAGGCGGACCTGCTGGAGACGGTCGACCGGCTCTTCCGGTGTCGCTCCTACGAGGCGGAGGTCCGCGAGTACGTCCGGCTGGTGTCGAAGTACGCGACCCTGACCGCCCGGGAGTCGGGGGGCGGGGCGGCCGACGAGGGCGTCCGTCGGCTGGAGCGCCGGATCCACCGCCACGAGGTGGGGATGGACGCGCTGGCGACCACCTTCGACGACGACGACGTCGCCGCGGTGTTGCGCGACGTGGAGCCGGCGAGGTCGCGGACCGGCGCGGACTGACCGGCGGGTCGACGTGCCCGATCGGTCACCGGCCGGCGCCGGCGCCGGACAACCCGACGACCGGCCGGGTCGGACCCGACCGTTCGGCACGCCCAGCGCCGCGTCACACCATCGAAAGCACTAACGGCGGTTCGCGCATAGACCGGTTCGATGAGTCAGCAACTGCCGGACGTACAGGCTGGCAGTCCCGACGTCTCCGTGGGACTGAACCGGGTCGGTGTGACCGGCGTCGAGAAGCTCGTGAAGATCGATCGCGCCGAGAAGCGTCCGCTCGTCCTGATGGCCGAGTTCTCAGTCTTCGTCGATCTCCCCTCCTGGCGGAAGGGCGCCGACATGAGTCGCAACATGGAAGTGGTCGACGAGACCCTCGAGGCGGCGGTCAGCGAGGAGGCCTACCGCGCCGAGGACGTCTGTGGCGACGCGGCCGAGCGGCTCCTCGAGAAACACGACTACACCACCAAGGCGGAGGTCCGCATGGAGGCCGAGTACGTCACCCGCGAGGAGACCCCCGCTTCGGGGATGGCCACACAGTCGACGGCGGACATCATCGCCTCGGCGACGGCGACCGGGGAGGGCACCCGCGAGGAGATCGGCGCCGCCGTCACCGGGATGACGGTCTGTCCCTGCTCGCAGGGGATGTCGACGGCCCGGGCCCGCGAGACGCTGCGCGGGCTGGACGTCGACGACGAGACGATCGAGGCGTTCCTCTCGGAGGTCCCCCAGCCGGGCCACTCACAGCGCGGTCACGCCACGCTCACCGTCGAGAGCGAGGGCGCCCCGGACGTCGACCTCAACGAACTGATCGAGATCGCGCGGGACTCGATGAGCGCCCGGATCTACAACCTCGCAAAGCGCCCCGACGAGGACCACATGACCTACGAGTCCCACCGGGACGCGAAGTTCGTCGAGGACTGTGTGCGCGCGATGGCCGAGGGGATGGTCGAGCGGTACCCCGACCTCTCCGACGAGGCGATCGTCCGGATGGAGCAGTCCAACGACGAGTCGATCCACCAGCACAACGCCCACGCCGAGCGGATCGCCGAGTTCGGACAGCTCCGCGGCGAGGTCAACGGCGAGCGGGCCGCCCCCGCCGACGACTGACCGCTCCCTCGCGGTCGCTCTCCCCGTCGCCGGCC
>CAZMWG010000098.1:0-4474 GCA_964569925.1 uncultured Halobacteriales archaeon | reverse complement strand
GCCGGCCGGTGACGACCGCCTCTCTCTCCGCCGTCGACCGACGGCCCCGCGCGGCGCCGCGCCGGGGTCACGACGAGTCGGGCGGTTCGGCCTCCTCCCAGCGGGGCTCGAACTCCTCGTAGACGCCGGCGGCGAACTCCCGGTCCCGCACGGCGATGGCGGCGAATGTCGACCCGCCCAGCGGGTGGGGGACCTCGATGCACACCTCCGACTCGTCGATTATCTCGAACGTCGAGCTCACCCGCTCGCTGGCCCGGACGTGGAACTCCTCGTGAGCTCGGAGCCGCTGTTCGTACTCCCGCCCGACCTCCGTGGGGATTTCGTCGTAGAAGGAGGGGGGCAACAGCATGAACACCTCGACGCCCCGCTCCAGCGCGTCCTCGATGCCGTCGACGATCCGGTCGGCCGCCGCCCGCACGTCGTAGTTGTCCGGGGCCGAACCGACGACCACCAGCCGCTCGTCGGCCGTGGACAGCCGCTCGACCAGCAGGTCGATCGTCTCCTCGGTCCCGACCGACGCCGTCCAGAACGCCTCCTCGATGGGGCCCGACTCGAGCTGTTCGGCCAGCTCCTCGACGACGGCCTCGTACTGGCGTTCGGCCTCGGCAAGCTCCTCGCGTTTCTCCTCCAGCAGCCGGTCCAGCGCCGTCCGGGGCTCGACCGCGGCGTACTTCTGTGGCCGGCTGGCCGTCTGGCTGCGCACCAGGTCGTGGGTCTCCAGTTCGTTGAGCACGTCGTAGATCCGCCCCATCGGGACGTCGCTGGCCCGGGACAGCTCCTTGGCCGTCGTCGGCCCGGTCTCCAGCAGTGCCCGGTAGGCCCGGTCCTCGTACTCGGAGAGTCCCACGTCCCGCAGACTCGCCATAGGTGGGAGACGGCCGTGTTCGACATAAACACCCGGGGCGTTTCGGCGGGTGGACGTTCTCTCCACGTGATGGGTCGTCTCCCGGGACCGGCCGGGCTCGCCGCGGACCGATCGACGACCGGGTCAGTCCGTCAGCAGCGCCTCCAGGGCCGCGGGCGACCCGGCGTCGCCGGCTCGCTCGCCGTCGACCCGCAGGACCGCGCCGTCGACGTCGGCGTCCGGCACGACGGTCGTCTCGTGGTCGGCGAGCCGCAGCGCCGCGCGGTGGAGGTCGCTCCCGGCCGGCCGGCCGACGGCGACGGCGCGGGGCTCGCGGAGCCGGGCCGCGACGGCCGCGAAGCCCGCCACCTGCACGCCCATCCGCTCGGTCGCGCCGGCGCTGGCCGCGACGGCGTCGTGTGCGGCCGCCCGGTAGCGGTCCGCGCCGGTCAGCGCCGCCAGGTCGACGAGCGCGTCCGCCAGGTCGATGGTCGGGTCGATCGGGTAGATCGGCCGGTCACAGAGCCCGGCCGCCTCGGCGTCGGCCGGGGCGTCCCGGACGGCCCCGTCGTCGACGAGCGTCCCGAGCGTGCGGTCGGCGACGGCCCGCGCCGGGCCGGCCTCGCCGGTCACCTCCCAACTCGTCGCCAGCCCGCGCAGGACCCGGGCCTGGTCGACCAACAACCCCTCGGGGGCGTCCGGGTCGGCGTAGCGGGCGACGGTGCCGTCCTCGACGAGTTCCTCCACCAAGTACGCCCGGGCGCGCTCGGCGTACCGGCGCGGCCGCTCGTCGTCGACGTACCGCGCGAGGGTGAGCAGGCCGTCGATCGCCAGCCCGTTGCGGTCCGCGAGGGCCGTCCGGTCGACGTACGGCGGGTCGGCCTCGGCGCGCTCGGCCGGCTCCAGCCGGTGGTACTCCTCGTCGCCGGCCTGGCTCGCCGCGAACGCGCCGCGACTCCCCCCGTCCGTGTCGCCGTCGCCGCCCCTCGCCGACGGGTCGGGGACCCACAGCGTCGTGGTGAGGTAGTCGACCGCGCGCCCGGCGGCCTCGCGGTGGGAGTCGTCGCCGGTGTAGCGGTAGGCGCGGGCGAACGCTCGCACGAGCGCGGCGTTCTCGTCGGTCAGCTTCTCCCGTCGGGCGCCGGTCCAGTCCCGCCGGGCGGCGTAGCGGAAGAAGCCGCCGTCGGCGGTGTCGAGCAGGTGGGCGTGGACGGCGTCGAGGGTGCGGGTCGCCTGGTCGCGGGCCCGCACCAGCGCGAACTCGACGGTGCGAGGGAGCGGGAACTTCGCGTCGGTCCCCCAGCCGCCGAACTCGTCGTCGAACGCGCCCAGGAGCTGTTCGATCATCCCCTCCTCGATCCGGGCGGTCACCTCGCCCGCCGGGGGACGCGCGTTCCGGACCGCCCGCGGGACCGAACCCGCACTCGCGCCCTTCGCGTCCCACGTCTCGCGCACGCGGTCGAGGACGCTCCGGAACCCGTCCGGGCCGAGGTAGGTCGCCCCCGAGAGCACCTCGCCGTCGGGCGTGAGGAAGACGGTGGAGGGGAACCCGCCCGTGTTGTACCGCTCGCGGACCGTCGGCCGCCGGTCGGCGTCGACCCGGACCGGGACGAAGCCGTCGTTGACGTTGGCCGCGATCCGCGGCTCGGCGTAGGTCCGGCGGTCCATCTCGCGACACTCCGGGCTCCAGGGAACCGTGAGACACAGCAACAGCGGGACCCCGCGCCGGCGGGCGACCGCGAAGGCCTCGGGGCCCCACTCGCGCCACTCGACCCGGGTCTCGGCGGCGAACTCGTCCATGCCCGCGGTCGGGTCGGCTCGGGCAAGAGGGTTGGCATGGCGGGGAGCGCGGTCCCGCGACCGGGACCGCCCGACCCGAACGGCCGGACTCCCGGCCGGCCCCACGGGACCGACGACCAACCGGGGACCAACCCGCGAGAGAGCCGGTGGGAGACGAGAACGTCGGTTGGTCGCCGGAAACGTACCGACCGAGCAGCCCTTATCGCCGTGGCACTCGTTGACACGACCGTGCCACCGAGACCGTTCGACCCGCTCGCCGACAGGGTGCGAGCGTCGCTGGCGCCGCTCGTCACCTTCGCCGGCGTCCTGTCGGCGGGGCTCGTCGGGTTCGTCCTGCTGGCGGGGGTCACCCCGATCGAGGCGGCGTTCTGGCTGCTCGACCCGACGAGCATCGAACTGCACTTCGCGACCCACGACGGGCCGGCGACCGCGACGAAGGCCTACGCCCTGGCGGTGTTCGCGGGGCTGCTCGTCGCGGGGCTGTGGATCGGCGAGTCCGTCGCCGACACGGTGTTCGGCGGGCGCGTCGGGGAGGAACTCCGCCGCGCCCGGGCACGCCGGGCCGCGCGGCGGGCCGAGGACCACGTGATCGTCTGTGGCTACGGCACCTTCGGCCGGACCGTCGCCCGACGGCTCCGCGAGACCGGGCGGTCGGTGGTCGTGGTCGACAGCGACCCGGCCACGGTCGAGGCCGCCGCCGACGGGGTCTGTGCCATCGAGGGCGACGCCCGGACGGAGGAGACGCTGCGCGCGGCCGGGATCGAACGGGCCCGCGCGCTGGTCGCCGGCATCGACGACGCCGACGCCAACCTCCAGATCTGTATGGTCGCCGACCAGCTAGCCCCCGAGAGCCGACTGATCGTCCGGGTCGGGGACGACGAGGCCGCCTCGCTGGCCCGTCGGGCCGGCGCCGACAGCGTCGTGATCCCCGAGGCCGTCAGCGGCGCTCGAGTGGTCGACGAACTGTAGATCGCGGGCGGGTTCGACCGCGTCGGGAACGGCCGCGGGCTCAGTACGAGCGGACCTTCGGCTCGTACTCGCCCTCGTCGCCCTCCAGGTTGACGGGCTTGTAGTAGAGTTCGGGCGTGCCGTCCGACCAGGAGAGCATCGTGTGCTTGAGGTACTCGTCGTCCTTGCGCTCCTGGTGTTCGGCGCGCCAGTGGGCGCCGCGGAACTCCTCGCGGGCCAGCGCGCCCAGCGTGATCGCCTCGGCGAGGTCGATCACGTTGCGCGTCTCCAGGGTGTGGATCAGGTCCGTGTTGAACGTCCGGGAGGGGTCCTCGACGCCGACGTCCTCGTAGCGCTGGCGGGCGCGCTTGACGTCGATCAGCGCCTCCTCCAAGCCGGCCTCCTCGCGGAAGACGTTGACCCGCTCGGTCATGGTCTCCTGAACCTGGGCCCGGACCTCGGCGTGGTTGATCCCGTCGGTCTCCAGCAACTCCTCGATCCGGGCGCGCTCGCGCTCGACGGTCGTCTCGACGACCCGATCCGGCTCGACCATCGCCCCGTCGGCGGCGACGTCGCCGTCGGCGGCGTCGATGGCGCCGGGCTCGACCGGCGGCTGGACGTCGCCGCCCTCCGAGCGGGCGGAGGGACCGGTCTCGATCTCGGCGGTCTTCATGTCCTTGCCGGCGGCGTGGTGGCCGGCGCGGGCGCCGAACACCAACAGCTCCGGCAGCGCGTTCCCGCCCAGCCGGTTGGCGCCGTGCAGGGAGACACAGGCGTTCTCGCCGGCGGCGTACAGCCCGTCGATGCAGGTCTGGCCGTTCTCGTCGGTCTCGATCCCGCCCATCGCGTAGTGCTGGCCGGGCTTGACCGGCATCGGCTCGT
>CAZMWG010000097.1:0-10805 GCA_964569925.1 uncultured Halobacteriales archaeon | reverse complement strand
AGCGCGCACGTGCTGGTCGACGACGGCGAGACGCGGCTGCTGTACACCGGCGACTTCCACACGGACGACCAGCGGATCGTCGCCGGGACCACGGCCCGGCCGGACGCGGACGCGGTGATCGTCGAGAGTACCTACTCGGACGTGGAACACGGCGACCGGCCGGCGCTGGAGGAGCGGTTCGCCGAGAGCGTCCGGACGACGCTGTGGGAGGGCGGGACGGTCGTCGTGCCGGCCTTCGCCATCGGCCGCACCCAGGAGATGCTGCTCGTCTGTGCGGCCCACGACGTCGACTGTTACGTCGACGGGATGGGCAAGCGCGTCACGCGGACGCTGGGCCGGCACCCCGACTTCGTCCGGGACGCCGACGCGCTCCGGCGGGCCACCTCCAACGCCCGCTTCGTCGACGGCCGTGACGGCCAGCGCCGCCGGATCGCGGACCAGGGGACCGTGATCGTCACGACCTCCGGGATGTTGAGCGGCGGGCCGGCGATGACCTACATCCCGGCGATCCGGGGCAACCCGACGAACAAGATCGCCATGACCGGCTACCAGGTGGAGGGGACTCCCGGCCGCGACCTGCTGGAGACCGGCAGCGCGGAGATCGACGGCCGCCGGATGCCCGTCGCCGCGCGGGTGGAGTCCTACGACTTCTCGGCCCACGCCGACCGCGACGGCCTGTGGGAGTTCCTCGACGACTACCGGGAGACGCCCGTGATCGTCGACCACGGCGACCGGTGTGTCGACTTCGCCGAGGAACTGTGCGGGTCCGGGTTCGACGCGACCGCGCCGGCGCTGGGCGACGCGGTGACCGTCGAGGGGTGACCGGTCGGCCCCGCCCGGCGGACACCCGTCTGACGTGTCTTTTTGAACGCCAGGCTCCTCCGGCCGGCCGGGATGTGCGAGCTGTCGGACATGGAGTCCGTCACCCTCGAACTGGACGAGGAGACGCTGGCGGAACTCGACGAGATCGCGTTCAAGCAACACCGGGACAACCGCGAGGCGGCGATCCGGGACCTCCTGGACGAGTGGCTCACGGAGCGCGAGGAGTGACGGCGGGTGGCGGCGTGGTTCGCCCGTCGCTCCCCAGCGACGGCGCCGTCCCGCGGCGTCCGGTCGCGGCTCCCCGTGCTCCCGGCGACCGCCCGTAGCTCGCGCCGGCCGCTCGTGGCTCGTGGCGAACGACATCGCTCCCGTGACCACCCGGCCGCGCCGGTCGCGGTTCACGACGGGCCACACCGCGGACCCCGACTCCGTCAGACTGTAGTTCCCGAGCGAACGACCGCCGGGCGTGCTCCGCGACGCACACCTCGCCGCCCTGCTGGGGCTCCTCCTCCTCGCACAGCCGGTCGTCGGCGACGGCCCCGGTCCGGATCCCCGCTACACCTACGAGGCGACGCCGGTCGACCTCGACGACGCCGAGGCCGTGGAGACGCTCTACCACCACCCCGCGGTCGCCTACGCCGTCGGCACGGGGTCCGAGGCCGTCCGTGTGGCCGTGAACGGCACGTACGCCCGCCCGTCGTCGGCCGTCCCGCCGGACCTGCGTCGGCTCTCGGCCGTGGACTACCTCGCCGACGACGTCGACGACCGGTACTACCGGGTCGACGCCCGGACCGTCGGCGACGAGTTCCGCATAGACGCGACGCGCGTTGAGGACCGGGCTGTCGCTGAGGGGCTCGCGGTGCCGCCCGGGGCCGCCCCCGAGCCGGTCCGCGCGGCGTTGGACGGACGGGCGACGGACCCCCGCCGGGTGAACGCGACGCTCGTCGACACTGAGGGAGGGTACGCCCTGGTCCGCGTCGTCGGGAGCGAACAGGTCCCGGACCCGCTCGCGGTCCCGAAGGTCGCCGCCTACGCGGTCGGCGTGGTCACCCTGGTCCTGGCGGGCCTGGACCTGCGGGACGTGGACTGAAGGGGCGGGCCTGGACCTGCGGGACGTGGACTGGGGGGGCGGGCCTGGACCTGCGGGACGTGGACTGAGAGGGAGAGCGACGCGGGACCGCCGCCGGCCGTCCGATCGACACCCCGGGTCACGCCCTCCGTTCGGACTCAGGCGGGCGCACAGATCACCCCGCGGACGGGCCAGACCCGCGCCCGGGACAGCGACAGCGACGACTCGACGGCCAGGCCGGCCTCGGCGAGCGCGTCGGCGATCGGGATCGGCCGACAGCCCACGGTCGCGAAGCCGGGGACCCGCTCGTAGGCGGCCTCGTAAGCCCGGAGAAACGTCGAGTCGGGCACGTCCCGGCGGTCCATCGTGACGACACAGAGCCGCCCCTCCGGGGCGAGGACGCGGCGACACTCCTCCAGTGCTGTCACGACGTCTGCGCGCTCGAACAGGTCCAGCACGTCCAGCGCGACCACGGCGTCCGCGACCCCGTCGGAAAGCGGGAGCCGACGGGCGTCGCCACGGACCAGCGCGACGCGGTCCGCGACGCCGGCCGCGTCGACCCGGTCGGCCGCCGCCGCGAGCATCCCCGGCGCGGCGTCGACCCCGACGACCCGACCCGCGGGGCCGACCCGCCGGGCCAGGTCGACCGGCCCCCGCCCGGGTCCACAGCCCACGTCGACGACCGTCGCGCCGGTCGAGAGGTCGAGTCGGTCGACCGCCCGGCGCTGGGACCGGGCCTCCAGACGCGCGACGGTCCGCGCGTAGACCGCCGCCGTCCGGTCGTACAGCCGGCGGACCCGCTCGTCGGTCACCGGCACCGACAGCGTCCCGTCGCTCTCCCGCGACACGGCCGCCACCATCCGCCGGCGAGGTATCACGCTTTCGCCGACCCGGGCTGACGACGGCGCCGGCACCGCGATCGGTCGTCCCGGCGCCGCCGCCTCGTGAACGCGTCGCGTCGCCACCGGCGCCAGCCCGCGAAAGAACTATCCGAACCCCGTCCTGTCGTCCGACTAGCATGTCACAGACCCACACGCCCGATCCGACGGCCTGGCCCCCCTCCCGGCCGTCGAAGCGGCCCGAGGGTGCCGACGCCGTCCCGTTCGACGTCTCTCCACACCTCGCGGACTGTCCCGTGGAGACGGAGGGGGTGGCGACCCTGCGGGCGCTGGCGGCGGAACTCGTCCCCCCGAGCGGGACCCGCACCCTCGCGCTGACCGCCAGCCTCTGTCCGGCCTGTCTCGCCGCCGGCGACTACGACCGGATGACGGTCCCGATGGCCCGCTTCGAGGCCGACGGGGAGATCCGGGTCCGCAAGCGCTGTCCCGAACACGGCCACCAGAGCGACGTGGAGTGGGTGGACGCCGACGCCTACCGGCGGGCCCGCCGGCTGGACGACGCCAGCCGCCACCCGCTGCTGTCGACCGGCGGACCCGACCACGGCGACGCCGAGGGCGGGGCGGACGGCGTCGACCCGACGGTGGCGGGCATCGGCAACGTCACGGTCACGAACCGCTGTGACCGCTCCTGTCACTACTGTTTCTTCTACGCGGAGTCCGGCGAGCCCCTCCACGAGCCGACCGCCGACGCCGTCGAGGAGATGGCCGCCGGGCTGGGTGCCCACGACGGCATCGGTGCGATCCAGCTGACCGGCGGCGAACCCACCGTCCGCGAGGACCTCCCCGAACTGGTCGAGCGGTGTGTCGACCACGCCGACGAGGTGCTGGTGAACTCCCACGGCGGGCGATTCCTCCGGGAACCGGGGTTGGCCGCCAGGGTCGCCGACGCGGGCGCGAGGGGGCTGTACACCAGCTTCGACGGCGTCGACCCCGAGCACAACCCCAAGAACTACTGGGAGTTTCCCCACGCGCTGACCGCGTGTCACGACGTCGGGATGTGTGCGATGCTGGTCCCGACGGTGATCGACGGCTGGAACGACGGCCAGTTGGGCGACATCGTCCGGTTCGGCGCCGCCAACAGCGACACGGTCTGTGGGGTCAACTTCCAGCCGGTCTCGTTCGTCGGCAGGCTGGTCGACGAGCCCCCGGAGGAGGGTCGGATCACCATCCCCGGCGTGATGGAGCGCGTCGAGGCCCAGACCGACGGGGCCATTCCGACGGAGGCGTGGCTCCCGCTGCCCGTGTTGCGGACCATCTCCGAGTTCAAGCGGCAGTGGACCGGCGACCACCTCTACGGGGTGACCAGCGGCTTCTCCTCCTGGATGGTCACCGCGGTCGCCGTCGACGGCGACGACCTCTACCCGCTGACGGACCTGTTGGACGTGGAGACGCTGGTCGAGGAGCTCGTGGGGCTGGTCGAGGAGTTCGGCGTCGACCCGGGTCGGCTGGACAAGCTCCGCGTCGCCGGTCGGCTGGTCGCGAACCTCGACGACCTGCTGGGCCCGGACACCCACGGCCTCGAGGGGCGGCTCCGGACCATCGCCGCCGACGCGCTCCGGACCGGGGAGTTCGACGGGCTCGGCGAACTGTTCGACGGCATGTTGCCGGTCGGGATCCGCCACTTCCAGGACCCGTACAACTACGACCTCGACCGGCTCCCCGAGTCGAACGTCCGGTACGCGATGCCCGACGGCGATCCGGTCCCGTTCTCGGTGTACAACGTCGTCCCGGAGGGGTACCGCGACCGCGTGAAGGCCGCCCACTCCGTCACCGTCGAGGAGTGGCTGGAGCGGGAGTACACGGCCCTGGAGAGCGCGGACGACCCCGGCCGCCGGCGCCGCACCGCCGACGTGATCGACGCGGAGGAGGGGACCGACCCCGGCGCGGGCGGCGCGGCCGACGAGGGCGTGTTCGGCGCGGACCTCACCCACGCCCGGGACTACGACGCCGACCGGCGCGAGACCGTCCAGGAGGCATACCGGGCCTCGATCGAGGACCTCGACCCGGTCTGGTCGGTGATCGGCGGGGTCGTCGAGGCCGACGTCGACGGCGGGTGCGGAACCGGCGGCTGTTGCGGGACCGACGGCTCCTGCTGAGCCGACGACGCCGGCTGTCGGGATCTCGGCTCACTCCGGAGCGGTCGCCGGGGTCCCGACTCACTCCGGGGTGGTCGCCGGGGACCCGGCTCACTCGGGGGCGATCCCGCCCTCCGCGCGGGTGAACAGGCGGAGGACGAACGAGGTCAGCCAGTGGGCGCCCGCGTAGTCCTCCGTGAACGCGGGCTCCAGGCCGCGCTCGACCTGGCGCCGGGCGAACTCCTCGAGGACCGTCGCCCGCGGGTCCGCGAGCGACTCGGCGACGCCCAGGGCACACCACGCCCGCGCGAGGTTCAGCCCGACCAGGTGGAGTTCCAAGCCGTCCGCGTCGTCGGGCGAGACCGCGACCGGGTCCGGGAGCGGGCCGCCGTCGCTCGCGACCGTGGGGGCGTCCGTACCGCCTCCCGCGTCGTCCCCGGCCGCAGGCCCTCCCGCACCGTCCCCGGCGGCCGCCGCCACGCCGGGGAGGAAGTCGTCGAGCCACCGCCGGAACTCTCTCTCGTCGAGCACGCGCCGGAGGAGGTCCGCCTCGGTCAGCGCCGGCGAGAGGAAGTCCCACCCCAGGGGTTCGTACTCCACGGGATAGTCCTCGTCGTCACGGTACCAGGCGACGGTCCGCTCCGTGACCGCCCCGGCGAGGTCGTCGTCGCCGACGACGCGGGCGTAGTCGAGGGTCAGCCCCAGCGCGAACGCCGAGTTGCCGTGCGTGCCGACCCGGTGGGGTCCCCGCAGGGTGAGAAGCTCCTCGCGGACCAGGTCGACGACCCGCTCCTCCAGCGGGGCCAGCGCCCCGCGCCACTCGGCGCCCCGCGGGTCCTCCCACAGCGCCAGTTCCGCGGTCAGTGCCAGCAGCCACGCCCAGCCGTAGGGGCGCTCGAAGGTGGGGTCCTCGGCGAGGGCGGCCGCCTCGCGCTCGGCGTCCGCGCGCACGAACCGGTCGGCCAGCGCCGCCCCGATCCGCTCGCGGTCGGGGTGGTCCTCGAACAGACGGAGCTGGCGGACCAGGCTCCAGTGGCCGTGGACCGCCGAGTGCCAGTCGTAGCAGCCGTGGAAGATCGGGTGGCGCTCGCGTGGGCGCTCGGGCCCCTCCGGCGACTCCAGCCGGCGGCTGTGGTGGGGGAACTCCGTGTCGATGCCGTCGAGGGGGTAGGCCGCCAGCGCGCGCTGGAGGTCCGGGCCGACCGCGCCGGCCCGACCCGCGAGCGCCGTCTCGGCGTCCGGGAGCGGGGGTGTCACGTCCGCCGACGTTCGGCGGGACCCGACTTAGTTCGGACGACGGCGTGCGAGCCGGCCGCGCCGGCCCTCCCGTCCGGACTCTCCCGCGGTCGACTCGCGGCTCACCCGCGGTCCGGCGAGCCGCCGCCCGCGGGCGTCCCGTCGGCGTACAGCGCGACGAGCCGTGCCTCGGCCTTCCGGAGGTGGTCCGCGGCGGTGCTCCTCGAGCAGTCCAGCGCGTCGGCCACCTCGCGGACGCCGGCCTCCCGCGGGACCTCGTAGTAGCCGGCCTCGCGGGCGACCGTCACCGCCTCGGCCTGGCGCTCGGTCAGGACCGCCGTCGCCGCCTCCCGGCGGGCGTCGTACTCGCCCAGGCGGTCGACCGACACCGACAGTTCCTCGGGGAGGCCGTCGACGACCGTCCGGAGCTCGTCGCTCTCGCCGGCGATCTCCAGCAGCATCTCGCCGTCGGGGCGGTACTCGATGGGCGGCACCACGAGCAGGTCCGTCCCGGCCAGCAACGCCCGCAGCCGTCGCCCGTGCCCCCCGGCGGCCTCGCGGACGTAGACGTAGAAGCTCCGGTCGTCGACCCGGGTGACGTCGAACTCGTCGACCGCCTCGACGGCCTCCATCGCCGCGACGTAGTCGTCGAGCCCCGCCGCGACGTCGCCGACGACGCGGAACAGCGTCGTCACCTGCTCGGGGTCCGAGAAGTTCCAGTGACGGAGGTACGACCGCCGGATCGGGCCCCCCGCGTCGAGAGAGCGGTGCATCGGGTGGCGCCGCTCCGGCGGGAACCGGATCCGTAGCTGGAGGTAGCGCATGGGGGGAGAGCGCCCGCCTGACTCAAAAAGGGACGGACAGGTCCGACACAACGCCGTCGGGCCGGGAGCGCGACCCGTCGTGTATGAGCACGGACGAGACACGCCCGCCGGGGCCCGACGGCCTGCCGGTCGTCGGCGACACGCTCGACCTGAGCCGGGACGCGCTCGGGTTCTACGAGCACCTCCGGGACGAGTACGGTCGGATCGCCAGCTACCGCGTGTTCGGCACGGAGACCTGCATGGTCGCCGACCCCGAGGCGGTGCGGTCTGTGTTGCTCGCGGACCACGACGCCTACACCAAGGGCGAGGTGATCACGCGGAGCCTGTCGGACGCGATGGCCGAGGGGCTGTTCGTCACCGACGGGGAGCGGTGGGAGCGCCAGCGGACCGGCGTCCAGCCGGCGTTCTACCGCGAGCGGCTGGCCACCTACCTCCCCGCGATGTGCGAGACCGCCGCCGCGACGGTCGACGGGTGGAGCGACGGCGACACCGTGGCGGTCGACGAGGCGATGACCGACACCACCGCCGCGGTGCTCGGACGGACGCTGTTCGGCGTCGACGTCGCCGACGAGCCGGTGGTGGCCTCGGCCTCCGAGGCCCTCCTCGACCGGTTCGACACGAGCCGGGTCTCCTCGTTTCTCCCGCCCTGGATCCCCACCCGCACCAACCGCCGCTACCGGCGCGAGCTGGATCGGCTGCGCGGGTTCGTCGACGACCTCGTGGAGCGTCGCCGGGCCCGTCCCCCGGCCGAGCGCGACGACGACCTCCTGTCGATCCTCGTGACCCTGGCCGAGGCCGGCGACCTGGAGACGGCGGAGCTGCGGGACAACGCGATCACCTTCCTGTTCGCCGGCCACGGGACGACGGCGCTGGGGCTGACCTACACCCTGCTCTGTCTCGCGCGCGAGCCCGACGAGCAGGCTCGCGTGCGCGAGGAGGTGGACCGGGTGCTCGACGGACCGCCGACCGCGGAGGACCTGCCGGAGCTCGCGCGGACCGGCCGGGCGATCGACGAGGCCCTGCGGCTCTACCCGCCGGTGTACATGTTCTTCCGGGAGCCGACCCGCGACGTGGAACTGGGCGGGTACGAGATCCCCGAGGGGACGACGCTCGTGCTCCCGCAGTGGGCGGTCCACCGCGACCCGGAGATCTGGGACGCGCCCGGCGAGTTCCGGCCCGACCGGTTCGCCGGCGACCCGGACCGGCCGGAGTACGCCCACTTCCCGTTCGGCGGCGGGCCGCGGGCGTGTATCGGGATGCGCTTCGCGCTGATGGAGGCGAAGGTGGTCCTCGCGACGGTGCTCCGGGAGTTCGAGCTCGAACTCGTCTCGGACCCCGAGCCGGAGCTGATCGCCAGTTCGAACCTGCAGCCGGCCGAGCCCGTCGAGGTGCGGGTCCGCCGGCGGTCCGGGCAGACGGACGAGCCGGTCGCGGGATCGGTCCGCGGGGACTGAACCGAGCGGCGGTGGGGGGACCACGCCGGCACGGAACGGAAAGCGGACCGGGGCGGAACCGGAGGTCTGACCGGCGCGGAACCGAGGGTCGGAGCGCTCGCCGACCGGCCGAAGGGTCTTTCTCCGGCGGTGAGAGAGGAAGCTCGTGACCGAACCCAGCGCCGACCCGGCGGTGGTCAGCGTCGGGAGCGCCATCGTCGACCGGAACTACCGCCTGAGCAACCTCCCCGAGCGCGACGGCGGGGCGTTCGTCCGCGAGGAGTGGACGACCTACGGCGGCGTCGCGGGCAACGTCGCGTGTGCCGCCGCGACGCTCGGGCGGTCGACGGCGATGATCACCCGTGTCGGCCAGGGCGACGGCGCCGACGGGGTGGCCTCGTCGCTGGCGGCCCACGGCGTCGACACCGCACGCGTCCGACGGAGCGACGAGCCGGCCACCTACAGCATGGTGCTGGTCGGGCCGGAGGGCGACCGGATGGTCGTCACCGGCGGGGAGGCGGCGACCGAGCTCCGGCTCCGGGAGGCCGACTGGACGGTGCTCTCGGCCGCCGACGTCGTGTTCACCAACGCCTACGTCCCCGACGACGTCGTCGCGTCGCTGGTCGCGGCCCGGGAGGCCGGCGATCTGACGGCGCTGGCGTTCGACCTGTCGGGCCCGCTCGCGGAACTGGAGGACCGGGGCACCGGTCCGGACACCATCGACGCGGCCGTCGGGACCGCTGACCTGTTCGTCGCCGGGGCGGTGGCGATGGACTCGTACGCCGACCACCACGGCGTCGAGACGGGCGGCGGCGAGCCGGCGGTCGAGTTGCTCCGTGACCGCGGCGTCGCGCGGGCGGCGCTGACCGACGGCGCCGCCGGGGCGACGCTGGTGACCCCCGAGAGGACCGTGTCGGTGCCCGCCTTCGACGTCGACGCCGTCGACGCGACCGGTGCGGGCGACGCCTACGTCGCCGGCCTGCTGGACGCGTGGGTGCTCGACGACGCCGACCCCGCCGCGGCGGGGCGCTGGGCGGCCGCGACGGCGGCGCTGAACTGCACCGCCCGCGGCGCGCGGGGTCGACTGCCCGACGCCGGCGCCGTCGAGTCGTTTCTCGCCGAGCGGACCGACTGACCTCTCGTCGAGCGGACGGGGTGAGCTGTCGCCGCCGCCGACCCACCGATGCCGGTCGACCCATCCGTGCCGGCCGACCCGTCGACGCCAGCAGACCCGTGGGTGCCGGTCGACCCGTCGGTGCCGGCGTGTGCGGGTGCCCGGCGCGCTACCGGACCGCGTCGGCGGCGGCGACCAGCCGCTCCACCCGTTCGACGGAGACCGGCGCGGTCGTCTCGCCGCCCTGCTTGAGGCTGGTGCCGACGATGGCGCCGTCCGCGACCGACAGCAGGTCGCCGACGGAGTCGGCGTCGACGCCGCTGCCGACGAACACGGGCACGCCCGTCCCGAGGGCGTCCCGGCGCTCGACGGCGCTCTCGACCGCCGCGAGATCGGTCGCCTTGCCGGTGCGGTCGCCGGTGACGACGAGACCGTCGGCCAGCCCCCGCTCGGTGGCGTCGGCCAGCGACTCCGCCTCGTACCCCTCACGTGCGAGCGGCGCCGAGTGTTTCACGTCCCGGTCTGCGAGCACGGCGACGTCGGCGTCGATCCGCTCGCGCAGCCGCATCGTCTCGTGGGCCGTCCCCTCCAGGATCCCCTGGTCGGCGACGCGGGCACCGGTGTGGACGTTCACCCGGACGAACGCGCCGCCGGCGGCCGCCGCGACGGCGACGGCCGCGGCGCCGTCGTTACGGAGGACGTTCACCCCGACCGGGCAGTCGACCGCCGTCCGGACCGTCCGGGTGAGTGCGGTCACCTCCGCGACGACGTGGCGGGGGACCTCGTCGGGGTGGAACGGGGCGTCGCCGAAGTTCTCGACCATCACCGCGTCGACGCCGCCGGCGGCGAGGCGCTCGGCGTCCCGGCGGGCGACCTCGTGGAGACGTTCGCGGCCCGCTTCGTGGTCGTACCGGGGGGCGCCGGGGAGTGCCGGCAGGTGGACCATCCCGACCACCGGCTTGCCCGTGCCGAACACGGCTGTCGTGTCCATGCCCGTCGAGCGAGCGCCGGAAGGAAAACGCTCCCGGACCCCGTCGGCCGAGGAGCGCGTTCGATATGCGAGCGGTTACGGTAGACGACAGGGTCCACGGACGACGTGCCGTCGTCTCGGGAGCGTCGAGGAGTCGGGGTAGAAGTGGGCCGGCGCGAATTCGAATCGGAGCGAGACGGTCGCTTCGTTTCGCTCGGCGCTGCGTCTCGCAGGATTCGAGTTCACGCGGCGTCGTCTCACACCCCCTGCGGACGCCTCGCTATCGCTCGTCGTCGCGAAGTGGGGTGAAAGTGGGCCGGCGCGAATTCGAATCGCGGTTACGGCCACCCGAAGGCCGAAGGA
>CAZMWG010000096.1:1829-11064 GCA_964569925.1 uncultured Halobacteriales archaeon | reverse complement strand
GACGAAAAAGAGGCCGCGGGACATCGAGCCGACGAGCATCCCCTCGTCGTGGTCCATCAGGTCGCCGGTGTCGACACACACCCGGTCGGCCGAGCCGGTCTGTTCGATCTCGGTCACCGTCGCCCAGGAGAGGTCCAGTCGCTCGCGGCCGAGTTCGTCCCGGACCTCCACGGTGCGGCGGATCTCGTCCGGGTCGTCCGTGTCCAGCAGGACGGCGTCGGCGCCGATCTCCAGGGTCTCGTAGGCCGTCCGGGCGTCCTCGGCGGTGCGGACGCCGGCGACCAGGTCGGTCTCGTCGCCCACCCGGGCGATGAGGTTCTCCAGGGGGATGATCTGCCAGTCCTCGCCGACCACGATGGTGTAGTCGGCCGCCGCGGCCACCTCCTCGGCGAAGGCCTCGTAGGCCTCGCTCAGGATCCTGACGTAGCCGCCGGTGGGGTCCTCGCCGTTCCCCCGGAGCACCGAGAGGTCCGCCGAGCCCGAGAGGTCCGCCGGGAGGTCGACCGTCCCGTCGCCCTCGCCGTCCTTGCCGACGACGGTGGCGTCCGGGTCCGGACCGCCGGGCTCGGCGTCCAGCACGTGGACGTCGCCGTCGGAGAAGGCCGCGACGTTCACCTCGCCCAGTTCGCGGACCCGGTCGACGTCGGCCTCGTCGACCAGCACCCAGTCGACCCCCGCCTCCAGGCCCGCCGTGATCCGTCGTCTGCGGTCCTCCCAGTCGCCGACCTCGTCGTCGGCTTTCAGCCAGACGGCGCGTGTCATGTCCCCCCGTGTGCCGCCGTCCGGCTTGAACGTGGCGGAACCGTCGACCTCGGTGGTGTTCGATGATCGTGGTCCCGTCGGGATCGGTTCGGGCGACGCCGTCGTCGGAGCGAACGGTCGCGGGGCTCGTGGTTCGCCCATCGGGGGTCGTCTCGGCCGTCGCGTTGTCGATGCAGGTCTGCGAGGATCGCTACCTACCCGCCAACAACCGTCTCGGCCGCTAACAGTCGGAAAGCCCCCGCCCGCTCGGGGCGCCGCGCCTCGCCGCGCTCCTCGTCCCTCGCCGCGCTCAGTCCTGCGGTGCTTGCGTCGTCGGGGCACCGCCGAGCGAGCGGCCCCTTTCAGTCCCACCCCGAACGCACCTCACACCTCCCCAGCCTCCCGAACGCGAGGCGAGCTCGCGTTCGGGTCCCTCGCGCGCGGTGCTCGGTGCCACACGCTCGCCTCCGGCGAGCGGTGTCACCAGCGCACGCACCCCGGTTTCGGGTCGAGTCCGCGACGAGCTACGGCGGTTCGACGGCCGACTATTCCACCGTGGAACGACCGGTCTTCACCGACCACGGTGGCGCGTGCGTCTACAGGCGACCGCTCGCCGGCAGCGAGCGTGTCGCCCGCTTCGCGTGCGAGGGACCCGAGCGGCGGTGCGGTTTGCCGCCGCTCGGGAGGCCGGGGAGGTGTGAGGTACGCTCTCGGGGCGGAGCGGTGTGGCGCCGTCTCGATGGATCGAGGAGCCGAGCCCCGGACGACGGTCCGACAGAACTGAGAGTCAGTCCGGTTCCCCGAAGCCGCCGCCGCCGGGCGTCTCCACCCGGACGGTGGTCCCGGCTGGCAGCTCCCGGGTGACCTTCGCCGGCACCGGCTCGCCGTCGACTAACGTCCGGCCGGGTGCCCCGTCGTCGCCGCCGGCGCGGCCGGGCGGCCCCCGCTTCCGTCGCCCCGTCAGCAGCGAGACCGTCGCGTCCGTTCCCAGGACGAGTTCCCGGACGAGCCCGTCGCCGCCGCGGTGCCGGCCCGCTCCGCCGCTGTCCTCGCGCAGCGAGTACTCGGTCACCCGGAGGGGATAGGCCGCCTCCAGGGCCTCGACGGGTGTGTTCAGCGTGTTGGTCATCCCGACCTGGACCCCCGAGTCGCCGTCGGCGTCCGGCGTCGCGCCGGCGCCCCCGCCGATCGTCTCGTAGTAGGTGAACCCCTCGCCCCCGACGATCACGTTGTTCATGGTCCCCTGGCCGGCCGCCGGCACCCGCTCGGGCACGGCCTCGGCCAGCGCCGAGAGGACCACGTCGGTCACCCGCTGGCTGGTCTCGACGTTGCCGCCGACGACCGCCGCCGGCGGCTCCGGGTCGAGCAGCGACCCCTCGGGGGCGGTCACCGTGATCGGGTCGTAACAGCCGCCGTTGGGCGGGATCTCCGGGTCGGTCAGCGAGCGAACCACGAAGTAGACCGCGCTCTCGGCGACCGACAGCGGCGCGTTGACGTTGCCGGCCGCCTGGTCGGCCGTCCCGTCGAAGTCGACGGTCAGCGAGGCGCCGTCGACCGTCACCGTCGCCACCACGGGGAGGTCGTCGTCGGTGACGCCGTCGCCCTCGACCGCGTCGCGGGCGCGGTAGGTGCCGTCCGGGAGCGCGCGCAGTTCGCGCTCGACGCGCTCGCGGGAGTAGGCGAGCACCGCGTCGAACGCCGCCAGCAGGCGGTCGCCGTGGGCGTCGAGCAGTTCGCCCACCCGCTGGGCGCCCCGCTCGGTGGCGCCCCGCTGGGCCCGCAGGTCCGCCCGGCGCTCCGTGGGGTTTCTGACGTTGGCCAGGAACAGCGAGCGGACGTCCGCGACGGGGTCGCCGGCCGCGACCAGCCGCACCGGCGGCAGTCGCAGCCCCTCGGCGTAGATCTCCCGGGCGCCGGCGGGCATGCTCCCGGGGGTCGCCCCGCCGACGTCGGCGTGGTGGGCCCGCGAGACCGCGTAGCCGACGATCTCCCCCTCTGGTGCGATCGGCGCGACCAGGGTCACGTCGGGCAGGTGGGTGCCGCCGCGGAACGGGTCGTTCAGGGCGAAGACGTCCCCCGGCGCCGGGTCCCGGTCGAGCACCGCCTCGACGGCGTGGGGCATCGCGCCCAGGTGGACCGGGATGTGTTCGGCCTGGGCGATCAGCCGTCCCTCGGCGTCGAAGATCGCCGTCGAACAGTCCCGCCGCTCGGTGATGTTCGGCGAGTAGGCCCCCCGGACGAGCACCTCGCCCATCTCCTCGGCGACGCTCTCCAGTTGGGTCCGCAGGATCTCCAGTTCCACCGCGTCGAGGTCCGCGGTCGCGTCCGGAGGCCGCTCGCCGGCGCGGTCCGGGCTCATCCGTCCACCTCCAGTATGAGCGCGCCGTCCGGACGGACGGCGGCCGTCCACGCCGGCGGGCAGACGGTGGTGCTCTCGCCGCCGACCAGTATCGCCGGTCCCTCGACCCGCTCGTCGACCGGGAGCCGCCGCCGGTCGAGGACGGGCGTCTCGCGCGGGTCGTCGAACCGCGCCCGGCGCTCGCCGACCCGCGGGTCGCCGCTGGCGCCGTGAGAGACGTCGGGCGTCGCGGTGGGGATCGTGGCCCGCGTCCGGACGGCAACCAGTTCGACCGACTCGTCGGTGCGGTACCCCCGGGCGCGCTCGTGGGCGGCGTCGAACCGCTCCCGGACGGCGGCGGCGTCGAACGGCTCGGGGGCGTCGACGGTCAGCTCGTGGCTCTGGCCCGCGTACCTGAGGTCCGCCCGGCGCTCGACGGTGGCCTCCCCGGGCGCCGAGCAGTCGGCCAGCACCCGCTCCCGGAGGTCGTCGTAGGCCGCGTCGACCGTCGCGGCGTCGGTCGACCCGAGCTCCCCGCGGAGCGTCCGGACGGCGTCGTGGCTCTCGTCGGCCGCCAGCAGGCCGAACGCCGACAGGACGCCGCTGGCGGGTGGGACGACGACCCGCTCGATCCCCAGCCGGTCGCTCAGCGCGGCGGCGAACATCGGTCCGGCGCCGCCGAAGGCCGCCAGCGCCAGCTCACGGGGGTCGTGGCCGCGCTCGACGGTGACCGACCGCACCGCCCGGGCCGTCGTGGCGTTGGTCACGCGGTAGACCCCGCGGGCGGCCGCGACGGCGTCTTCCAGGCCGGCCTCGTCGGCCAGGTCCGACAGCGCCCGCTCGGCGGCGTCGGCGTCCAGTTCGAGGTCCTCGCCCAGCGTGGCGTCCGGGCCGAGATAGCCCAGGACGACGGCGGCGTCGGTCACCGTCGGCTCCGTGCCGCCGCGGCCGTAGCAGGCCGGGCCGGGCTCGGCGCCGGCCGACCGTGGCCCCACGCGGAGCGCCCCGCCGGCGTCGACGCGGGCGACCGACCCGCCGCCGGCCCCGACCGTGGTCACGTCGACCATCGGAACCCGGATCGGCCGGCCGCCGACGTCGGCCTCGCTGGTGCGCTCGACGGCACCCGCCCGGACGAGCGAGACGTCGCTGGAGGTGCCCCCGACGTCGAAGGTCACCAGACCGGCGACGTCGTCGGGCTCGAAGGCCGCCGCGCCGACGACGCCGGCTGCCGGGCCGGACATCACCGTCGTCACGGCGCGCTCGGCGGCCGTCCCGGCGTCGGCCACGCCGCCGTTGCCCTGCATCACGCGGGGCGCCGGCAGCCCCCGCTCGGTCGCACCCTCGACCAGCCGGTCGAGGTAGTCCGCCACCACCGGTCGCAGGCTCGCGTCCACGACCGTCGTCGAGGTGCGCTCGTACTCGCGGAAGGTCGGGAGCACCTCGTGGCTCGCGACCACCGGCACCGCGAGTTCCTCGCGCAGCGTCTCGGCGGCCCGCCGCTCGTTCTCGGGGTGGGCGTAGGCGTGCAGGAAGGAGACCGCGACCGCCTCGACGGGTGCCCCGCCGGCGTCGGTCGAGCCCTCGTCGGCCGACGTCTCGTCGGTCCGGTCCGCGCCGCCGTCGTCGGTCGGGTTCCCACCGAGCGAGCCGTCCCCGTCAGCGGCGGGCGCGTCGATCCGCGCCGCCAGGGCCCGGACTTTCGCCTCGTCGACCGGCCGCTCGATCCCGTCCGTGGTCGCCCGCTCGTCGACGCCGTGGCGTCGCTCCCCCGGCACGGCCGGGTCGGGCTTGTGCGCCGAGCGGTCGTACAGCGCGGGGCGGTCCTGGCGGCCGATCGCCAGCACGTCCTCGAAGCCCGCGGTGGTCACGAGCGCCGTCGGCGCGCCCTCCCCTTCCAGAACGGCGTTGACCGCGACCGTCGTGGCGTGGCGGAACGTCGACACCTCGTCGGGCGCGACGCCGGCCCGTTCGGTCGCCGCCGCGACGCCGCGCAACACGCCGACGCTCTGGTCGGCCGTCGTCGGCACCTTCGCCGTCGTCAACTCGCCCGCCGACAGCAGGGCGACGTCGGTGAACGTCCCCCCGACGTCGACCCCGAGCCGGACCGCGTCGTCCATGACCTCCCGACGGCCGGCCGTCGCTAAACGGTGGCGGTCAGAGGTGGGTCCACTCGACGTGTTTCGACAGCGCCGGCGGGCTGTCCGGGTCCAGCTCCTTCGCCAGCCCGACCGCGACGGCGAGCCGCTGGGCGGCTTTCACCAGCGGCAACACGGTCGGCGCGCGGGGGAGCCGGACGACCGCCTCGGCCGCCGGGAACGACGTCTCGCCGTCGGTGACCACGAACGGGCGAGCGTCGGCGGCGACGAGTTGTTCGAGGAGCGCCCGGTAACCCTCGTGGTCCTCCTCGGCGCGGACGAACGTGACGACCGGCAGGTCGGCGACGTTGGCCAGCGGGCCGTGGGTGATCTCCAGGGACGGGAGCGCGCTCGCGTGGACCAGCCCGCCCTCGACGACCTTCGTGGCGGCCTCGCCGGCGACGCCGTAGCCCGACCCCTGCCCGAGGACGTACGCCGACTCGGCGTCCGCGAGCGCGTCGACGGCCGGCCCGGGGTCCACGTCCAGCGCCCCGCGGCAGGCGTCCGCCACGGCCTCGGGATCGGGCGACTCGGCCCCGATCCCGGCGGCCATCGCGTAGGTGACCGCCAGCGCGCCGTCGACGGACTTTGTGGCGAGGATCGCCTCCTCCCGGCCCGCGCCGATCGCCGCCGTGGCGTCGCTCTCGGTCGCCAGCGTCGAGTCGGGGTCGTTCGTCACCGCGACCGTCCGGGCGCCGCCCTCGGCGGCCCGCCGGAGCGCGGCGACGGTCTCGGTGGTCTCGCCGGACTGGGAGTAGCCCACGACCGTCGCGCCGGCGGTCGGCCACAGGCCGGAGAGAAACTCCGAGGCCCGGACCGCCGTCGCGTCGACGCCGACCCCGCGCAGGACGGCGGCGCCGATCTCGCCGGTCCAGTACGAGGAGCCACAGCCGGTCAGGAGGACCCGCCCGTCGGGTTCGATCTCCGCCGGCGGCGGCTCGGCCAGTCGGTCCGCTATCACTGTACATCCCTCCTCCATCTCTCGCTGTACGGCGTAGCTTGTCATCGGTGATCCCGGCCCGGCGCCGACCGTCGGCGCCGCGTCTCAGAAGATGTGATTTCCGACGTGTTCGGATTAAACGTTTTGTCGGCCGCGAGAGACATCGCGGCGACGGGCGGACGACCGCGACGCGACGGACCACGCCGGACGGCGACGACCAGCGCCGAAGGCTTTAGTCGGCGCCGCGCGCCCCTCGGGGCATGCGGATCACCGACTACGAGCTGTTCGAGGTCCCCCCGCGGTGGCTGTTTCTCAAGGTCGAGACGGACGCGGGGATCGTCGGCTGGGGCGAACCGGTCGTCGAGGGTCGCGCCCGGACGGTCCGGACCGCCGTCGAGGAGCTGTTCGACACGTACCTGCTCGGGGAGGACCCCGGCCGGATCGAACACCACTGGCAGCGGATGTACCGCGGGGGGTTCTACCGCGGCGGCCCCGTGTTGATGTCGGCCATCGCCGGCGTCGACCAGGCGCTGTGGGACATCAAGGGCAAGCGGTTCGACGCGCCGGTGTACGAACTGCTGGGCGGGCGGGCCCGCGACCGGGTCCGGGTCTACCAGTGGGTCGGCGGCGACCGGCCCGCCGAGGTCGGCGAGGCGGCCCGCGAGAAGGTCGACGCCGGGTTCACGGCGCTGAAGATGAACGCCACCCCGGAACTGCGCCGGGTCGACTCCCCCGCGGCGGTCGAGCGGGCCGGCCGCCGGCTGGCCGAGGTGCGCGAGGCCGTCGGCGACGAGGTCGACGTCGGCGTGGACTTCCACGGTCGGGTCGCCGAGTCGATGGCCCCCCGCGTGATCGAGGCTCTGGAGCCCCACGAACCGATGTTCGTCGAGGAGCCCGTCGCGCCGGGCCACGAGGAGGCGCTGCCCCGGCTCGCGGCCCGCACGACCACGCCCGTCGCCACCGGCGAGCGGCTCTACTCCCGGTGGGACTTCAAGGACGTACTCGCCGAGGGCGGGGTCGACGTGATCCAGCCCGATCTCTCACACGCCGGCGGGATCACCGAGGTTCAGAAGATCGCCGCGATGGCCGAGGCGTACGACGTGGCGCTGGCCCCCCACTGTCCGCTGGGGCCGATCGCGCTGGCCTCCTGTCTCCAGGTCGACGCCGTCGCGCCGAACGCGCTCATCCAGGAGCAGAGCCTCGACATCCACTACAACGAGGGCGCCGACGTGCTGGACTACCTCGCCGACCCGGACGTGTTCGACTACGGGGAGGGGTTCGTCGCGCTGCCCGACGACCCGGGCCTGGGGATCGACGTCGACGAGGCCGTCGTCCGCGAGCGGGCCGGCGACGTCGACTGGCACAACCCCGTCTGGACCCACGAGGACGGGAGCGTCGCCGAGTGGTGACCGCCCGCGGGGACGAGCCGTCGACCGTGGGCCTCAGAGGTCGTCGACCAGCGCCGCCACCGCGTCGAGTTCGTCGGCGTCGATCGTGTGGCCCATCCCCTCGTAGATCCGCTCGTCGACGTCGGCGCCCAGGTCCCGCAGGACGGCGGTGGTCTCCCGGACCCGCTCCAGGGGGATGTGAGGGTCGCGGTCGCTACAGCCGACGAACGCGGGCGTCCCGGCCAGGTCACCCTCGTACTCCAGCGGGTCGTCCTCCGGGCCGATCACGCCGCCCGACAGCGCCGCCAACCCGCCGTAGCGACGGGGGTTGCGGGCGACGTACTCGGAGGCGAGACAGGCTCCCTGTGAGAAGCCCGCCAGAAGCACCGCGTCGGGGTCGACACCGGCGGCGGCCGCCTCGTCGAGCGCGTCGCCCACCCGCGAGAGCGCGCTCGACAGCCACGGCTCGTTCTCGTCGGTCGGCGCCATGAACGACTGGGGGTACCAGGTGTTGCGGGCGGCGGACGGCGCGAGGTAGCGGACGTCCTTCCGGTCGACCTGTTGAACGATGGACATCGCGCTCCGAGGGGTCGCCCCCCGGCCGTGTAACAGGATCACGGCGGCCGCGGGGTCGTCGGCCCCGGCGGTCAGGATCGGCTCGGCGTCGTGGACTGACATACACCGGCTACGTGCCCGACCCGGAAGTAGCTCAGCTAACGGACGTGTCACCGGGCGTCGCCGCCGTGCATGGGGAGAGTTACCCTACTGCTTCATGTCGTGTCGGCGCGTCCGTACGTCCGCTATGGTGTCGACAGAAACACACGAACCCGTCGTCGAACGCGAGCGCTCGTCGATCCCCGCGGTCGTGGACTACCTGATCGCCGCGCTGGCGGCGCTCGCGGGCGTGGCGCTGCTGGTCGGCGGGAGCGCTCTGGCGCTGCTGGTCGATCGGCCGCTGATCGCGGAGGCGATCCGTGAGGAGGCCGTCGGATCCGGGACGCTCTCGGAGGCCGAACTGATCACCGCCTCGCTCGCGATCGTCGACTGGAGCGGCGTCGGCCTGGCCGTCGCCGGCTTGCTGCTGACGGTCGGCGCGGTCGCGTACGTCGTCCACCGGCGCCGGGTCCGGAGCGCCCGGGCCGCCGGCGAGGCCGGGAGCGACTACCTCGGCAACGCCGTCGTCGGGGCGGCGGCGGGTGCGCTGCTCTCCTTTCTCCCCGTGCCCACCGCGATCGGCGGCGCGCTGGCGGGCTACCTGGAGCGTGGCGAGTCCGAGCGGACCGCCGGCGTGGGCGCCCTCTCGGGGCTCGTCTCCGTCGCGCCCCTGCTCGTGGCGCTCGTCTTCGTCGCCGTCGGCGTCGTCGCGGCCGGTCTCGAGATCGGCCAGGCCGGCCTCGCGGTCGTCGGCGGTGCCGGAGTGCTGTTCGCGCTGACTGTCGTCGCCGCGGTCGGCGCCGGCCTCGGCGCGCTGGGCGGCTACCTTGGCGGCCTGCTCGCCGAGCGGTAGGACGTCGCTCGCGGACCCGGCGGCCGCCGTGGTCTCTCGCCCGCGCCGCAGGTGAACCGGAGGCTCGGCCGTGTCGGAGAGCGTGGCCGGAGGAAGAACTGTCGCTGGAACGGTCTTACCGGGCCGTGGGCTCGTCGACGTCGGCGTCGGTGTCGGCGTCCGAGACGGCCTCGTGGTCGGCGTCCG
>CAZMWG010000096.1:0-1729 GCA_964569925.1 uncultured Halobacteriales archaeon | reverse complement strand
CTCGTCGCCGACGTACTCGTCGCCGACGTACTCCTCGGCGTCGTCGTACTCGGCGTCGTCGCGGTCGGTCTCGCCGTCGAGAGCGTCGTTCGACCCGAAGGAGGGGCCGATGCGGGCGCCGTCGAAGTGCAGCTCGAACAGAGTGATCTTTCGTGCCATGTACGTATCGACGCCGGGAGGGTACTTATAGTCGTAGTGACACGGACTAGCGCCGAGCGCGGGACGGCGTCGCTCGGCGCTTCCCGACTCCGGTCGACCGCGACGGCTCAGACCCGCCGGCTGGGCGTGGCGTCGGTCTCGACGGCGGGGCTGTAGAGGTGGACCGGTTCGGTCTCCGGCGGGGCGAAGCCGTTGGCCTCGAACAGCGTGTTCTCGGCGACCTCGACGTCGGCGCGGTACAGCGGCCACCGCTCGTGGGAGACGACCGCGGACCGCAGGGAGCCGTCGGGCGCCTCCGTGTAGTAGGGCGCGCGGTCGGTGAGGAAGCTCTCCAGGCTCCCGGGCTCGGCCTGAAAGCCCGGCCCCTCGGGGGCGTAGCTCGCCCGGAAGCGGACCGGCCGCGCGCCGGGGTGGCGCCGCCGGCTCTCGAAGTGGACCGCCTCGTCCACCGAGAGGTCGATCCGGGCGTAGTAGTACGGCAGGTAGTGGAACAGGCGCGCCCCGGCGACGCCGAGCAGCCCCTCCGCGTCGAGGCTGAAGAAGTACACCCCCGGCGTGCCGTCGTGTTCGACGTAGGTCCGGAGGTTCAACTCCGGGAGCGGCAGTCCGAGGCCGGCGGGCAGCCACTCCGGCCGCACGTCGACGTTCGTGAACGGGACCACCGAGAGCCAGGCGCGGCCGTCGTAGGTGTCGAGGTCCAGCGTCGACGGGAGGTGTGGCTCGACGACGCTCGGGTCGACGGGCCAGTTGGCGAACAGGACGTGGCGCCAGCCCATGTGGAGGCTCCCTAGCATGGCCGGGCGGTCGAGCCGGCGGGTCCGGCCGGTCGGGCGTGATCGGGCGCGATCGGTGCGACGGACACGGACGGACTGGGGACCGGACGGCGAAGTGGGTTTCGAGGCGACGCCTACCCGGTCCGGGTCAGCGCGTCGCCGACGGTCCGGCCGGCGGCCGGCGCCGCCCGGGCGAGCGCGCCGACCCGGACGTACTCGCCGGCCTGCCGGTCGACGGAGCCCACCGACACGCGCTCCTCACCCGCAGTGCGGTCGGCGAGGTCCGCGTCGGCGCGCCGGACGACGTCGTCCAGGTGTACCAGTCCCCGGCGGACGAGCGGCCGGTAGGGCTCCGTGGTCCGTCCCCGGCGGATCGCCTCGACGGCCGCCGACCGGTAGTCGACCAACTGCTCGGCGTCCGTCGGGCGGAACCGCTCACCCTCGCGGAGCCGTCCGAGGATCTCCTCCAGCGCGCCGACGGCGATCAGCTGTTCGTGGCGCCGGAGGACGGTGCGGGCCGGCGTCGGCCCCGCCACGAGCGACTCGCCGACGCGAGCGTCCCGGTAGAGCGACCCCAGCACCTCCCTGCCGGGGGTGAACCGCGACTCCAGGTCCGCGTCGATCAGATCCGTCGGCTCGCCGCTCTCGGGCGGCGTCGGCGCACGGTCCTCGATCCGCCCGGCGAGTCGCTCCCCGACCGTCTCGAACCGCTCGGCGTAGTCGGAGGACCCGTTCAGGCTCGCGAGATACCGCTCGGCGAGGTAGGTGGCGTCCCCGAGGGCGCCGCGGGCGCGTTC
>CAZMWG010000095.1:0-11077 GCA_964569925.1 uncultured Halobacteriales archaeon | reverse complement strand
AGATCACTCCCTTGGCATGGGAGAGGCCCCGGGTTCAAATCCCGGCGAGTCCACTTCCTTCCCTCGCTTCGCTCGGTCAGTCAGTGGACTCGCCGACCCTCGCGAACGCTTCGCGTTCGCTCGGTCCCGGCGAGTCCATCGGAGCGACCGAGGGTTTCCGAGGGAGCGAGAACGGTCGAGGCGGGATCCGAATCAGAGAAGACGCAGCGTCGAGCGTAGCGAGACGACCGTCTTCGCGTGGTTCGAACCCCGGCGAGTCCACTTCCTTCGGTCGTTTCACTCCCTCGGTCGTGGACTCACCGCTCTGTCCGGACAACCCGCTCGCCGTCATCGTAGACCGCCTCGAACGTCGACACGCAGGACTCGATCACGTCGATCGTCGTCTCGACGGTCGTCGTCCGGTCGGTGTGGACGTGGGGCGTGGCGACGCCGTCGTACACTCGCGTCCGGCCGTCGGTCCGCGTCGACCCGAACACGACCGACCAGGGGTCCGGGGGCGCGAGCGCGTCCCGGACCGCTCCCTCGTGCTCGTCGCCGATCGGCGGCAGGTGCAGGGTCGCCTCCGTCACCGGACCGGCGTCCCCGCTCGCGGTCGCGTCCCCGTCCCCGAACGCCACGCTCGACCGGCGGGTCACCCTGAGGTGATCGGCACGCATCGGGTCGGGCCAGGCGTCGGGCGGGAACAGGCGGAAGTCCACCGTCGCCGGGGTCGCGTCGACGTCGAACGCCCACGGCCGGCCCCGCAGGTGGATGCGGAGTCGCTCGCGGGCGTCGTCGTGGCTCCGGTCTCCGCCGTCGACTCCCATCGCCCCACGGTCCGGACCGGAGCGTCATGAGTGGACCGCTGGAGGGAAGCGCCGGCCGCTCTCAGTACCCTCTTGGCCATCGAGACCCAGCCCCGCGTATGCAGATCGGCGCCTCCGTCGGGCCGTACGTCGACCGGATCCCGGCGCTGCCCGAGGAGTTCGCGTTCGCGGAGTTGGCCGTCGGCGAGGGGGAACTCCCGGCCGACGAGTTCGACCCCGCGGCCGTACAGGAGCGACTGGCCGCCGGCGACCGCGGACTGACGGTCCACCTCCCGTACCGCCAGCCGCTGTCGACGCCGGTCGACCGGATCGACGCGGCCACGCTGGAGTACCTCGACGGGTTGCTCGAACTCGCCGCCGAGGCGGGCGCCGACCGCGCGGTCGCCCACCCGTCGGCCCGGGGCGCGGGCCACGAGGAGGAGCGGTTGGTCGGGGCGCTCGCGGCGCTGGCCGACCGCGGCGAGGCCCACGGCGTCCCGGTGGCCTTCGAGACGACGGGCTACGCCGGCGGGCTCTCGCTGGACCGCCTGGGCCGGGTCGCCGACGCCGCCGGGATCGCGGTCTGTCTCGACCTCGGCTACGCCTACCTGGAGGCCGGCGCCGACGGCGTCGTCGACTTCCTGGACGCTCGCGGCGACCGCGTCGCTCACCTCCACGTCCACGGCGCGCGCCACCGCGGGGACACGCACATCCCGCTGGGCAGCGGCGACCTGGACCTGGACGTGCTCGGTCCGGCGCTGGCCCGGACGGTCCCCGACGCGACCGCCACGATCGAGGTGTTCACCGACGACGCCGACTACCTGCGCGCGTCGGCCGACCGGCTGCGCGAGGCCCTGGCCGCCGACCCGGCGCCGTCGGGGGGCGAGGGCGCGTGACCGACCACGTCCCCGACGAGGCGCTCTCTCGGATCGACGACCTCGGGGAGGGCGCGCTGACCGGCGACCCCCGGCCGGTCGAGGCGCGCCTGCGGTCGGACCTGCGCCTGGAGATCCCGTGTGACGAGGCCGCGCTCGCGGCAGGCGAGACGACGATCGCGTTCCTGTTCGACCACGCCCGGCAGGAGGCGACGCTGCGCGAGTACAACCCGTTCGTGGTGACGGTCGTCGACGGGGTCGAGGCCCGCCTGCGCGAGTGGGGGATGGTGCCGCCCGACGCCTACGAGCACCGCGGGACGGCGGAAGGGTGGCACCGGTACGCCGGCGTACTGACGCTCTGAGGGCCACTCGGCGTCCGACTGGCCGCTTCCTGACGGCGAAAGGTACATTACGGTAGAAAAGATGGTTATGATTGGGGATGGACCGCATGGGGGGCGACAACGGCCGGACCGGCCAGTCGGAGGTACTCGGGGTGGTGTTGTTGCTGGCGATAGTGCTCACGGTGACGATGTCGGTGGTCGTCGTGGGCGGCGCGGCCCTGAGCGACGTCCGGTCGGCGACGACGACCGAGAGCGCCGAGCTGTCGATGTCACAGTTGCGCGCCGAGATCGACCGGCTGGCGGCGGGCGGGACCGAGCGGGTGACGTTCGCACAGCCGGCCGGCGGCGGGGACGGTGCCGCGTCGAGTACCGTCGACGGCGACCTGATCGCCGTCGAGGAGGACGCCGGCGAGGTGACCGTCGAGTTCTGGGACGGCCCGTCGCCGGGGGCGGCGCCGCCCAACCGGAGCGCCGACTGGAGCCTCGGGCGGGTCGTCTACGAGCGCGACGGCGAGCGGCTGGTCTACCAGGGCGGCGGCGTGTTCCGCGAGACCGTCGGGTCGGACGCCGCCGTGACGGTGTCGCCGCCGCGTGTGGGGTTCCGGAGCGACGGCCGCCCGACGCTGTCGCTCCCGATCGCTCGCGTGGTCGTCTCCGGGAGCCCGACGGAGTCCTCGTCGGCGTCGGAACTGCGCCTGAACTCGACGGGTGCCCGGGAGGTCCTGGGGGGGCTCCCGGCCCGTCTGGACGGCGACGACGTGATCGACGTGACCGTCGAGAGCCGCCACTACCGCGCCTGGGGCCGAGCCTTCGAGGAGCGGGTCGGGGCGTCGATGGTGTCCTACGACCACGCCGCCGGGACGACGACGGTGACGCTGCAGGGGGTGCCCCGGCCCGACACCGGCGGTGGCGGGCTGGCGAAGCGGGCCATGACGACGGAGGTCACCACCTTCGAGGGGACGAACACCGCCTCGGTCCACAGCTACGACTCCGACGACGGCCCGTACGACCCCGACGACGCCGGATCGAGGGCGCCGGTCGTCGTCGACGGGGAGTTCGACTCGAACTCGAACTTCGAACTGAACGGCTCGCTGACGGCCTCGGGGCGGGTGGACGTGGACGGAGGCGCGCCGGGGTCGCCGTCCGAGGTCGGGGGTGCGGTGGTGGCGGGATCCTCGCCGACCGGCCCGTCCTCGCTCAACGACCGACTGGTCGTCCACGGACCCCTCCACGTCGGCGGCGATCTCAGGCTGGAGGTGAACCGACAGACCGTCGAGGGGGACCTCCACGTTGGCGGAGACCTGCTCGAGGCGAACGAGGTGACGGTCGAAGGTGACCTCCACGTCGGCGAGGACTGGGACGTCAGCGGGGACCTGAAACGCCTCACGGTCCACGGGGACGTGTTCGTCAACGGGTCGATCGACGATCTGAACAACCTCCAGTGGCTCGACATCCGGGGGAACCTCTCGGTCGGCGGTTCGGTCGGTGCCGTCAACTGGGGCTACGACACGAACATCGACGGTGACCTGCTCGTCGGGGGGACCGTCGACCCCGACGGAGAGGAGTGGAGGGCCGCGACCGACGGCACGGTCCGCGAGGGGGTGAGCGTCCAGCCGGCGGTCGGTCCACGCTCGCCGGACGTGCCGCCGATGCCCTCGCCCGACGCGCTGATCGAGCGCAAGGGCAACGAGTTCGAAGGCGACAACGACAACGCCACCGCCGGCTCGACGCCCAGACAGGTCGGTCGCACGGACGCGTCGTGTACTCCGTGTACGCTGGGCGCCGACGGCGACGGTGTGACGCGGTACTACCTCTCGGACGGTATCCACCTGAAGAACTCGGAACGGCTGGTGTTCGACGCCCGATCGGGACCGATCGAGGTGTACGTGGCCGATCCGTCCGGCGGCGGCGTGGTCGACGGCTCGATCTATCTGCGTTCCGACGGTGCGGGGACGACGCCCGAGATCCAGGTCCGTGGCGACCACCGCGTCACGCTGTACAACAGGGGACACGTGACGCTTGAGGACGACACCGCGATCGAGACTCGGCCGCAACCCCACGTCGGCGAGAACGTCCGGCTCTACGTTCACAGCGGCGCCGATATGGCGGTGAACACCGCCGGGAGCATAACGGGAGTGGTGAACGCGACCGGGGCCGACGTGACGCTGTCGAACCGGGCGGACGTGTTCGGTGCTCTCTCCGCGGACGTCGACACCCTCCCGAACGACGTGGACATCCACTTCGACCGCGCGCTGGTGGACGCCGACGGCGGTGCCTCGACCTCGACGACGAGCGTGACGATGTCGCCGGGCATGGTCGAACACGTCCGGGTCACCACGACCAACGTCACCGTCGGTCACTGACCGGCGAGTCACTCCCGACCGTCGCCGGCCCCTCGCTCGACTCTCGCCGGTCAGCGCGCCGCGCTCACGAGATCCGGTAGCGCACCGTCACCAGCCGAACGACCACCGGCGTCCCCGGGCCGGGGCTGTAGGTACAGTCGACCGTGGCCGCTGGCGTGTCCGGGTTCGTGTTGGTCCCGACCGAACACGGGTCGGAGCCGGTGCCGATCCGCTCCTCCAGGCGGTCGTGCCAGGCCGCGGCGCGCGCGGGGCCGGTCTCGATCCGCAGCGCCACCGCGTCGGTCGTCCCGCTCGCGACCACCGTGGCGCTCTCGTGGACGAACTCGACGGAGGCCCGCTGGCCGCTGACGCGGACGGTCTCCGCCGTGGCCGTCGTGCTCACCACCGGCAGGACGATCCCGTCGTCGTCGAACCGGACGGGCGGCGGGCGCGAGACGAGGCCGTCGTCGTCCCGGGTCCGCACCACCGCACCGGCCTCGTAGTGGACCCGAGTGCCCTCGAACCGGTAGACGATCGGCTCGACCCGGCGGTCCAGTTCGGCGCTGCCGTCGTTCCCGACGTCGACGGTCACCCGGACCGGTTCGCTCGCGGCGGCGAGGCCCCCGCCGCCGAGACGGAGTTCGCCACGGCGGACCCCGACGCCGTCCCGTCGCAGTTCCTCGACGGTCTCGGCCAGCGAGTCCACCGTCAGCCCGGCGTTCTCGCGGACGGCTCCGTCCCGGACCGTGGTCAGCGAGTCCACGCCCAGCGTCGCCGCGGCCGTCAGCGACGTCAGCAGGACGGCGAACAGCAACACGAACGCCAGCGTGTCGCTCACCGCCCGGCCCCGGGATGGTCGCCCGCGGGACGGCCGTGACGACGCCGTGAGGGTGCGGCGCCGGTCAGCCATCCCGCACCTCCAGTTCGTCGTCGCCGGGGTCGTACGCGACCACGACGGTGCCGCCGTCGACGGCGCCGGGGTCTGCCACCGGCCGGTCGACGTCGGCCCCCACCCGGACGGTCACGTCCGCCGCCGCCGGGCGCACGACGACGGTCGTGTCGCCGCCGGCGTCCTCGACGGTCACGGAGTACGAGGCTCCCACCAGCCGGTCGGGCAGGTCGCGTTCGACCGTCAGCGTCCGGGTCTCGGCGGCGGCCGCGACGGTCCGGTCGGCCGTCTCCAGGGTGGCCGCGACGCGGTGGCCGACCACGGTGGCCGCCTCGCGGGCGGTCCGCTCGCGCTGGTCGGTCGCGGCGCCGCCGGCGGCCACCACCAGCCCCGCGACCAGCACCGCCGCGATGGCGACGGTCAGCACGTAGCCGACCGTCGAGGTGAGCGCGCGGTCGGTCACAGTTCCCCCGGCGCGATCCGCAACACGCCCTCGTACTCGATCGTCGGTCCGACCTGGCGCAGTTCGACGGCCGCCGAGTACAGCCGATCCCGGGTCTCGATCCGCGACGGCGTCCCGGTCAGCGCGTCGTCCCCGTCGACGGTCAGCCGGTAGGTCCCCTCCGCGTGGATCCCGTCCTCGATCCGGACGGCGTACCGGTCGAGCCCCCGGAAGTCGATCGCCGGACAGCCGTCGCCGCCGACCGTCGCGGCCGAGACGTCGACCGTCGCCGGCGTCGGCGCCCCGCAGGTCCCCGAGGCCGCCGAGCCGGCGACCTCGATCCGGCCGGCGCCGCTGCGGATCTCCACGTACGCGGACGGCTCCGAGGGGTCGTCGGGATCGAAGACCAGCCGCGTGGTCCCGTTGGTGTCCTGGATCGTGACACTCACGTTCCGCGCCCGGACGTCGTCCGCCAGCGTGATCCCGGCCTCCCGGTTCCCGTCGCCGTCGTCGTCGTAGCTCAGCCGCCCCGACGCCGTCTGTGCGATCCACGTTCCCTCGACCGTCGCGGCGTGGCCCGGATCGACCGCCGTCCGGACGATCCGGTCCTCGCGGGCGCCGTACCGGGCGTACCCGTCGCTCGCGGTGTCGATAGCGCCCTCGAACGCGTCGATCTGGGCGGTCTCGTCGCGGGGGTGTGACGCGACCGACCGCTCGAGGAGGTGTCCCGCGTCCGCCCGCACGGACTCGCGGACGAGGACGGCGCCGTCGGCGTCGGTGTCCTCGGGCGTGTCGGCGGCGACGACCGCGGTGTGAAAGCCCCCGTTGAGCACGACCGCCAGGGAGACGAACACCACGGCGGTCGCCACCGCACCCAGCAGGAGCAACTGCCCACGGTCGCGGTCGGACCCGCGACCCGGCCCGCCGGTGCCGGCGTCTGCCTCCTCCTCGGCGTCTGCGTCGACGTTCCGGTTCGGACCCCCGACGCCGTCCCGCGTCGGCGGCCGCCCGCTCAGCCCCGCCACACGATCACCTCCACGGCGACGACGGCGTACGCGCCGTCGGTGTCCCCGTCGGCCGCCGGGGCGTAGAACCCCCCCGATCCGACGGCCGGGCCGTCGCTCCCGTCGGCGGCGACCAGGCGGTCGCCGTCGGCGATCGCCACGCTCGTGCGCGCCCGGACCGCGTCGGCCCCGGGTTCGCCCTGGTAGACCATCCGGGCGCGCTCGACCGAGCCGCCGTCCTCGTAGAGCACGGCGACGTTGTAGCTGTAGGCCGGTCCCAGCCGGTCGGAGAGCGCCGCGCCCAGTTCGGTCGGCGGGAGCGCGTCGGGCACCGGCGGCGAGCAGCCGCTCGTGACGACCCGCCCGGGGTAGTAGTCGATCCCGTCCGGCGAGCAGTGAAACCCCTCGGAGCCCCAGTACAGGACCGCCTCGCGGAGCTCTCGACCGTCGGCCGCCGACAGCGCGTCCCTCGCCAGCGCCCTGTCGCCCGCGGCGTCGCTCCCTCCGGCGCCGGCGCCAGCCCCGGGCGCCGTCGTCGTCGCCTGCATCGCGAACAGCAGGCCCAGCAGTACCACGATCCCCGCGAAGATTCCCTCCAGCGTGTACACCTGTCCTCGTTGTCGCACGTTCTCAAACCCCGTTCGCGCCGCAGTCGTCCCCGTCCGGTTCCCCGACCCCACGTCGTCCGTCCCGACCGCGTCCACCTCGACCGCGTCCACCTCGACGGCGCCCCCTCGTCCGATCGTCGCCGCGTCGCCCGCCCGTCACCCCGTCGTCCGTCGTCGGTCACCATCGTCGTCAATCACCACCGCCGCGTCGCCCGCCCTCCGCCAGGTCGTTCCGTCGCCCGTCCGGGCTCTTCCCCGTTCAGGCGACCCGCACCTCCACGGTGACGCTCACCTCCCCGATCTGGACGGCCCGGCGGGCCACACCGACCCCGTCGGCGTCGCTCAGGTCGGGGCCGGCGGCCAGCAGGTCACACGACCCCGACCGGTCCACGAGGCCGCCCGCGCCGTCCGGACACTGGATCGTCCCGTCCCGGAGCAGCGTCACGTTGACCGGTCCGGCGTCGGCCGGCAGCGCGTCGGCGAACGACGCCGCGTCGAAGCCACAGGCCGGCGCCCGCGCGCCGGCGCCCGTCAGCAGTTCGGCGGCGCAGTCGACCCGGGCGTCCGCCTCCCCGTCGGGCACCAGCGCGTCCTCGGCGACCCAGGCCGCGAACCGGTCGGCGGCCGCCGCGTCGGCCGCGCCACGCTCCCCGCCGCTCCCGAGCACGTTCGGGACCAGCGCGAACGCGAGCGCGACCGTCAGCAGGAAGACGCTCACGCCGACGGCGAAGTCGAAGGTGATCTGGCCACGCTCTCGCGACCGACCGCCGGGGCTCGTCCCCGCCCGGACCCGTCGGGGCGGTTCCGGCTCTCGGCGCCGTCGCTCCGCCCGTTCCGGCCGCTGTGCTCGTCGTGCCCGGGCGTCCGTCCGGTCGTCGAGAGGTCCCCACCCCGCCATCGGATCACCCCACCGCCATCCACACCACCAGCGCGATGGTCGGCAGCGCCACGGCGAACTTCAGCCCCGCCCTGAGGTCGACGCTGCGGATGTACCCCGCGATGAAGGAGGACAGGAGCGCCTGCAGCGTGACGGCGTGGAAGAACAGCATCGACAGCAACTCCGTGTCGACGCCGCCGCTGAACTGACTCTGCGGGCCCGACCCCGCCGCCGCGCTGGTCCCGGCGGAACCGGCCCGGGAGGCCTGGCTCGCCAGGCCCGACATCACGTCGAGGAACTGGGTCTTCAGCAGCGCCATCACGCCCAGCAGGGTGAGATAGGTCATCACGATGATCACCACCTGCATCCGGGTGCGCGAGACCCGCTCGCGGTCGATGTCGTCCTGGTTCTCGGAGGCCTGGGCCGCGGTCGACAGCACGTCGTGGATCTGGCTGGAGGCCTCCTGGGCCTCGCTGATCAGCTTCACCGTCCGGGCCAGCCGCGGGATGTGGTAGCTGTTGTTGAACTCCCGCAGGGCGTCCTTCAGCCCGGTGCCGTAGTTGACCTTGGCGTGGATCACCTCGAACTCGTCGGCCAGCCGACCGGCGGAGGTCTCCGAGACCACCTTGATCGACTCCAGCAGCGTCATCCCGGTGTCGTTGGCGCTGGCGAGCTTCCGGAGGTTCTCCGAGAGGTTGTCCACCACCGACCGCCGCGAGCGGACGTTCCACTCGTGGAACACCGCCAGCGGGAGGACGTTACAGTAGAGCGGGACGTACACCCAGAAGAAGGTGCCCCGCACGGGCTGGGACTTCATCGCCTCGAACGACAGCGGCGCCCAGCCGACCCCGACCGAGACCATCAGCGCGAGCACGCTCAGGGGTACCGTCAACACCAGCACCATCAGCGGGTGGTCCCGGAAGAACAGGTGTGGCTTGCGGAGGATCTCCATCAGCTCGTGGGTGCCCTCGCGGCTCTTGATCCGGTCGAAGACGCCGTACTCGCCGGTGTAGCTCTCGACCAGCCCCAGGTTGAGGATGCCCAGGCCGTCGTCGACGGCGACCGTGCGGTCGCTGCCGGCGTCGGGCCGGAGGAAGCCGTCGCCGATCCGGTCCTGGGTGACCGTCGACACCAGGACGAGAAAGCCCACGCCGGTCAGCGGGATCAGCCCGTACACCGTCCCGTACAGCAACATCGTCTGGGCCTCGCCCAGCATCGACATGATGACGAGGATGATGATCAGGAGCAGCGGGAACAGCGAGAGGGTCATGTACATCTCGCCGAACAGCTCCAGGGTGTCGAGCACCTTCTTCTGCTCCGTCTGGGCCGTCCGCATGTGTTTGTCCTTCTGGTCCTCGAGGAAGGAGGTCATGTCCCCGCCGGAGTTGATGATCGACAGCATGTCCGTGAGGAACTGGGCGAGCTCCTCGGAGGGGGTCTCCAGGGCCTGGTTGCGCACCGCCGTCCGGTAGTCCGTGTCGAAGTACTCCGTCTCCAGCACGATCGACTGGAACTCTTTGGCACACTCCCCGTAGGTGTCGTCGGCGGCGGCCATCGCCTCCAGGATCTCGAGCTGGTTGAGCCCCCCGACCGACAGCGCGTACATGAACGAGATGGAGTCCGACAACAGGACGTTGATCTCCCGCTTGCGGGCGCCCGAGCGGAAGTACGGGATCGAGACCAGCGAGCCGAAGCCGACGGCGAAACCGATCACCCCCAGCACGAGGCCGGTGAGAAAGACCAGGAAGGGTAGCTTCAGCATGCCGACGATGGGCGAGACGCTGTCGGGCAACGGGATGCCGATGAAGGCGGGGGCGCCGCCCGGGAACAGCGTCGAGACGAGGACGTAGCCCAGGAGGCTGCCGACGAACCACAGCACGACCCCGGCGACGGTACCCACCGCGAGCGCCCGCGAGAGGAACAGTTCGACGTTGTCGGCCATCCGGGCCTGCGCGAGCTTGCGTTCGACCCCGGAGACGAAGTCCTCGCGCTCCTCGAACGCCCACCGGTACAGCGGGTAGAACGTGTCTCCGAGCGTCCCGCCGCCGAGCTGTCCGCCGGTGTCGCCGCCGGTCTCCAGGCTCACCGTGGCTCGCCCCCGTCACCGGCCTTCCGGACGAAGTCCCCGAACTCGATGTCCCCGTTCTCGCCCTCGGCCTCCGACCGGGCGTCGGCCGGCTCGAGCTCCGTCGCCCGGGCGTCCTCGTCCCCGGGCGCCGGCTCGAAGGCGGCGTCCGCGTCGACCGGGTCGGTCGCGTCCGTCGCGTCCGTGCCGGCGTCCAGCCCGCTCAGCGCCGAGACGATGTCCGGCGTCTCCATCCGCCGGTACTCCTCGAACAGGTCGTCGGCGTCCTCGATGACGGCGCGGGCCTCGGCGAGCATCTCCTCGCCCGCGTCGGGCCGGGGGACCAGCTCCTCCTTCTCGGGGTCGATGTCGATCGACACCGACTCCATCTCCCGCAGGTCCTCCAGGGACCGCTCCAGGCGCTCGTTGGCGATCAGCGTCAGGATCGTGTCCGGGTCGTTGATGAAGGCCTGGATCGTCGCCGCCACCTCGGTGTAGGTGTTGATCCCGTTCTCGATGAGGTAGGCCAACACCAGCTTGCGCTTGAAGATCTCCTGGTCGAGCTTGTCGGTCGACCACCCCCGGTCGAACTTGATCTCCTCCAGGGTGTTCGAGTTGCCCATCTGGATGAACTCGTCCGTCTCGGCGCGCCACTCGTAGACGTCCCTGACGTTGATCTCGTCGTTCTCGGCGGAGTACTCGTTGATCTCGGTCAGGGTCTTGTTCCGGCGGACCTTGTTGCCGTCGACGCGGGTCTGGGTCTGGATCGAGACCAGGTCCAGCGCGGTAAAGAGCGTCTTCGAGACGTTGATCGGGTCCGTCGTGAACCGCTTGATGACCTCGCCGACG
>CAZMWG010000094.1:0-11095 GCA_964569925.1 uncultured Halobacteriales archaeon | reverse complement strand
AACCGGAGTCGAATAAAGCTTACGCGCTTCCTCCCACGAGTGAACTCGTGGGCTTTAGCGCTGTTACCGCTGTGACCGGGTGTGCGAGCGGGGGCGGGGCGGCTCCCGCGAACCGGTCACTCCCCGTCGAGGACCCGGTCGAGGGAGGCCTCCGTCCAGTAGACGCGCCCGTCGTAGCGCACGACGTACGTCCCGGCACCGGGCGACCCCGTGACGGGCCGCTCGCCGCGGAACCGTTCGGCCAGTGAGGCGAACGCCTCGTCGTCGTCCTCGGCGTAGTACGAGCCCTCGATCGCCGCGGCGACGACCTCCCGCTGGGCCGCGGAGAGGTTCGCCAGCGTGAACGCGTGGCGCTCGCGCACCTGGCGGCCGTAGGTCGCGAGTGTCGGGGCGATCGCCGTGGCCCGGTACCGGTACCGCGCGAGAGTGTCGGAGCCGGTCGACAGGACCGTCACGCCGTACAGCGCGCCGTCCCGACGGACGGCGTCGTACCGCCCCGTCGCGAGCGCCGATCGGTCGTAGCGCTCGGTCCGCAGCGTCTCCCCGACGACGATCGGTCGGTCGTGGGCCGGTGCGGTCGAGGCGCCGTCGGTGACCGGGTCGAGGAGCCGTCTGTCCACGGCGGGTAACTCCCCGTACCGGACCGGCGCGGTGACCTCGTCGGACGAGACCGAGCCGTTCACCCGGAGTTCGACCGTCCGCGCGGGCTCGGTCCCGGTGACCTCGTAGGCGAGGCGGTACACCCGACCGCCGGCCCGAACCGGTCGGTCCGTGTCGACGGGCGGACCTTCGGCCACGACCGTGGCGGTCCCGTCGAGCACGGCCTGCTGGACGACCGACGGTCCCTCGCCGGCCGAGCCCCGCTCGGCGGTGGCCGGAACGGTCGCCTGACGGGCCAACTCCGCGTCGTCGACGGGCTCCATCGCCAGCGATCCCGGTGCCGAACAGCCCGCGAGCGTCGCGGTCAGCGCGACCGCGGCCAGGACGACGAGACGTCGCTCCATCGGCCCCCGATCGGGCCCCGTCGGCATAAGACGTCCCGGCACCGTCGCTCGCCGTGAGACGGGACCGACCCGACGAGCCGAGCGAGACCCGGCGCTCCGGGTGTCGTCGCCGGGAACCCGATCGGCGCGGCCGATCAGTCCAGGTAGCCCAGGTCCGACAGCCGGTCCTCGACGGCGCCGTCGTCGGTGGCGACGGCCCGGTCGGGCGAGAACGGGTCGTAGGTCCCCCGGTCGGTCGCCTCGACGACCGGCAGCACCGTCCCGTCCATCCGCTCGCCGACCGGCAGTCCGAACGTCGAGAGGATCGTCGGCGTGACGTCGAACAGGTGGGCGTCCGCGAGGTCCGCCCCCCGATCCACCCCCTCGCCCGCCGCCACGACGATGCCCTCGCGCTTGTGTTCCCACGGCTCGGAGGGGTCGCCGAAGCGCTCGCCCTTCAGTGTCGACACCAATAGGTGGTCGAAGCCGCTCGGGACCGTCACCACGTCCGGGGCGTCCTCGACGTAGGGCCCGTCGAACACCGCCTCCCGCGGCTGGACCGCCTCGAACACCGGGTCGCCGGCGGGCGTCGTCACCGCCCGCAGCCGTTCGATCAGTTCGGTCCGGACCCGTTCGTACTCCCCGACCGGGACGACGCCGTCGGGCTCGCGGCCCGCCAAGTTGATCCTGACACCCATCTCCGTCCGCACGCGCATGTAGGCGCCGGAGGCCGGGAAGTCGATCCCCTCGCTCCCCGCCCTGACGACCTCGGTCGGGACGGCGTCGAGCACCAGGTCCGCGAGCCCGAGTCGCTCCAGCAGGCGACCGATCCGCTGGCTCGTGATCCCGACGCGTGCGGCCCCCGACAGCGCCGACTCGACCAGCGACGCCGCCCCGCCGGCGTCACCGTCCTCGCGGTTGCGCTCGCGGGCGATCGACTTCCAGGAGGGCGCCCCCTCGCCGTCGGCGGTGGTCTCGACGTAGCCGCACTCGCGGAGGAAGTCGTTGACCCGGAACTCGCGGCCCTCCATCGGCCCGAGGCCGTGGTCGCTGACGACCAGCACGACGTCGGGCTCACAGGCCGACAGGATCTCGTCGACCGCGCGGTCGACCGCGCCGTACACCCGACGGATCGCCGCCTCGTCGTCGGGGAGCTGGTGGTAGACGGCGTCGGTGGCCTGGAACTGCACGAAGCCGAAGTCCGGGTCGCGGTCGGCGACGAGGTGACGGAACGCCTCGCCGCGGCTCTCGGCCAGGTCGACCAGGTTCGACGCCAGCGCCGCGTCCGTGGCGGTCGAGTCGAGGGTCTCGCCGTACAGCGAGTAGCCCCCCAGCGCCTCCTGGAGTTCCGTCCAGGTCCCCTCGGGGTGGCAGGTCGGCTCTTCGGGGGCCATGTAGCCCGGCACCAGGACGCCGTCGAACGACCGCGGGGGGTGCGTGGCCGGGACGTTCACCACGACCGAGGAGAAGCCGTGGACCGACAGCAGTTCCCAGACGGCGAACTCCTTCACGTGCGAGCGGTTGACCACGTCCCAGTCGTAGCCGTCGAAGTCCAGGAAGCCGTAGACGCCGTGCTTGCCGGGGTTGACCCCCGTGTACAGCGACGGCCACGCGCTGGGCGTCCACGGGGGCAACTGCGAGGTGAGCGGCCCGGCGGCGCCGTCGGCCCGGAGCCGTCCGAGGGTGGGGGTCACGTCGTCGTCGATCAGCGGATCCAACACGGACGAGCAGACACCGTCCAGTCCGATCACGAGGGTTCGCATGGATGGCGGGTCACCTGTGGCGGCGTCGGAGCGGTCCTGCAGGGGACCCACTCCGGCCGTGACTCCCCGCTCGCCGCCCCCACGATTAGTAATGGACGTGGTATCGTCCGACGGCGGACCGCCCACCGGCCCGGGTCCCGCCGGGGCGGCTTCCCGGGCGTTGGCACCGTCCCGCCGGACGGGCGCCCCGCCGTCTGGGGTGACCCACCGTCGGGAGCGACCCGCCACAGGTCGGCGCGGGACCGTCCCGTGGCCCGGTGGGGGTCGTCGTGTCGCCGCGGTTCGGGGTGGGCGGCGGCCGGCACCCGTGCTCCGCCCCGCGGGTCGGGTCGCCGGGGGACGGTAGCCGGTGCCCACGGTCGTATTAGATTCATACTATATTCCGACCGACGACAGGATCTCGCCTCCGCGGTCGCGGGTGGTCCGGCAGTGACACCGAACCGGCCGTAGACGGGGGCTACGGGCCGCCCTCGCGGCGGTCGGCGAACGCACGAGTCGGGGTCGTTCGCCGTCCCGGGCGGTGATCGACCGTCTCGGCGGCGACGACGGCGGTTCCGGACCCGTGGTACCGGACGACGGGCGAGCGCGTCGGTCCGTGCCCGTCGTAGCCGTCCGGTGACACGCCGAAAAACATCATTTTCGCGAACAGTCTCTCGTTCCGAACGGTCCGTTTCCCGATACGTTTCGCCGGACGGCATCGTGGCCACGTACCAGTAGCTTATCCACAGGTCGCCGAGGCTCGGCTCCGGACCTGGCCGTAGTGGAACGTGTCGATAGTTCCACCGACCGGTACCCGGTCCGCCCGTACGGGGCCACTAACGGGGGAGCGAACGAAACCGGCGCGGACACGGAGGGTGCACGGCCGCGGACGCCGGTTCCCGGCGGCCTCGGCCGTCGAACCTCGCCCCGAGCGCGACATCCGGGCAGAGGGTCGCCCGAGGCGGCTCCGAGTGAACTGCCCGAAGACCGGTTCTGCCGGCGGATCTCCGCGTCGTCCTCCGGAGGTCGCCTCCGGTCGCCCCGGCCGCGGACGTCTCCCCCGGGCGTGAGGAGGCCGAACGTACCATCGAAGGGATACGTTCACGCTGATCCGGAACGGAGTCGATTGAAACCGATGTAGAGAGCCTCTCGACGGCATAAGCTCCATAACTATACACATACGAACTGGTGTTTTGGCCAATATGTCCCGGATCAGTGTGGTCGGCATGGGGTACGTCGGCCTCCCGCTGGGCACGGCGTTCGACGCTGCGGGGTACGAGGTGGTCGGGTACGACACGGACCGCCGGACGGTCGAGCGTCTCGGGGCGGGCGAGGACCCGACGGACGAGGTCGGGGCCGAGACCGTCCGCCGGAGCGAGGTGACGTTCACCGCGGACGCGGGGGCGCTGGCGGGGAGCGACTACTACCTGATCACGGTACCCACCCCGGTCGACGACGAGGGCCGGCCGGACCTGGCGTTCGTGGAGAGCGCCGGCGAGACGGTCGGGGAGGTCCTGGGGACGGACGCGACGGTCGCGCTCGAGTCCACCGTCTACCCGGGGGCGACCCGGGAGCGGTTGGTGCCGGCGCTGGAACGGGCGTCGGGGTTGACCGCCGGCGAGGAGTTCTTCGTCGGCTACTCGCCCGAGCGGACGGTCCCGGGCAACGCGGCCCGGGGGCTCGCGGACATCGTCAAACTGGTCAGCGGCCACGACGAGACGGCGCGCGAACGGCTCCGCGCGCTGTACGAGGACGTCGTCGACGCGGGGGTCCACGTCACGCCGACCATGGAGACCGCCGAGGCGGCGAAGTGTCTGGAGAACACCCAGCGCGACGTCAACATCGCGCTGATGAACGAGTTCGCCTACGGCTGTCACCACCTCGACCTCCCGGTCGAGGCCCGCGACGTGGTCGAGGCGGCCTCGACCAAGTGGAACTTCCACGGCTACCACCCGGGCAGCGTCGGCGGCCACTGCATCCCCGTCGACCCGAAGTACCTGATCTGGCAGTTCGACCGACACGGGTTCGATCCGCGTCTCATGCGGGCCGCCCGGGCGACGAACGACGACTTCGCGGCCTACGTCTCGCGGCTCACGGCGGACGCGTTCGCCGAGCGACTGTCGGCGCTGTCGACCGAGGTCGCGGGCGTCGACGAGGAGACGGGGACGACCGACGGCGGGTGGACGGCGGAGGGCGCCGGCGAGGGCGGATCGAGGGCCGGGCGGACCAACGGCGGCCGGGTCCCGCCGGCGCTCACGGGCGCGGAACCGCGGCTGCTCGTCCTCGGGTTCGCGTACAAGCCCGACACCAACGACGTCCGCTCGCCGGTGCTCGAGGACGCCGTCGACCGGCTCCGGGACGTCGTCGAACTGGTCGGCGTCGACCCGCACGCCCCGGACGACCGGATCCGGTCGACGTTCGATCTGCCGGTCCAGTCGGAGTTCTCCGTCGCGGGTTTCGACGGACTGCTGCTGGCGACGGCCCACGAGCGGTTCGCGTCGATGGACCTCGCGGCGGTGAGCGACGAGATGAACGAACTGCCCGTGCTGGTCGACGTGACGGGCACCTACGACCGGGAGACGGTGCGCGACCACGGCTTCGTCTACCGGGGACTGTGACCGATGTACGCGGACCACACCGTCGGCGTCGTCGTGCCGGCGTACAACGAGGCGGCGTTCGTCGGGGACGTCGTCCGGGGGATCCCCGACTACGTCGACCGGGTGTACGTTGTCGACGACGACTCCACGGACGACACCTGGGACGAGACCCTCGCGGCCGCGGCGGCGGACGTCGACGGTGAGCCGCCGGATGGCGACGGAGCGCGGCCCGGCAGTGGGGTCGCTCGTCCCGACACCAGGGGGTCGAACGGCTGGGGAGGACGCGCCGACCCGGGCACCGTCGTCTGCGGGACCGATCGGTCGGGAGGACCGGACGAGCGGACCGACGGGGGCACCGCGGCGTCCGACGCCGACGGCGGGGCGGCGACGCGTCCCGACGCCGGACCCGGCGGCGCGACCGCCGCCGGTCGGTCGACGGGGACGGCCGAACTACAGGCGGAGTGGGACCTCGACGCGATGGACGACGGGGAGGGCTTCGGCGCCGCGCTCGCCGAGCGGGCCGACGCCGTGGTCCGCCGGGGCCGGGTGGTCGCCGTCTCCCACCGCGAGAACCGTGGCGCCGGCGGAGCGATCGTCACGGGCTATCTCGCCGCACTCGTCGACGGCGTGGACGCGGTCGCGACGATCGACGGCGACGGACAGATGGACCCGACGGCGCTGTCGGCCCTGCTCGACCCCGTCGTCGAGGGGACGGCCGGCTACGCCAAGGGCGACCGGCTGTCGACCCGGGCCTACCGCGGCGAGATGCCGGGGTTCCGGCTGCTGGGCAACCGGGTTCTCACCTTCCTCACGCGGATCGCCAGCGGCTACTGGGGGTTGATGGACCCACAGAACGGCTACACCGTCGTCTCCCGCGAGGCCCTGCGGGCGATCGGCGTCCGCGACATGTACGAGGGGTACGGTTACTGCAACGAGGTGCTGGTCCGTCTCAACGTCGCCGGCGTCCGGGTCGCCGACGTGCCCACCAGCGCCCGCTACGCCGACGAGGAGAGCCACATCAGCTACTCGTCGTACATCCCGCGGGTGTCGTTGCTGCTGTTGCGCTCGTTCCTCTGGCGGCTGAAGTCCCGCTACCTGGTGACCACGTTCCACCCGCTGGTCCTGTTCTACGCCTCCGGGATCGCCGTCACCGGCGTCGGCCTGCTGGGCGGGCTCTACACGCTCCTCGCCTTCCTGACCGCGGGCGCCGGCGTCGCGCTCGGGGCCGCCCTCTCGACGGTGCTCGTGCTCGCGGGCTGGCTGTTCCTGCTGTTCGGGCTCACCTTCGACAGGCTCGCGGGCCCCGCGGGGTCGACCCCCGCCACGGGCGACCGTGCCGGATCCGGCGGCCCCTCCTGAGCCCCGGAGACGGGGAGTGGCGCCGTCGTCGAAAGGGGTCTCCGGGCGCCGCCCCGACCCCCCCGGTCGGATCGACTCCCACACGGAGACGCTGCTCAGACCCGGTAGCCCAGGTCCTTCAGTTGCTGTTCGACCGCCGCCTGGTCGGTCGCCCCGTCGGACCGGTCGACGGGATCCTCGGCGACGACGTCCTTGCGCGGCCGGTTCTCGATCACGTGCCAGGGGACCTCGAGCAGTTCCCGGACGTACACCCCGCCCGGGTGGCCGTACCGCCGGACCGGGATCGGGCGCTCGCGCTCGCCCAGCAGTTCCCCGTGGTCGGCGGTGATCACCGTCCGGCCGACGAGATCCTCCAGCAGCGACTCCACCTCGCGCAACACCAGGTCCAGGTTCTCCCGGTAGGCCCGGACCACGTCCGCCCGGTCGGCGCCGCTCTCCTTGACGGCGAGCATCGCGTCCCGCCTGTGGTCGACTGTCCGGCGGCCGAACTCCGAGAGATAGGGATGGTGGGGCTGGAGGTAGTGGACGATCAGGCGCTTGTCCGGGTGTTCCTCGTTTGCCACCCGGGCGTGCTCGGTCACCGTCCCCGGTCGGGTCGTGAGTCCGTCGGCCGCGTCCCGCGTCGCGTCGTCGTGCAGGTTGACGTAGTCGTGGACCTGGGCGCCGATCCGCTCGTGGAGCCGCAGGTACCACGGGTTCGCGGAGACGTACACCGTGTCGAGGGCGGTCCTGTCGGTGAAGTTGCCGCGGACGAACTCCCGGCTGGTGGTCCCCCGGGAGCGGCGCTTCTCGGTGTGGCCCCCGAACCAGACCTGTTCGACGAAGAAGTCGTGTCGGCAGGCGTCGAGGATCAGCAGGTTGTCCCAGTCCTCCGCGAACACGTCGACCCCGTCGGGGTAGTAGGACTCGCCCACCCGGAAGCGGTTGATCGTCCCGTTGAGCTTCGAGAGGGCCAGTTCCGGGTGTCTGGCCCCGAACCGGAGCTGACTGAGCGAGATCACCGTCCCCACCTCCGGCGCGCGCCCCACGGACGGGACCGGCCGTCTCGTCCGGCCGACGACGGCGTCGATCGGTCCGCGCGGGCGACGCCCGGGACGACCGGGGAGCGGATCGTCCCCCTCGGCGTCCCGCGGATCGTCGGCCCGGGACCGTGGATCGAACCCGTCACGGCTCTAGACGAGATACCCCATGTCCGAGAGGTGGTTCCGGACGTCGGCGTCCAGTTCCCGCTCGCGCCGGGCCGCCGGTCCTGGCTGGTGGTCCTCGAGCCACGCCTCGGCCGCCGCGACCAGCCGCTCGCGGGTCGCCGGACGCCGCCCCGCCAGGTCGGTCGACTCGTCGGGCGGCTCGAACAGCTCCACCGCGTCCTCGCTGTGTAACAGCTTGTGGTCGGTCGACCGGACCGACGTCAGCGTCGAGAGGTGTGGCGTCGGCGACTCGAAGTCGGGGGCGTGCTCGCGGACCTGCTCCAAGTTGCGGACGGCGTTTGTCCCCGACCGCTGGGTCACCGCGTGCTCGCGGCGTTCCGTCCGCAGGTCGATCCCCTCCAGCTGGTCGTCCGCGACGTCGCGCTCGGCCAGCAGCGTCCTGACCACGTCGGCGTGCTGGACGACGTCGTCGGTCCGGTCCCCGACCCCGTCCAGGTTGTGGGTCACCAGCGGCACCCGCACCAGGGCGTCGTCCAGGACGAACTTGTGGCCGACGAGACCGTGCTCGCCCAGCAGGTCCCCGTGGTCGGCGGTGACCACGACCGTCGCCTCGGGGTCGTGACGGCGGACCGCGCCGTACAGCAGGCCGACGCAGTGGTCCACGTGGGCCACGACGGCGTCGTACATCGCCTCGACCGCCGGCAGCTCCGCCGCCGGGAGGCCGCCGTCGGCGATCAACTCGTGGACGTCCGCGTAGCGGGACTGGACGAGGTCGAGCGCCCGGCCGGCGCCGGTCGAGAGGTCGTCGGCGAACCGGCCGGCGAAGGCCGGCGGCGGGAGATAGGGATGGTGGCTGCTGCCGAGGTGGAGATAGAGGAAGTACGGCTCCTCGCCCGACCGGAGGAAGCGTCTCGCGAGGTCGACCGCCAGGTAGGAGCTGAGCCCCTTGTGTCGGTCGACGTCCGTCGTCAGCCCGCCCCCGTGGGTCCACAGCTCCGGGACCGCCCCCAGCAGCGGCCGCCAGCCGACGTCCTCGCGCAGCCGCGAGGGGACGACGAAGCGCACGTCGTCGAACCCCCGGTCGAGCCCGCGGGCGGGTCCGGCGTTGGGGTTCGAGATCAGGCTCCGGGTGGCGTACTCCTCGGGGAGCAACTCGGGGATCGTCCGGACCGACTCCGGCAACACGAGTTCGCTCTCGCCGTAGATCCCGTGGGTCGGCGGGGTGGTCCCGGTCAGGATCGAGGCCGAGGAGGTCCCCGTCCAGTTGCCGTGGGTGATACAGCGGTCGAAGGCGGCCCCCGACGGACCGTCGGCGATCCGCCGGAGCGACGGGGTGGTGTCCCGGTCGTAGCCGCTCGCGGACGTGTGGTCGTACCTGATGCTCTCGAGCGTTATCCAGACCACGTTGCCTCTGTCGGTCACGGCTCCACGGTACCCCCCGCACGGTCATTGTTAGAACATCGATACTCCGGGGTGGCGCCGGGACGCCGGCGTCCCGACCACGCGGTCGCCGGGCGGGCCGCGGAGCGGTCAGAGCCAGCCGCCGCCGCCGAGGTCGTGGACCTGGTTGCCGGTCGCTACCGACCCCTCGTCCTCCCGGATCGGATCCGCCGGCGGGTCCGGCGCGTAGTAGGTGTTGTTGGTGATCGAGTTGCCCGTCGCGTTCGGGCCGTCCACGTAGACGTTCATCGAGGAGTCCGCCAGGAACGTGTTGTCGGCGACGACACAGCGGCGGGCGTCGACCAGCCTGACGAACTCCCCGGCCGTCGAGGGTTCGAACCGGTTGCCGACGATGGTGAGACCGGTCACACCGTCGCCGCCGTCCCCCCGGGCCAGGACGTGCGGACGGTCCGACGCCGCGCCGAAGTGGTTGTTCGCGATCACGCCCCCGTCCAGCCGGTTGGCCAGGCGGATCCCTTCCTCGTCGACCGCGTCCCAGTAACAGCCCCGCACGGAGAGGCTCCGCAGCCGGTCCAGGTCGCCCGCGGCCAGCGAGAACAGGTGGTTGGAGTCGTACAGTCGCACCCCCTCTAGCTGGACCAGCTTCCACAGCGGTGACAGTTCGAGGTCGCCCTCCCGGTTGATCTTCACCCCGTTGTCCGCGCCGTAGACGTCCGTGTCGGTGACCGTCAGCACCCCCTCCTGGCCGTCCCCGCGGGTGCCGACGGCGTTGTGGCCGTCCATCCGGAACTCACAGCCGGAGACGTTGGTGCGCTGGGCGCCGGTGGTCAGCCCCGGATCCCCCCACGTGTGGACCGTACACCCCTCGAACCGGACGTCGTGTGCCGACCCGCCGTGGCAGTTGAGCGCGCCGGCGCCGGTGCCGGTGGCGAAACAGTCCCGGAACGTGATCGCCCGGGAGGCCACCTGGAGGTCGCCGCCGGCGGTCACCGACAGCGCGTGGCGACACTCCTTGGCGGTACACCCCTCGACGAGGACGTCGTGACAGCCCGACCACACCTGGATCCCGTAGCCGTCCGCGGCCGCCAGGTCGGCGCTCTGTAACACCGTACAGTCACGGACCCGACAGTCGGCGGCGGCGGTCAGCAACAGCGCTCGGCTCCCGAACTTCTCCATTCGGAGCCCCTCGAACGTCGAGTTCCGACAGGCCCGGGCCATCAGGCCGTAGTAGCTCTCGTCCTTCGCGGGCGCCCGCATGTCGAACCCCGACACGTGGACCTCGATGGGTTCGAAGACGAAGGCCGTCGTCCCGGGCTCGTAGCCGCCCCGCCAGACGACCGAGTCCGACAGCCCCACCGTCGAGCCGTCGGCCCCCAGGGCGCTCTGTGGCTCGCCGGGAGGGTGGCCCCGACCCAGCACCGGCCGGGCCTCGTCGGCTCTGAGCAACACCACGTCGTCGGGCTCGACCCCCGAGGCGTCGGCGAGCGTGACCGTGCTGTCGCCCGTCGCGGCGGGTTCGGCGAGCGCGGTCCGGCGGCGCCGTCGCCCCTCGAAGCGGAAGACGAACTCGCCGGTCGTCCGGTGGGACACGACCGCCCCGTGCCCGTCGAGGGTCAGCGGCTTCGTCACCACGATGGGGCCGTCGCTCTCGTACCGGCCGTGGACCCGGACCGACCCGCCCGCCGGCGCGGCCGCGACGGCGTCCGCGAGCACCGACCAGCCGTCGGTTCCCGAGACTAAGCTGTCGCCGTCGGGGCCCGTCGCGATGTACTCCGACTCGCGCTCCCGGACCACGACGTCGTAGGAACGGCGTTCGCTCTCGGAGGGGGGCGGCGGCTCCGGGGGCGGGTCGAGCGAGGGAGAGG
>CAZMWG010000093.1:0-11168 GCA_964569925.1 uncultured Halobacteriales archaeon | reverse complement strand
GCGAGAACATCTACGAGTTCGACGAGGAGAAGCGCGAGGAGTACGGCATCGACACGCTGCCGTCGAACCTCGGCCAAGCGATCGACGCCCTGGAGGCCGACGAGGTCGTCATGGACGCGCTGGGCCCCCACACCTCGGAGAAGTTCGTCCAGGCCAAGCGCGAGGAGTTCCAGGACTACCTCGTCTCCGTCTCCGAGTGGGAACTCGACCGCTACCTGGAGACGTTCTGAACGGCCACGAGGACGCCGTCGCCCGGTGAACGGGTCGGCGCCGATCGCCCCCGCGCGCCCTCGCGCGGCGAGACACACCGGAAAGGCCTATAACGCGGCGTCGCCGATCGGACGAGCGTGATCGGCTCGCTGACCGACGCCGCCGTGGGGGCCGTCGACCGCTACGGCTTCCTCGCGCTCTTCCTGTTCACGGTGCTGGAGACGTCCTTCGTGCTCCACTTCGTACCCAGCGAGGTCGTCATCCCGCTTGCGGCCGTCGCGATGGTGTCGGGACCGGCGTCGTTCGCGCTGTTTTTAGGGGTGGTGTGGGTCGGCTCGATCCTCGGCAGCGTGCTGGCCTACGAACTGTTCGGCGTCCGCGGGGAGGCGGTGCTCCGGCGGTACGGCCACCTGGTCTACCTCCCGGAGGAGGAACTGGACCGCGCGACCGACTGGTTCCGCCGCTGGGGGACCACCTCGATGTTCTGGGGCCGCCTGCTCCCGGTCGTCCGGACGCCCATCTCGATCCCCGCCGGCGTCGCCGGGATGGACCGGGGCCGGTTTCTCGTCTACTCCGCCGGGGGCTGGCTGCTGTACATGGGTCTGCTGTCGGGACTGGGCTACTCCGACGGGGAGTCGGCCTCGCCGATCGGCTACGGCTGGCTCCTGCTGGTCGACGCCGCCGGCGGGACCGGGCCGGCCGCCGGCGTCCTCGCGGTCGTGACGGTCGCCGTCGCGGTCGCGGCGGTCGCCGTCGGCCGGCGACGGTCCCGGGCGTGAGGCGGTCGCGGGCCCGAGGCGGGTCGCGAGCGGCGTGTGGCGTCGATGGCTCCGCCCGAGGACCCGCCTCGGGCCCGGTCGTCTGTCGCCGTCGAACCGACCCCCGGCCGTCGTCTCGGCGCTCGCGGTCAGTCTCGGAACCGGTCGGCCAGACGCCCCGGCAGCCCCAGCAGGTTCACGCCGAACCCGACGAGCAACATCAGCGCGTACAGCCCGAGCGTCGACAGCCAGACCACGAGCATCGCCAGGATCGCCCAGCCCCCCGACAGGAAGCGGAAGGCGCCGACGGTCATCACGGTGCCGTAGAGTAACACGAGGTACGGGCCCCAGCCCCGGGCCTTGCCCCGGCGGACCCTGGCCCGGACGTACCGCCGGAGGTCGTCCTCGACCTCGTCGCGGTGGAGCGTCCGCTCGTCCACGTCCTCGCGGAACGACTCCAGTTCGGCGCGCAGTTCCCGGACGGCCGTCCCGGCGTCCGTGCCGCCGTCGTCCGACCCCTCGTCGTCCGATCCGTCGCCGTCCGGGTCGTCGCCGTCCCCGCCCCGGCCCCGGGTCACCCCGGGACCGGCGCCGTCGAGGTCCGCCCCGGCGTCCGGGTCGTCGTCCGACGCCTCCTCGTCGGTCATCGCTCCGACCCTGGGTCCGGCGGCCTGTTGTAGCTGCCGGTCCTCGAGGACGCCGGCGAGGACGGCGTTGAGCACCGCGCCGGACAACACCGCGAGGCTGGCGAAGTAGAACCAGGTCACGAGCAGCAGGATCCCGCCGACGATGCCGTAGACGGCGAAACTCCCCGCCACCTGCGCGTACGCGGAGAAGGCAGTGCCCAGGAGCGTCCAGCCCGCCGCCGCCAGCGCCGTCCCGGGCAGGGCCTCGCGGACGGTCACCGGGACGTCCGGAAAGACCAGGTACAGCGGGAGGAAGACGACCGTGAGCGCGACGACCAGCCCCGCCGGTCCCAGCAGGCCGACCCCGGCGACGCCCGACCGGGCCAGCAGCCCGCTCACGACGACGACGACGCCGATCGCCGCCGCGAAGCCCAGGAACGCGATCAGCGCGTCCTTCAACTGTTCGACGAAGCTCTCGGTGCCGTCGACGCCGTAGACCACGGAGAAGGCGACGTCGAGCCCGCGGAACAGGCGGAGGCCGCCCCACAGCAGCAGGCCGACGCTGACGAGCGTCGCGCCGGTCTGGCCGCGGGCGTCGAACAGCGTGTCGGTGACCAGTTCGGCCGTCGCCGGCGTCAACACCGCCCCGAGTCGGTCGACCACCGTCGTGGCGAACGCCTCGCCGCCGACGACCGTGGCGACCACCAGCGCCAGCAGCCCCAGCGGGAACAGGGAGACGAGCGCGTAGTAGGCGATGCCGGCGGCCAGGAAGCTCAGCTGACTCTCCCGCACCGCCCCCAGCACCGCGCGCGCCGTCCCGACGGTGCGCCGTAGCACGTCCGGCCGGTGTGGGGCCCGCGGTAATAACGGCAAGCATATGCGGGCCGGGCGTGACGGCACGAGCGTGCAGCGGTCGCTCCGCGGTCTCGCGACGGAGTCGACGGTCGTCCCGCTGACGGCCGGGCTGCTCCTGATCGGCCTGAGCCTGGCCGGCGTCGGCGCCTCCCTCCCGCTCGCGCTCGCGCTCGGGGCCGCAAGCGTCGCGGCCTTCCTGGGCCGGGACTCGCTCCCGACGGTCGGTCGGGTGCTGGGCCACGACCTCGACCGCTACCTCCGGGACGCCTGGACCGCGCTCGGCCTGGCCGCGCTGACGGTCCTGCTCGGCACCGGCGCGACGCCCGGGGAGCTCCAGGCGCTGGGCGGCCTGCTGGGACTGCTCGGGATGGTCAACTACTTTCTGCGGCCCGCCTACCTGCTCGCGATCGAACTGGTCGAGCGGCTCCGCCGGCTGGCCTGAGTCGCCCCGGCCCGCACCCGGTTTTCGGACCCGCGGCCGACCGTCTCGGCGCCTCTCGCCGGCCGCCTCACTCCTCGTCGCCGGTCGCGGCCCTGATCTCGGCCACGCCGGCGTCGGTCTTGAACGTCGTTCCGCCGTAGTGGGTCCGGCTCGCGCCGTGACCCGCCGCCCGCAGGGCCGCGAGGAAGTCGTCCATCGCTCCCGCGCCCCGGCCCCAGCGCTTGCACAGCCTGTGCTGGTCGTAGTGGGTGGGGGCGTCGAGTTCGGCGGCGAGTCGCTCACACAGGTCCCGCGCCCGGTCCGCGGTCCCCATGTCGTCGGTGACGGCCTCGGCGACCGCGTCGACGAACTCGGGCTCGCAGGTCCGGGCCAGCCAGATCGGTCCCGCCGTCTCGATCCCGTGGTCACACTCCGGGCAGGCGGCCGGCGGGTCGGCGATCAGCCCCCGCTCGCTCGTCCGCCACAGACAGTGCCGGCAGTGGTGGACGTGGCCCAGGTCGTCGATCGCGCCGTTCGCGGGGGTCGCGCCGTAGTCGAAGGCCAGGTAGGTCCGCGCGTAGTGGCGGGTGGCGTGAGAGAGCAGCGGCCGGGCGGCGACGTCGTAGCGGGCGGCGGTCCGGACGAGCGCCGACAGCAACACGCGCACGCCCATCTCGGCGTGGTACTCGGTGTTGCGCGGGACGGCGCCGTACGAGCGGACGCCGCTCTCGAAGTGGGCGCCACACAGCGGCGCCGTGTCGGTGGCGGTGACACAGAGCAGGTTCCGGGTCCCCCGGACGGCGGCGTCGACGAAGGGGATCGGCGTGCCGAAGGGGTCCAGGTCCACCACGTCGAACGCCTCCTCGTGCAACAGGACGTTCGCGTCCGCGTGGCGGACCTCGCCGGCGACGCCGGCCCGTTCGAGGTTGCGCTCACAGAGCGCGACCGCGTCGGGGTCCCGGTCACACAGCGTGGCCTCCCAGCCGTCGGCGCCGGCCCGCACCCCGCGGATCCCCGAGGCCGCGGTGGCGTCGAGGTACGTCCCGGCGCGGGGCTCGCGGTCGCGGTAGGCCCGCAGGACCGCGACGGTCAGATCGCGGTTGAGTTCCTGGTCGGGGTTGAAGAAGACCGCGTCCCCACGGCCCGCCTCGGCCTGTTCGGGCACCTCGACGGTCACCTGCCCCTCCGTGACGCGCATACCCGCGGGTGGCGGCCGGCGAGCAAAAGCCACACGCTCGACTCCTGCGGCCGGCCCGCGAGCCGGTGGCGTTTTGTCGCCGGTTCCGCTATGACGGTCCATGACTGCCGTGGACGAGTGGGAGACCGCGCTCGCGGAGGCCGGGGAGCTGACCCCCGAGACCGTCGAGCGGGTGGTCTCGGTCCACGGCGACCGCGGCCGGCGGGCAATCGAGGCCGTCGGCGAGGGCCGCGTGAAGGAGTACCGCGACTTCACCGTCGTCGTCGGCCACGCCGACGAGTACGTCGTCGAGGACGACGGCTGTGGCTGTGCGGACGCCGAGTACAACCTCGACCCCGCCGACCCCGAACAGCTGTGCTGGCACGCCATCGCCGCGCGGGTCGCCCGGGCCGTCGACGCCGCCGACGAACACGACATGTGGTACTCGGACGTCCGGGACTTCCTCTGATCCCACAAGAGGAAAGAGCGCCCGCGTCCTGCGGACGGACGTGTTCGGACTCCCGTGGCCCGCGCTGGCCGCTCTCCTCACCGGGGTCGGCTCCGTGGGACTCGTCGCCTACCTCCGGCGCTACCGCGGGAAACCGGGGGTCGACTGGTTTCTGGGGAGTCTCTCCTGTCAGGCGGCCTGGGGGCTGCTCTACGGGGTCGCGCTCCTGCTCCCGCGCTCGGCGGCCGACCTCCGGTGGGCTCTGGAGTACCTCCAGTGGGGCGCGGTCGGGGCCGTCGTGGTCGCCTTCCTCGCGTTCGCGCTGGCATACACCGGCCGCGGGGCGGTCGTCGAGCGGCCGTGGTTCCGGGGGCTGCTCGCCGTACCCCCCGCGCTGGTCGCCGGGACGGCCACGAACGGGCTGGGACTGCACACGGTGTTCTGGACCGACGCCGAACTCGTGCGGGCCGCCGGTGCCACGTTCGTCGCCTACGACTTCACGCCGGTCGCGGTCGTCGGGGTCGTGGTCGGGCTGACCTGGGCGCTGGCCGGCAGCCTCCTGCTGTTCGACACCGTCGTCAGCTACGGCCGGCTCTACCGCGGCGAGGCGGTCGCCGTCGGCCTGAGCACGCTCCCGCCGACCGTCGGCCTCGCCGTCTGGGTGTTCGGGATCGCCCCCCGACCGGGGCTCAACTACGCGGTGCTCGGCTTTCTCCCGCACGTGGCGCTGGACGCCTACGCGTTCGTCGGCTCGAACATGTTCGAGTTCCACCCGGCGACTCGCCGTGCCGGCGAGCGGGCGGCGCTCGACGACCTCCGGAACCCGGTGGTCGTCCTCGACGAGCGCGACCGGGTGGTCACGCTCAACGACGCCGCGGCGGACCTGCTCGGCGTCGAGCCGGCGGCGGCGCTCACCGAGTCGTTCTCGGCCCTCCTGGGGAGCGCGGTCGCGGTGACCGACGACGAGACCGTCCGGCTGCGCCGGGACGGCGACGTCCGGACGTACAAGCTCTCGGTGTCGACGCTGACCGACGCCGCCGGCGTCCACGTCGGCCACACGGTCGTGCTGAGCGACGTCACCGAGGAGCGGCGCCGGGAACAGCGGCTGTCGGTACTCAACCGTGCGCTGCGACACAACCTCCGCAACGACATGACCGTCGTCCGCGGGTTCGCCGAGACCGCCCGCGGCCGGATCGACGACGACGACGTCGTCGGGATGCTCGACACCGCGGTCCGGAAGGCCGACGAACTGGTCGACCTGGGCCGGAAGGCCCGCCAGATCGAGCGGATCGTCGAGGGGCCGCTCCGTCCGGAGCGCGTCGCGGTCGCCGGGTTGTTCGACGAGGTCGTCGGCGAGGCGACCGGACGGCCGCCCGACGACGGGGACCCACGGGGGCGGCCCGTCGGCGCCGACGGCGGGGGGCAGGGTGTCCGGCTCCCCGAGACCGACGCGGTCGTCGAGACCGACCGCGAGGTGCTCCGGGTGGTGCTGGTGGAACTCGTCGAGAACGCCCTGGAGCACGGGGCGGAGCCGGTCGCGCTCCGCGTCGAGTCCGGCCCGCCGACCCGGATCCGCGTCGTCGACGCCGGGCCCGGGATCCCCGCCGACGAGACGGACGTCCTCGACGCCGACGCGGAGACCGATCTCCAGCACGGCACCGGCCTGGGGCTGTGGCTCGCTCGGTGGGGGGTCCGGCGGCTGGGCGGGGACCTGCGCTTCGAGACCGGCGACGGGACGACCGCGACCGTGGAGTTGCCCGGCTAGACCAGCAGGCTCGCGCCGTAGACCACCGACGACCCGATCATCAACAGCACGAACACGATCGCGATGATCTGTTGTCGGTCCATACACGTCCGTTGGCGGCCGGGGGGTATAAACGTCCGACCTATCGGCCGGGACGGACGGGTATCGGGACTCGGAGTGGCGTCGACAGCGGGGACCGCGAGGTCGCCGGCGGAGCGTGTCGGCGGCCGGAGCCACGAGGTCGCCACAGGACCGGGGCTCACCGCAGGACCGCGTCGACGACGACGTGGACGACCCCCTCGCTGTAGCCCTTCACCTCGCGGGTGTCGGTCACCTCGACCGCACGGTCGACGCCGGCGGCGGCCTCACGGACCCGCTCGACGGCCCGATCGGGCGCCCGCGACTCCGGCGCGGCGTCGTGGACGTGACAGACGCCGCCGTCCGCGACCGCCTCGAACGCCGGGTCGAGGTAGTCGTAGCCGACCGCCTCGCCCGCCGTCCGGTCGCTCCGTCCGTCGTCGGTCGCCTCGCCGTCGTCCGGCCGGGGCGCGGTCGCGTCGTAGTGCCCCATCACCACCCGGTCGAACCGGCCCTCCTCGGCCACCAGCGGCACGACCTCGCGACAATCCCCGCGGTACGGTCGCACGCGGTCGGCCACGCCGTTGCGCCGGGCGTTCTCCACGAGGTAGCGGAAGGCGGTCGGGTTGTGTTCGACCGCGGTGACCGTCGCCCCCGCCAGCGCCATCGGCAGCGTGAAGTAGCCGACGCCGGCGAAGGTGTCGAGCACCCGCTCGCCGTCGGCGACCACCTCGCCCATGCGGGCGCGTTCGGGCTCGTTGCCCGGCGAGAACATCACCGACGCGAGGTCCAGCCCGTAGGCGACGCCGTGCTCGCGGTGGACGGTCTCGGTGTCGCCGACCCCGGCGATCACCTCGACGTCGGGCTCCCGGTGACGGCCGGCGATCCCCCCGCGTGCGAGCACGGTGTCGGCCTCGCCGTGCAGCGCCAGCAGCGCCTCACCGAGTTCGTCGGGCCGGGGAGCCGCCCCGACCGCCACGAGCACGACGCTGCCGACGACGGCCCACGACGACGGGGCCCGCTCGATCTCCTCGTCGGTCCACCCCCGCTCGCGGAGGTGATCGGCGAGCGTCCGGAGGCGGGGCTCGCCGACCTGCCGGACCACCTCCAGGTAGTCGACCGTCTCCGGTGGCTCGGTCACCGGCACCGACACGGCGGCGGGCGCGTCGCGAGAGCCGGCGGCGCCGCTCGCACCCGGCACGACGGCGTCGTCCCCACCGGGGCGGTCGTCCTGTCCCGTCGGCCGTCCGTCCTCGTCCGCCGTGTCGCCGTAGGGCCGGACGCGGCGGTCGTCGTCGTAGACGCCCTCGCGCTTCGCGGCGTCGACGGCCGCCTGTGCGCGGCCCTTCGGGACGACGACCGCGGGACCCTCCTCAGGCATCGGGCTCGTACTCCGGTCCGGGGACCACGTGGAGGCCGGCGCGGCTCTTCAACACCGGCACCTCGTCGGCGTCGGGGTCGAGGTAGTCCGGCCGGGGGATCGTCTCCGCGCGGTAGGTCTCCGGGTCCAGCACCTGGACGGCGTGGGCGTCCTCGACGGCGACGACCGTCGTCTCCCGGGCGTCGTCGCGCTCGCCCAGCCGGCGGGCCTCGGGGGCCGACCCGTCCTCGAACCGGGCCTCGTAGCGGTCGCCCGAGGCCAGCCGCACCCCCTTCAGGTTCCCCCGAACCGAGCGGACCAGCACGGGCCCGTCCCCGTCCTCCGGGTCGATCACCTCGCCGGGCCGGTAGCGGGGCAGGCGGACCGCGTAGGTCACCCGGTAGAGTTCGTTGCCGTCCTCGTCCTCCGAGACCAGCGTCTCGTTGTCCGTGTACCCCCCGCCCAACCGGGCGACGATCCGCTTGGCGATCCCCTCGCCCATCTGGGTGGTGGAGATCTTCAGGTCCAGTCCCTCGTCGCGCTCGATGACGTCGGCGATGTAGGCGTTGCGGTCGCCCGCTTCCTCGCGGTCGGCGATGTACGACTCCGCTATCTCGTGGGCGCGGCGCTGCTCGTCGTCGGTCGGCGTCCGCTCCTCGGCCCGGACCTGGACGACCGAGGCGAACGAGCCGCCGGCGATCTTCCCACAGCGGGTGCAGGTCTCGCGACCGATCTTCACCGGCACGGTCGCCTCCTCGGTGACCGGCGTGCCACGGACGACGCCGGAGAACTCCGCGTGCATCCGGATGGTGGTCTCGTCGACCTGTTCGGGGTCGACCCGCCAGGAGACGGAGTCGGCGTCGACGTGGACCCCCAGCGCCTCCGTGACGGCGTCGATCGCGACGTCGGTGTAGTCCCGGGCGCCGACGTCCACCCACCGGTTGCCCCGGTGGACCGCGCCACAGCGGGCACACACCCGCACCTCGACGCGGTCGGGGGCGTCGACCAGGTCGAACCCCTCGAAGTAGCAGGCGTCACACAGCACGCGGTCCGGGTCCCGCTCCTCGCCGGGGCGACGGCCCGGCGTCTCGGCGAGGTCCCGGCCACAGCGTGGGCAGAACGTGCCGGATCGGCTCATGGACCTCCGGTAGGTCGCTGCCCCTGAAAAGGGGCGCGTTCCGGACTCCCGGGGTCGAGGCGCCGAGTCGGCCGTCCACGCACGGAGACCCGCCGGGGCCGACCGGGAGTCGAGGCGCCGAGTCGGCCGCGAACGACCCGTCCACGGACGACGACGCTTATGAGCGCCAGTCGCCTACGGGAGGTATGGAATGGCAGCCGGACTGGGGGCTCCGGGCGCGGATGGTCGTCACCGTCCTTCTGCTCGGGGCCGTCTACGTCCTGTTTCTCGGCGTGCTGACGCTGTACACGCAGAGTCTACTGTTCGTCGTCGTCCCCTTCGCCCTGTTCTCGCTGGCCCAGTTGCTGTTCAGCGACCGGCTGGCGCTGTGGAGCATGGGCGCGAAGGAGGCCGACCCCAGCGAGTACCCGGAGCTCCACCGCGCCGTCGAGCGACTCGCCCAGCAGGCCGACCTCCCGAAGCCGAGGGTGGCGGTGGCCGACACCCGGACGCCCAACGCCTTCGCCACCGGTCGGTCGAAGGGAAGCGCCGCGGTCTGTGTCACCACGGGCCTCCTGGAGACGCTCGACGACGACGAGTTGGCGGGCGTGATCGCCCACGAACTGGCCCACATCAAGAACCGCGACGTCGCCGTGATGACGATCGCCTCCTTCCTCTCGACGATCGCGTTCATCGTCGTCCGCTGGGGGTGGCTGTTCGGCGGCCGCGACCGCGGCCGGGGCGGCGGATCGGTGATCGTCGCCATCGGGGTCTCGTTCGTGGTGTGGATCGTCTCCTTCCTGCTCGTCCGGACGCTGTCCCGCTACCGGGAGTACGCCGCCGACCGCGGCGGGGCGACGATCACCGGCGACCCGGCGGCGCTGGCCTCCGCGCTCGTCTCGATCGACGGGCGGATGGACACGGTCCCACAGGACGACCTCCGCGAGCAGTCCGAGATGAACGCCTTCTTCATCGTCCCGATCGACGTGGGCTTCATCGGCCGGCTGTTCCGGACCCACCCGCCGACGGAGAAACGGATCGAACGGCTCCGTGATCTGGAAGCCGAACTGGAGGGGATCTGATGGGGCTGCTCGACGGACTCCGGAGCCTGCTGGGCACCCGCGCGGAAGCCGACGCCACCCGCGACGCCGACCCGGAGGACCTGTTCGGCATGTCGACCGCCTACGTCACGATGGAGGCCGACCTGGACTACCGGCCGACCGAGGAGGCGGCGCTGTGTTTCGCCGACGTCGACAGCACGGACTTCCGGGAGGCCGTCGACGAGGTGGAGGCGATCCTGGAGGCCGGCGCCGAGGAGACGGGGACCACCTTCGAGACCGTCGTCGACGACCACGGCTACCGCTGGATCGTCTTCCGGGACGACGCCTTCGAGGACCTCGTGACCTCCGTCCACTTCGCCGCGGACACGCTCGTCGAGGCCCGATACGGCTCGCGGCTGCTGGCCGCGGTCTTCGCCTTCGAGCACGGCCGCGACGACCGTCGTGCCTACTGGATCTACTCCTTCCGGCGGGGGAGCTACTACCCCTTCGCCCCCGCGGACGTCCGGAGCCGCGAGCGCGACGACTCGGCGGAGTTCAAACTCACCGCCCGGCTGGACGGCGAACTCGACCTGGAGGACGACGAGTCCTACTGGTACCCGCTGTGGCCCGACCGGCCCGGCGGACACCCCTGGGAGTAGTCCGCGGGGCGCCGCCCGCGCCGTGGCGACGCTCCGGACCCCGGTCGTCGTTCTCGCACGTGAACCTCGGGAGACACGTCCGACCGATCGGGACGCCGTCTCCCAGTTTCACTTCCACTCGGGTGTTGACGAGGCTTTATGTACCGGCGGGCCACAGTGACGGGTATGTCCGCAAGTGAGGACCTCGAGGACCTGCCGGGCGTGGGCCCGGCGACGGCGGAGAAGCTCCAGGACAACGGCTTCGACTCCTTCCAGGGGATCGCGGTCGCCTCCCCCGGCGAGCTGTCGAACACGGCCGACATCGGCGAGTCGTCGGCCGCCGACATCATCCAGGCCGCCCGGGAGGCCGCCGACATCGGCGGGTTCGAGACCGGCGCGACCGTGCTGGAGCGGCGCGAACAGATCGGCAAGCTCACCTGGGGCGTCGACGAGGTCGACGAGCTGCTGGGCGGGGGCGTCGAGACACAGTCGATCAGCGAGGTGTACGGCGAGTTCGGCGCCGGCAAGTCACAGGTGACCCACCAGCTCGCGGTCAACGTCCAGTTGCCCGCCGAACACGGCGGGCTGGAGGGCAGCGCCATCTTCGTCGACTCGGAGGACACGTTCCGGCCCGAGCGGATCGACGACATGGTCCGCGGGCTACCCGACGAGGCCATCGAGGCCGCGATGCTCACC
>CAZMWG010000092.1:0-11345 GCA_964569925.1 uncultured Halobacteriales archaeon | reverse complement strand
TATGCCGCTCAGCGACCGCGACCGCGTCGAAGGGCTTTCTACTTCGTCGCGTCGAGTGCGCTCACGGACCGCTCTCGACAGATGCCAACGAGCGAGCGTGTTGCGGTGTTCACGTCGACCGCAGTCGGAGAAGTGTTCGAGACCCAACGCCGACCGAGGAGATGTCCGAGACAACCACACACAGGGGAAGAACCTATGCGTGGAGTTCAGCCAGCGAGCGCACCCGCCGGTCGCCGAACACACAGTGGCCGCGCTCGGCCGGGTCGTGTCGCTCGACGTGGACGGCGTCCAGGCCGGCGTTGCGCGCCGCCCCGACGTCCACGGGGTCGTCGCCGGCCAGCACGCCCGCCCCGCCGTTCACCCCGAGCCCGTCGATCGCAAGCTCCACCGGCCCGGGATCGGGTTTCCAGCCGGTCTCCTCCGTACAGCAGACCACGACGTCGAACCAGTCACGGATGTCCAGCCGGTCCAACACCGGCTCGGTGAGGTACGACTGGCAGTGGGTCACCAGCCCGACCGGCGTCGACCCCCGGAGCGACCGCTCGCCCAGCAGCCGCTCGGCGTCGTCGTAGAGGTACGTCGACTCCGCGCGGGCGATCGGGTCCTCGACTTCGTGGAACGTCTCCCAGAACCGCTCCGGGTCCACCGCCCGGCGATCCAGCACCCGGTCGCGCGCCCCGCCGAACCCGTACCAGAGGGTCTCGGCCTCCTCGTCGGTGAACCCGACACCCAGCCGGTCGCCCACCTCCCCGACCACACGCCGCGGGTAGGCCGGCTCGACGTCGACGAGCGTCCCGTCGAGGTCGAACAGCCAGAACTCGTACTCGCCCATGGGGCTTAGCTAATAGATCACAAGCGGACAAGTACTTTCCGTCGCTTCGAGCGCCCGGACCGGCGGCCGATACTCTCGAAGGTGACCGATACCGGACCGTAGCCGGCCGCTGTGGGTCGAAGGGCCGAGCTACGATCCGGCGAGCGACCGTGACGGCTCGGGCGGTCCGTCCGACCGCCCGGAGACCGGGAAGCTACTCGAAGACCTCGTCGAACCGCTCGGCGAGGTCGGTGTCCTTCGCGGTGATCCCGCCCTCGTCGTGGGTGGTGAGTCGCACCTCCACCTCGCGCCAGCGGATCGTCATCTCGGGGTGGTGGAAGGCCTCCTCGGCGACGCCGCCGACGGCCGCCGCGAAGCCCAGTCCCGCGACGTACGAGTCGAACTCGTAGGTGCGCACGATCTCGTCGTCCTCGCGGGCCCAGCCTTCGGGCAGCCGCGTCCGGATCTCCTCGTCGTCGAGCAGGTCTGCCATACTCGACATGGGTGTGGCGGCCTCAAAAAGGTGGGTTCCGTCGGCGCCCCTCCCCGCCCGTCTCCCCGTCCGCGTCCTCGCCACGGAGACCCGCCGGTCAGTCTTCGATGTCCTCGAGGACGCCGGCGGGCATCCGGTCGCGCATCTCGTCGGGGATCTCGTCGGGGTCCATCGCCTTCACGAACGCCGGCGGCCCGTCGGGCTCGGGCCCGAAGTTGGGGTCGAACAGCCGCAGGGCGGTGTTGATCGTCTCCCAGTCGTCCTCCTCGGCGGCGTCGCGCAGGCTCTCGGTCGGCGCCGCGAGCAACTGGGAGACGATGGCGTCGGCCATCGACTCGACCACCTCGCGCCCATCCTCGTCGAGATCGAGCTTCGAGAGCGCGGTCTCGGTCTCGGCGGCCTTCACCCGCTCGGCGCTCTCGTACATCGCCGAGATGACGCGGTCGGCGCGCTTGCGCTTGTACTGGGTCAGCAGGCGATCCAGTTCCTCGTCGACGATCCCCTCGACGGCGACCGCGGCCTCGCGGCGACGCTCGCGGGTCGCCTCGGTCACGGACTGCAGGTCGTCCAGGTCCCGGACCGTCACGCCGTCGACCGCCGGCTCGCCGTCCTCGACGCGGGGCGGGACGTCGCGGGGCTGTGCGAGGTCGACGACGTAGGTCGATCCCGCGTCGGCGAGGGTCCCGACGTCGAACACCGGCCCGGGGCTGCCGGTCGCCGAGACGACGACGCGGGCCTCGTCGACGGCCGTCTCCAGGTCGTCCAGCCCGAAGGCGTCGGCGGCGACGGGGACCGAGTCGGCGACGTGTTCGGCGTGGGGGACGGTGCGGTTGACGACGAGCAGGCGGTCGACCCGCTCGGCCAGCGCCTTCGCGGCCAGCGTGGCCATCTCGCCGGCGCCGACGACCAGCCCGGTCTCGCCGTCGATGGCGGCCTCGCGGTCGGCCAGCCGGACGGCCGCCGAGCCCAGCGACAGCACGCCCTCGTTGATGCCGGTCTCCGTGCGGGCCCGCTCGCCCACCCGGATCGCCTTCGTCACGCCCTCGTCGAGCACCGGGCCGATGCCGCCCGCGGCGCGGGCGTCCTCGTAGGCGTCCCGGACCTGACCGAGGATCTGGTCTTCGCCCAACACTAGCGACTCCAGGCCCGCGGCCACCCGCATCAGGTGGCGCAGGCTCCCCTCGTGGCCCGTCCGGACCGTCGCCCCGGAGACGTCGTCGAACAGCGGCGCGAGCGCCGCGCGCCCCTCGTCGGGCTCGTCGGTGACCACGTAGGCCTCCACCCGGTTGCAGGTCCGCAGGACGTAGGCCTCCTCGACGGGTTCGGTCCGGAGCAGTCGCTCGACGGCCTCGCGCTGGCCGGTCACCGCGACCGTCTCCAGGTCGTCGAGGCTCGCGCCGTCGTGGGAGACGCTCGCCCCGGATATCACTCCCCTACCCGTCGTCATCGTGTCTCACCGATCCGGTCCCGAATCACGTCGTTGGCTACCCGTCGGGCGTTGGTCTCGGGCGTATCTAAAGCCTTCCAAACGTCGTCGGAACGGACCACGGCCCGGACCGCCGCCCGGCGGTCGGCCGGCGACCGGTCCTCGCGCAGTCGCTCGCGCAGGTCGCCGGTCAGCGCCGCCATCGCGCCGGCGCCGTCGATCTCGGCCTCGATCCGCTCGCGGAGGTGCTTCGAGAGCGCCGGACTGCGCCCGCCGGTCGTCAGCGCCGCCGTCACCGGCCCGTCCTCGACGGTCGCCGGGACCACAACCTCGCCGACGTCGCGCTCGTCGTCGCCGGACCGGTCGGCCCGGTTGACCAGCAGGCCGCGCTCGCGGGCGGCGTCGGCGAAGGCCCGGTTCACCGCCCCGTCGTCGGTCGCCACGGCCACGAGCGCCGGACCGACCCGCTCGACCCACGCTCCGGCGTCGCCCGGTCCGGGCGCCGCCCGGACCCGCTCGGCGTCGCCGAAGTCGGCGTCTGCGAAGGCCGGACTGAGGACGACCGTCCGCGCCTCGCGGGCGAACCGCCGGGCCTTCCGTGCCCCCGTCGGGCCCCCGCCGACGACCAGCACGGTCTCGCCCCGGAAGTCGTGGCACAGCGGTATCACGGCCGTCGGTAACGGGCGCGGACGGGTAACCGTTCCGTCGTCGGACGGCCCCGCCGTCACGGACTATCGTGATCGATCGATCGTCACGACCCGTGCGGGTTCACCCCGGTCGGCGAGCCCACGGGACGCCGGCGAGGGGCCGGATCGAGTTCCGGCGAACGACACCGGCGTCGGCCGAGAGGCCGCCGGACGGGCGAAAGTCCGCCCGCCGGAGAGTATTCCGACCGGCGGAGAGAGTTCCGGCCGGCGAGGAAAGTCCCGGCCGGCGAGACCGGTCCACAGATCTCCCGATCGCTCCGGACCGGTCGGCTCATAGCCACGCTCAACGGGGTTGTTTGCGGCGATCGTGACGATGCGAGAAACGATCGTCGTCGTCGCGGCCTGCCTCCTCGCGGTCGGCCTCGTGCCGACCGCCGGGGCGGTCGTGGACGACACCGGGGTGGTATCGGACGCGGCCGCCGGGAACGCGTCGGCGAACGCGACGGGGGTGGGGGCGGACGCCACGCTGTCGGTCGGCTCGACGACTGCGCCGGTCGGCGAGACCGGGACGGTGGTGGTGACGGTGTCGGGCGACCGTGGCCTCTCCGGCACCCGGCTGACCGTCGTCGCCGACGGGGACGCCGCACGGATCGTCGGCGCCTCGTACTCGCCGCGGATCGCTCCCGTCGAGGAACCGGTCGTCGCCGACGACGGCTCGTCGGTCACGCTGCGCGCGGTCGACGGCGGCGGGGCCGTCCAGCCCGGGGACGGCGGGCAGGTCGCGACGGTGTCGTTCGACGCCGTCGCGGTCGGCCGGACGACCCTCACCGTCGCGGTCGACCGGTTCGAGGGCGAGGCCGGCGACGACGCGGCGCCGACGGTACGAACGGGGACGGTGACCGTCCCGCCGTCCCGGGTCGACGGCGTCCGCCCGACCGATCCCGACGGCGACGGCGTCTACGAGGACCTCAACGGCAACGACCGCGTCGACTACGACGACGTGGTCCGGCTGTTTCGCCACCCCGACGCGCCCGCCGTGACCGACGCGCCGGGAACCTACGACGTCAACGGCAACGGCCGCGCCGACTACGACGACGTGGTGGAACTGTTCGCCGAGGTCGTCGCGGCCTGACCGCGTCGCTCGGCGACTCGACGTCGTGGTCGCTCCCGCGGGTCGACGGCGCGGTCCGCCGGGTCCCGCGCGCCTCGAACTCGGCAACGGCCTGGAGACCTTCATCGCTCCGCCACGGCCCGCTCGGCCGCCGCCTCAGTCGGCCTCCAGGTCCTCCGTCGTGTTGGCCGCCGCCCGCTCGTCGATCCGGATGCCGGTCTTTTTCAGGATCTCCGTCGAGAACAGCGTGTCCCAGTCCCCGTCGGCGACGTCCCAGTGCTCGGCCATCCGCTCGCGGACCTGCTCGATGCGACGGTCGCTCTCGGCCTCGCTGCGCCCGTGGGTCATCGCGAAGACGTTGTACTCCCAGACGGGCTCGTGGCGCGGGCGCTCGTAACAGTGGGTGACGAAGTCGAACTCCGCCACCGCCGGGCCGACCTCCCCGACGACGTCGTCGGGCACGTCCCAGACGGTCATCCCGTTCTCGGAGTAGCCTAGGGCGTAGTGGTTGGGGACCAGCCCGACCCGGCGGACCTTCCCCTCGCGCTCGAAGCGCTTGATCGTCCGGCGCACCCACGCCGGGTCGGCGTCGATCTCGGCGGCGACGTCGGCGTAGGGGCTCGCGGTGACCGGCAGGCCGCCCTGGATCGCCACCACCAGGTCCAGTTCGTCGGCCGTGAGCGCCGCCCGGTCGGTCGGGGAGACCGACGGCCCGAGTCCCGAGAGGTCCACCCCCTCGTCGGCCAGCGGCCCCTCGACGGGGAACTTCGCCTCCACCCGGAACTCCCGCTGTTTTGGCATGTCGTAGGTCTCCTCGCCGGTCTCGGCCTCGATCTCGGCGAGCACCTCCTCGACACGGTCCGGGTCGGCGACGCTGAGCACGAACCACATGTTGAGGTGAGGGTGTTCCCGGCGGTAGTTGTGGGCCACCTCGACGTGGTCGTTGACCAGTTCGGCGACCTCGTCGAACCGCTCCTCCGGGGCGTGGGTCGCCACCAGCGTCGCGGTGCCGCCGATCGCCTCGGCGTCGATCAGCGCGCCGAACCGGGAGATGGTCCCCTCCTCGTCCATCCGGGCGATCCGCTCGACCAGCTCGTCGGCGTCGACGTCGATCCCGCGCTCCCGTAGCGCCCGTGCCGCCGGCTCGAAGGGGTCCTCGACGACCGGGAACCCGCCCTGGAAGGCGTTGAGGATCGCCCGGTCGGTCGCGTCCAGCTCGTCGCTCATGTCCCCGTCTCGGCGTTCGGCGGGCATAAGCCCCGCGACGGCGGTCCGCCGCGGACGGTGCGTAACCCCGCGTGTCTCAAGCGTCGCCGTCCTCGCGCAGCTCCATGTAACCAAGCGCCTGGAGCTGTTCGCGGTCGACCTCGTCGTCGGGCGCCCGCGGGGCCTTGACGTCGCGGCCGAACAGCCGCTCGGGGGCCTTCCGGCGGAGCCGGGCCGCCACCCGCGGGTGCTCCTCGATCACGTTCTCGGTCTCGTCGGAGTCGGCCTCCAGGTCGTACAGCTGTCGCTCGCTCTCGGAGTGGATGAGCTTCCAGCCGTCGGCACGGACCGCCAGCGCTGGCTCGTCCATCCCGGGCTGGCCCAGCGAGATCACCGTCCGCTCGGCCCCCTCGAACAGCGCCGTTCCGAGGAAGCCGGTGCCGTCGACGTCGACGCCGTGCCAGCCACAGATCGTCGGCGCCAGGTCCAGCAACTCGCGCTGTTCGCCCACCCGGTCGGGCGTCTCCGGGGGCGCCGGTCCGCCCGTCGCCGGCCCCTCGGCGGCGGTCTTGGCGATCAGCGGCACGTGGATCACCTCGTCGTACGGGTAGTTGCGGTGGAAGTAGAGCCCGTGCTCGCCGAACTCCTCGCCGTGGTCGCTGGAGAGGAGCACGTTCGACTCCGTCCACAGCCCCTCGGCCCGGAGGGCGTCGAACAGCCGCTCCAGGTGACGCGAGCAGTACCGCAGGTCCGAGTCGTACAGGTCGATCATCAGCCGACGGTCGCGCTCGGTCATGGCCTCGGGCTCGGTGCCGGCCTTCCGCATCAGCTCCCGGATCCGGTCGTCGTCGAGCGGCCCGTCGAGGTACGCCGGCTCCTCGTCGTGGATCCCGTAGGGTCGGTGGGCCTCCATGTAGTGCAACCAGAGGAAGAAGTCCTCCCCGGCGCGGCCGTCGAGCCACTCGATCGCCCGGTCGGTGACGGTCTCGGCGCTGCGGTACCCCTGGAGCCGGTCGGTGCTGCCCACGAGGGCGTTGTACGGGCCGGCCAGCGCCTCGTAGACCCGGTCCATCCGGCGGTGCTGGAGCCACTCGCTGACCCGCGTCGCCACGCTGTCGACCCCGACGGCCAGCCGTTCGGTCGGCGACCGCTGTTCGCCCTCCTCGAAGCCGTCGCGGCCGAGGTCCACCATCTCGTCGAAGCCGAAACCGCCCTGGATCATCTCGATCCCGGTCTGGGTGCCGATGGCCGTCGTCGGGACGCCGCCGGTCGACAGCGTCGAGGCCACCGTCGGGAGCCCGTCGAGGTTCCCGTAGCCGAGGTACCGCGAGGTGTGAAACGAGGGGATCGACACGCGCGTGTACGGGGCGTTCGAGAAGCCGCTCTCGAAGACGGTGCCGTCGTCGACGAGCCGGTCGAGCGCGGGCATCGTCTCGCGCTCGTACCCGTACTGGCCGAGGCTCTCGGCCCGCAGCGAGTCGACGGTGATCAGAAGCGTCGGCATTCGTTCCCTCTCCGACGAGGGACGGCAAAGACGTACCGGATCGTCGACCGTCGGCGGTCGCCGCGCTCCCGACCGGCCCGACGCGGATCCCGCCGCGTTCGACCACGGGCGTGGGCCACGATCGGCGGTGGTCGCCGGCGTGTGTGTCGTTCGGCAGGTATTTCAGGGGCGTCGGCGAACTTCCTACGAATCGCCGGTCCGCGACCGGGCGGCCGGCACGAGGCTCGATCGATGGAAGACACGGAGAAGTACCTGATCCACGCCGACGTGACCGTCGACGGCGTCGTCGAACGCAACGACGTCGTCGGCGCGGTGTTCGGCCAGACCGAGGGGTTGCTGGGCGACGAGCTCGACCTGCGCTCGCTGCAGGAGGGCTCGAAGGTCGGCCGCATCGACGTCGAGATCGACTCCCGCGGCGGTCAGTCGTTCGGTCACATGACGATCGCCAGCGGGCTCGACCGCGTGGAGACGGCGGTGCTCGCCGCCGGACTGGAGACCGTCGAGCGGATCGGCCCCTGCCGGTCGACGATCGAGGTGACCGACATCGAGGACGTCCGGGGGGCCAAGCGCCGGAAGATCGTCGAGCGGGCGACGCAGCTGCTGGCCGAGTACGAGGCCGACGCGCTCTCCTCGCGGGACCTCGTCGAGCGGGTCCGCGAGCAGGTCCGCGTCGAGGACGTCACCGACTACCGGGGCTACCCCGCCGGACCGCGGGTAGCCGACAGCGACGCGGTGATCGTCGTCGAGGGGCGGGCCGACGTCGTGCGGCTGCTGCGGTTCGGTGTGAAGAACGCCGTCGCCGTCGAGGGTACCGACGTCCCCGAGACCGTCGCGGCGCTCACCCGGGACCGGACGGTCACCGCCTTCCTCGACGGCGACCGGGGCGGGGAGCTGATCCTGGAGGAACTCGCCCAGGTCGGCAACGTCGACTACGTCGCCTTCGCGCCGGAGGGCCGGTCGGTCGAGGACCTCTCGCGGGAGGAGATCCTGGCCGGACTGCGCGAGAAGGTGCCCTACCACGCCGTCGTGGACGCCGGCGGCCCGCGCGAGGTGCGCCCGCGGGCCGCGCCCGAGGAGGAGTCGGTCGGGGAGACCGACGGCGGCGCCCTCGCCGGGGGCGGGTCCACGGACGAGCGCGGGGCCGACGCGTCCGCCCCCGAGGCCGCCGCGCAGGGAGCCGGCGGGGCGACCGTCGCCGACCCCGGTGTCGTGGACGCGGACGACGGGGCCGATGTCGACGGGAGCGGTGGGGCGGTCGCCGAGGACGCCGCCGAGGGGACGACCGCGGACGAGGCGCCGGCGACGGTCGCGGAACACGTCGCGGCGACGATCCGGTCGGGCAGCGGCGAGGTCCGACTGCTGGACGCCGACGCGGCGGTGCTGGCGACCGGTCCGGCCGTCGACGCGTTCGACCTGGTCGAGGCCGCCGACCCGGCCCCGGCGACGGTCGTGCTCGACGGGACGGTCGAGCAGCGGCTGCTCGACGTGGCGGCCCAGCGCGGCGTCGGGCAGGTGATCGGCGCCGACGCCGGCGAGTTCGTCAAGCGACCGGTCGACGTCCGGGTGCGGACCGCCGACGAGTTCCCCGCGTAGGACCGACCGTCCCGCGACCGCCGACGGTCGGGTCCGTTCTGCTCTCGATCCGTCGAACTCCGGTTCTCGACCCGTGGAGTACCGACCTCCGACTCGTCAGACACCGACCCCCGACTCGTCGAGCATCGACTCTCGATCGGTCGAGCATCGACGTTCGACCCGTGGAGCACCGACCGCCGACGGGACCCGAGCTACAGTTCGCGGACGTACAGCACCGCGTCCCCGTCCTCGTAGTGGTCGGGGAGGCGCTCGCGGACCGAGAAGCCCAGTCCCTCGTAGAACGACCGGACGCGCGGGTCGTCGGCGCGGGCCGAGAGCCGCAGTTCGTCGACCCCGTCGGCGCGGAGTCGCTGGACCAGCGCCCGGACGAGAGCGGTGCCGTGACCCCGGCCCTGCTCGGGGGGCGTGACGGCCAGTTCGGCGAGGTAGGCGGCCTCGGGGCCCGGGACGACGAGCGCGTAGCCGACGGGGTCGCGAGCACCGCCGTCGGCGACCAGGACGAGCGGCGCCCCCTCGACGGCGGCGTCGAGCAGTTCGGGCCAGCGCTCGTCGAGCGTGGCCCGCTGGATCGCGCTGAGCCGCCGGTAGTCGGCGGGGTCGGCCTCGCGGATCATACCGCGGTCGCCAGCAGGACGGCGACGACGGCGGCGGAGAGGGTGGCCAGCAGGTTGACGCCCTGGTTGCCGACCAGCCGCCCCTCGACGGTCGCTCCGAGCAGGCTGTCGACGGTCATGCCGGCGACGCCGGCGGCCAGCACCACCCCGGCGCCGGCCGGCGCGACCTCCCCGAACAGGAGGGCGGCGATCCCGGCGACGAGTCCGGCGCCGACCAGGCCGGCAACCTCGCCCTGCCAGGTGACGGCGCCGTCGGTGCCGGGGTCGACGGGTTCGAGCGTGGTGATCAGGCGGGGCCGGTCGAAGAGGCCGCCGAACTCGCTGGAGAAGGTGTCGCTCAGCGCCGCGGCCACCGCGCCGGCGAAGGCATAGAGGAATGGCTCCGCCCCGACCCCGGTGTGGCTGGGGCTGGCCGCGGCCAGCAACACGGCCGCCAGCGCCACCACGGAGTTGGCGAGCACGTTGCCGCTCCCGCGGGCGCCGTCGTTGGGCTCGGCGATCTCCCGGCGGGCCTTCTCCTCGTAGCGGTACTTCGTCGAGAGCCCGCCCAGGCCGAAGAAGGCGATCAGTACGGCGAACCACCGGAAGTCCCCGAGCACGATCGTCAGCAGGCTCAGCAGGACGCCGGTGAGCATCCCCTGCAGCGACGCGGTGTCCAGGGCGTAGGCCAGATAGCCCAGTCCGGCGGTGACGACCAGCGCGACGGCGACGCGACCCGGCGACACCGCCACCGGGAGGTCGGCCAGCAGCCACAGCGCCAGGCCGACCGAGGCCATCGCCAGCGGGTCGTCGCGCTCGAACAGCACCGAGCGCAACAGCGCGGCCAGCAGCGCCCCGGCGGCCGCCAGGAACGCGGCGGTCGCCAGCGCGTCGGCGGTCGGGGCCACGCCCAGCAGCGCGTCCGTCACGGCGGCGCCGGCGATCCCGGCGGCCGTCCCGCCGACGACGAAGCCGGCGGCGGCGAGGACCCGGTCGCCGGCGGTCGCCCCCACGGCGCTCGCGGCGAGGTTGCCCACCGCGAGCACGAACACCGTGGCGACGTACACCCGGACGGGGAGACCGAACCGGACCGCGAGCAGCGCCAGCCCAGCCGCGGCCAGCGCGAAGCCGGCCAGCCCGAACAGCGTCCGTTCCTGTCGGTCGCCGGGACGGGCGAACAGGTCGAACAGCGGGCCGTCCGTGACGACGGTCAGCGCCAGCGCCGCGACGACGAGGAAGGGTCCGACCGCGAGCGCCGTGGCGACCCCCGGCGGCCGGACCCCCTCCGTCAGCGGGACGACCAGCGCGAGCGCCCCCACCAGGGCGAAGGCCCCGGCACGCCGGACGGTAGAGGTCACATCCGTCGGGTTCCGGGGTGAACCACTTACCTGTTCCGAACCGCCCGATCGCGGGCCGTGTGCTTTTGTCCCCCGGCGCGGTAGGGCGGGCGTGGCCCTGTACGACCGGTATCTGGCCGTCCGCCTGCGACGCAGCGACGCCGACCTCCCGGCGTCGGTCGCGCTCGTCCTCACGGAGAAGGACCTGCTCGAACAGGGCGCCTACGACACGCTCGAACGGTTCCTGGAACTGGCGGTCCGCTTCGGCGCCGACTCGATCGCGGTGTACGTCAGCGTGCTCGACGAGGGGGTCGTGCCGACGCTGCGCCGGGCGCTGGCCGAGGTCGACGCGCCCCGGCCCGTGGCGGTCCGGGGCCCCGGCGACGACGACCCGGTCGCCGCCCCGATCCAGATCTCGCTGGGACTGGGCGGCCAACACGAGATCGCCACCGCCACCCGCCGGCTCGCCCGCGAGGTCGCGGACGGGCGGCTCTCGCCCGACGAGATCGACGAGGACGACGTCGAGCGGCGCCTGGTCTTTCCGGACGACCCCGACCTCGTCGTGAAGACCGGCGCCGAGCGGCTCTCGGACTTCATGATCTGGCAGTCCGTCTACTCGGAGCT
>CAZMWG010000091.1:0-11381 GCA_964569925.1 uncultured Halobacteriales archaeon | reverse complement strand
TCTCGTTCTCGACACTCTCGTTCTCGACACTCTCGTTCTCGACACTCTCGTTCTCGACGGTCTCGTTCTCGAGTTCGTCGATCGGGCCGAGTTCGGCCGAGACGATCGTCCCGTCGACCTCCTCGCGGGCGGTGTCGATCGCGTCGTCGATCGTCACCTCGTCACCCGTCAGGTCGAGTGGGCCGTCGTCCTCGGCTTCCGTCACGTTCTCCTCCTCGGGGACCGGCTCGGAGACGTTCTCCTCCTCGGACGGTGTCTCCGTCGCGTTCTCTTCCTCGGGCGGTGCCTCCGTCGCGTTCTCCTCGGCGTCGACCTGTGTGTACACGCCGTCGGCGGGCGCCGCGGCCGTCACGCCGATGCCGCCGAGACCGGCCGCTAGGAGGAGGCCGAGTCCGACGGACAACAGTTGATTTCGTTTCATGTTCCGCAGTCGGGATCGACGCGTGATCGTCGGATGAACGGTTTGGCACGCCCGTCTAGCGGTGGTACGGGCCTCGAACGCTGGTACGCGGGTCGAACGCGACCCCGCCGTCGACGCCGCCCGTCACGGATCTCCGCCCGTGTCGCTCGCCTCCGTGCGCGCCGCTCGGGCCGGTCCGCGCCGTTCCCCCTCGCTCACCCGTGCCGGTCGAGCCAGCGCTCGACCGCCGGGTCCTCGAAGCTGTCACCGTGACGCCACAGGATGTCCGCGATCCGCTCGGGGGCCGCGAGCGCGTACCGGCTGTGGCGCTCGCCCGACACCGTCTCGACGACCCCCTCTCCCTCCAGGCGGTCGAGGTGCCAGGAGACCGTCGCCGGCGTGACGTCGACGGTCGCCGCCAGGTCCCCGTTGCGCGCCGGCGCCTCCTCCAGCAGCGCCACGACGAGCCGACGGGCCGTCTCGGCGCGCAACGCCGCCAGCGCCGTCCGCTCGCGCTCGTCGTGGCGCGCGGCGACGTACACCCGGCGCCGACCGCGGTGGTGCTCGCTCTCCAGGACGCCCCCGCGTTCGAGCTCCCGGAGGTGGTACTGGACCAGCCCCGTCTCGGCATCCAGTCGCCGTTTCAGTCCGCTGAAGTGGATCCCCGGCGCCGCCGCGACCGTCTGGTAGATCTCGCGCCGCGTCGCGGGGCGTAGTGCCTCCTCGTCGGGCGGGTCACACTCCTCCCGCCCCCGTGCCGGTCGCTCGCCGGATCGACGAGTCGGATCTGTCATGGCCGGACCGACGGGTCGGGGCCGGATCGTAACTCGGAGCGAACGCGACCCCGCCGCGGGATACGGTCGGGTTAGCGGGCCGGCGGATCGCCGGCCGAGACCGAACCGGGACGGGCCGCTCTCCGGCCTCGCGACAAGCCGAGCCAACCCGTGCGGACCGGTTCGGTGTGCCCGCTCCGTCGCTGTTCGCGCCGACCCCTCCACCCGCCGTCTGGCCGCGGGTAAGCCCGGGTTTGTCGCCCGGTCCCGACGCGGGTCACGGCCGAGCGGAACCTACTTCCGACCGGTCGCGCTGTGACCGGGCGTGCGGTTCGTCCTCGGATCGGAGAACGACGCGAAGCGACGTGCCCTCGGGACCGTCGCCGCCCGGTTCCGCGACGACCCGACCGTCGAGACCACCCCGGTCGCGGCGCCGTACGACCAGCCCGTCGGGGTCGACCAGGCCCGCGAGGGGGCGCGGGTCCGTGCCCGACGAGCCCGTGAGCACGACCGCGAGCGACGGCGGGACGCCGGCGAGTCGGAGGTGGCCGACGGGGGTGAGGACGCCGACGGGACCGCGACGGTCGGCGTCGGGGTCGAGGGGTACGTCGAGTGGATCGACGAGCGCGCGTACCTCTCGGTGTGGAGCGTCCTGGACGACGGGACGACGACCCACGAAGGGGGCTCGGGTCGGTCGCCGCTCCCCCCGGCGATCGCCGACCGGCTCCCCGACGAGGAACTGGGTGACGTGATTGAGGACGCGGTCGGCGCGGACCTCCGGGAAGGGCGGGGCGCCGTCGCGGTGTTCACGGCCGGCGGGACCGACCGCGCGGAGTTCACGGCCCGGTCGTTGCTGCACGCGTTCGGCGCCTTCCAGCGACGGGAGGAGTGAGCAGTCCGCGGAACCGACCCTCACGATCCCGGACGGTCCCGACCAGACCACGGCGACGCGGGTGGCCCTCGACCATGGGCGACGCCCCCATCCACGGCCGTTCCAAGGTCGGCGACCACCCCGGGACAACGACTTACCCCCGGCGGCCGTCGTGTCGACCGGATGAACGGATCCGAGACCGGCGGCCGGACGACCCCCGACGTGGTGCTGTACGGCGGGAAGGGTGGCGTCGGGAAGACGACCTGCGCGGCGGCCCACGCGCTCTCGCTCGCGGCCTCGGGCGCGGAGACGCTGGTGCTGTCGACCGACCCCGCCCACTCGCTGGGCGACGCGCTCGACCTCGACCTCGGTGCCGAGCCAGCCGCGGTGACCGACTCGCTGTCGGCCCTGGAGGTCGACGCGGCGACCGGACAGGCCGCCTTCCGGGGCGTCGTCGAGGCGCTGGTCGAGGAGTTCCGCGACGCGGGCCTCCGCCTCGACGAGGACGACCTCGGACGACTGTTCGAGGCCGGCCTGCTCCCCGGCGGCGACGAGGTGGCCGCGCTGGAGTACGTCGCCCGGTACGCCGTCGGCGCGGCAGACCCCGACACCGACCGCGACGAACCCGTCGCGACCGTGGACTCCGGGGGAGGCTACGACGCCGTCGTCCTCGACACGGCGCCGACGGGACACACGCTGCGGCTGCTCGACCTCCCGGCGGTCCTCGCGGAGACGCTGGGCGTCGCCGGCGACGTACAGCGGCGCGTCCGCCGGACCGCACGGGCCGCCCGGAGCTTCGTCGTCGGTCCCGCCGCCTACCTCGGCGCCGGCGAGGACGACGGCGACGCCGTCTCCGCGCTGCGCGACCGGATCGACGCCGTCGGCGCCCTGTTGCGTGACCCCGAGCGGACGGCGTTCCGGGTCGTGCTCACGCCCGAGCGGATGGCCATCGCCGAGACCGAGCGCTTGCTGGACCGGCTAGCCGACGCCGACGTCCCGGTGGACGCGCTGGTCGTCAACCGCCTGTTCGGCGACGACGACTGTGGCTGTGACCGGTGCCGGCGGGACGCCCGCCGACACGCCGACCGACTCCGGACGGTCGAGGAGCGGTTCGACCGCCCGGTCCTCGTCGTCCCGGAACTCGGCGAGGAGCCCCGCGGGCTCGACGCGCTGCGGGCCGTCGGTGACCGGCTGGTGGGGTAGTCGGCGCCGACCGGCCCTCGCGAGCGGCGGCCGGCGCGGCGTCCGGGACCGGTCAGGTGCCGGCCCTCCACGGGAGTGCGTCCGCGAGGTCCGCCGCCCCGTCTCCGTCGCCGCCACCCGCACCGCCGTCACCTGCACCGCCATCTCCGCCTCCATCTGCACCGCCGTCTCCGCCGCCGCCCGCACCGCCGTCACCGCCTGCACCGGCGCCCCCACCGCCGTCGGCGCCGGCGCCCGTCCCGGCGAAGTTCGTCACCGTCACGGTCTCGAGGACCCGCGAGAGCGCCTCCTCGTCCCGAGCGGCGACGAGTTGGACGTTGCCGAACACGAGGAAGGCGCCGTCGCCGGGGAGCGCGGCGAAGTTCACGGCGCTCGCCGTGCCGGGGCCACAGCCGTCGAACCGCTCGGTCCGACCGGTGTACCGCCCGTTCGTGAACTCGCTGCGGCTCGAGGTGGCACAGCCTCCGAAGGAGAGGGCGTCAAGCGTCCCGTCGACGTCGGTCCCACCCTGGTCGGTGACGGCGACGAACGTCCCCGGCACGTCCCAGGTGTTGAAGTACCCGTTCACGTCCGGCGAGGCGACCAGCTGTGGCCCGATCGACGACGCCACGCCCCGGACGTCGGTCCAGGCGGTGGGTACCTCGACCGTGATCACGCCGGTGTCGTCGGACACCTGCCCGAACGACCCGTACGGGGCGCCGGGAGAGTCGATCGTGCCGACGACGGTCAGGGGCTCCCCGTTGATCGTCCCCTCCAACAGGAGTCCGCCGCCGACCTGGTTGGGCAGTTGCCGGAGCACCTGGACGGCGATCGGTTGGTCCGCGCCCCGCGTGCGGACCACGTCACAGTAGAACTGCTTGGTCGGGAAGGGCGACTCCGCCGCCGACCGGACCGCCTGGGTGTTCTCGACCCGGAGGATCCGGTCGCCGGCCCTGATACCGGCCTCGAACGCCGGCGACCCGGTCTCCACCGAGATGACGTGTATCGCCCGCTGGATCCCGTCGGGGGTCAGCGCCACCGGACTCTCCACCGCCACGCCGTTGATACCGACGTACTCGACGTCCCGTCCCTCCCGGAGCGTGGCGACCAGCCCCGACGCCAGGTCCGAGCCAAGCGCGAGGTTCTGGTCGGTCGCCTCGATCCCCGCGTAGTTGACCCCGACGACCGCCCCCTCGCGATCGACCAGCGGCCCGCCGGAGCTACCGAAGGTGATCCGGGCGGTGTGTTCGATCACGGAGTCGACCGACGCCCAGTTGGTCTCGCCGCCGACGTCCGTCCGGGAGACGATGCCGTCGGTCGTCGAGACCCGGTCGCTCCCCGCCGGGAACCCGTGGGCGAACACCTCCGTCCCGGCCGGGGCGGGGGTGCTCGCGAACGAGAGCGACCCGAACCCGCTCCCGGTCAGTCGGATCACCGCGAGGTCCGAACACTCGGAGGCGCCCAGCACCTGCGCGTTGTACGTCTCCTCGGTGTCGGTGCCGACCGAGACCTCGAGCGTGGCCGCCCCGGTCACGACGTGGTTGGCGGTCACGGCCACCCCCGACTCGGAGATCAGGAACCCCGAGCCGCCCGAACCCACCTCGAACGTCCCGAAGTCGGGGAAGTCGTAGGTCCCGATCGACTCGATGCGGACGGTCGCCTCCCGTGCCGACAGTCCTCCCGGGGGGCCCTCCTGGGCGTCCGTCGTTCCGGCGACCCAGCCGCCCGGTACGGTGCTCCCGACGAGGACTGCGGCGCCGATCGACCGCAACGCCCCCCTGCGCGTCACCCGCGACCGGTCGGTCATCGCCCTCCTCTCGGTGACGTCGTGGCTCGCCCGCCCGCCAGTCCGGCTGCACCGTCGGACCGGGCCGGCGAGGGTGCGACCGGCCGCTCCGGGAACCGTGCCGTCGTCGTCTTCCGTCGAGCCGTCGCGTGTGATGGGAACATTCGGTCCTCCGCCGCGAACTTCGTCACCGATCGCGAACGTAATTCGCCCGCTATCGACACGCACACCGGATAGGATCGGCTTGTCGGGAACGGACCGTGTCGCGTGTGACCGTGCCGGCGAGCCGGCGGTGGCGGCGACGTCGAGGGACGTGTCCGCGGTACACGTGACCACAAGCCGGGATTACCGAGGCGAGTCGAGCGGAGGCGGTCGTGGCGGCGGGGTTCGACGCGGCCGGCGGGTGGGTGATCCGGCGCGGCCGCAGTCAGCCGCCGGCGGTGAGCCGGAGACCGACGATCCCGGCGACGATGGCGCCGACGAAGACGGCCCGGGCGGGGGTCGCCGGTTCGCCGAACAGCACGACGCCCAGCGTCGCGGTCCCGACGGCGCCGATCCCGGTCCAGACCGCGTACGCCGTGCCGACGGGCAGGTCCTCCAGTGCCAGGGCGAGCAACACCATGCTGGCCACCAGCGCGAGGCCCGTCGCGAGCGTCGGCACCGGCCGCGACAGCCCCTCCGAGTACTCCAGGCCGATCGCCCATCCGATCTCGAACAGTCCCGCGGCGAACAGCAGGTACCACGACATCCCCCGGATCGGGGCGCTCGTCGCGGCTATGCGTTTCGCTCCGGGTTCCGGCTCGTGATCTCGGGCCTGCCCGCCCCGCGGTCGGAGTGCCGGGGTCGGAGTCCGGACCGACGGTCCCGCCGGTCGCGGCGGACCCGAGCGAAGGGTCATTCCGATGGGGCGTGAACGAGGGGCATGAACGTCGGAGCCGTCGGCTCGGGCAACATCGGGCGGACCGTCGCGAAACATCTCGTCGACCGGGGGCACTCGGTCGCGATCAGCAACTCCCGGGGGCCGGCGTCGCTCGCCGACCTCGTCGCGGAGCTGGGGCCGGACGCGGAGGCGGCGACCGTCACGGAGGCGGCGACGTTCGGCCCGGTCGTCCTGGAGGCGATCCCCTTCGGCGAGTACGACTCGCTCCCGGCGGCGGAGTTGGCCGGCCGGACCGTGATCAGCGCCGCCAACTACTACCCGGACCGTGACGGCGAGATCGACCTCGACGGCCGGGCACAGACGGAACTCGTGGCGGCCCACCTCGCCGACTCGACCGTGGTCAAGGCGTTCAACGCTATGTACTACGAGACGCTTCGAGACGAGGCACGCCCCGACGCGCCCCTGGAGGAGCGGCTGACGCCGTTCCTCGCGGGCGACGACGCGGACGCGAAGGGGCGGGTGGCGGAGCTGATCGAGACGATCGGGTTCGCGCCGCTCGACGTCGGCTCGCTCGCCGACAGCACGGCCATCGAACCCGGATCGCCGCTGTACAACGAGCCGATGACCCTCCCCGAGGCACGGCGACGACTCGACGAGTTCCGGGGGTGACCGGGGCGGGAGCCGACGGCACCTGCCGGCCGAGCACCGGCGACGCACGTCGGACGAGCTCCGGTCCGCCGCCCGAGCCCGATCCCGCCCGTGCCCGGGAACGCCGCCGGCGTGGAACCGGCCACAGACACAAGTCCCGGCGCACCGACGTCCGACCGAGAGCCGTGACCACGGACTGGACGCCGGCCGAGGCGGAGAAACGACTCCACACGCAGGTCGCCCACGACGGCGAGCGGATCCACTTCCGGTTCCGCTGGGACCAGCCGGACCCCGGCGGGTGGATACACGACATGCTGGTCTACCACGACGGGGGGTGGCGACAGTTCGCCGACCCCTCGCCGTGGGCCAGCGGCGACGACGAGCACACCGGCTTCTACGAGGACCGGCTCAGCTTCTTCCTCGACGACGGGTCGGTCCGCGGGTTCGAGGCGTTCGCCGGCTGGCTCACCACCCACGAGGGGATGCGCTCGCTCCCGAGCGCGGTCCCGGCCGAGGAGGTGCGCGCCCACCCACACTACGGCGACCGACTCGGGAAGTCCGACCTGCGGAAGTTCCTCCCCCAGGCCTGTGCCGGCGAGTGGTGGGAGGGCGACTGGCGCGAGGTGCGCTCGCCGGCGGCGTTGCGGTCGATGCGAGAGCGCGGCGAGTTCCTCGACCTGCCGATGTGGCGGGCCCACCGCTCCGACCCGATGGGGTACGGCACCGACGCGCACGTCCTCGACTACCGCCACGCCGACGCGGGCGAGAAGACCTACACGAGCCAGGACTGGGACCCCGAGACCGGGCCGGAACTGATGTTCGACCCCGCGGTCGTCGAGGGGGGTGCGCTCGACCTCGCCGCGGCCCGGAACAGCGAGTTCCCGACCCAGGGGAGCGGCACCTACGCGCTCACCCCGGACGTGACGGTGCCGTTCGACCCGAGCGTCGCGGAGTGGGAGGGGGCCATGATCCCCCGGCGGCCGCTGCGCGAACCCACGGGCAGCGCCGCGGACTGGACCGCCTCCGGGACATGGACCGGCGAGGAGTGGGTGGTGGAGATGTCGCGGGACCTCTCGACGGCGCACCCGCTGGACACCACGCAACTGGCTCCCGGCGAGACCTACCTGTGGGCGCCGGCGGTCCACCACGGCGCGGGCAAGCGCTGGCACTGGGCCGGCTACACCCATCGGCTCGGACTGGGTGTCGAACCCGAGCGCGACCCGTCGCTGCCCGAACCGCTGGTGGCCCACGAGGTCGACCGGGCGCCCACGCCCGACGACGTCGACTGGGACGCCCTGCCGACCCACACGACGCCGCTGGTCTTCCCCGGCGTCCAGACCTGGACCGACCTCGTCGACGGCCCCAACGCCGAGGCGATCCGGGGGCTGGAGACGACGATGTGGGAGCTACACGGACGGGGGGAGTCGTGACGGTCGGGCGGTGTGGAGTCGACGTCTCGTCGGCTCCACGGTCACCCGAACCGACTCGGATACCGACGGCGCCGGCGTGACCTCGGCGAGGCGGTCACTCCCCGCTCACGTCGAAGGCGTCGAGCCGCGTCCGGAGTCGCTCCGCCCGGGTGGCGAGCGTCTCCACGCTCTCGGTCACCTGACTCATCGAGGCGGCCTGTTCCTCCGCCGCGGCCGAGGCGTCCGCCGCCGCGTCGGCGGTCCGCTCCCCGAGTTCGGCGACCTCGTCGACGATCGACAGGACCTCCTCGGTGCTCGCGGCCTGGTCGTCGACCGCCCGGGTGATCTCCTGGACGCCGTCGTCGGTCTCCCCGACGTTGTCGACGACCTCGGCGAACGCGTCCGCGGCGTTCTCGACCGACTCGGCCGATCCCTCGATCTCGCGTTCGGTACGCCGGATCCGCTCGACGGTCGTCGACGTGCGCTCCTGTACCTCCTCGACGAGTTCCGAGACGTCGTCGGCCGACTCCTGGGTCTGCTCCGCCAGTTGTTTGACCTCGTCGGCGACTACGGCGAACCCGTCGCCGGTGGCCGTACCGCCGCCTCCCCCGGCCCTCGCCGCCTCGATGTTCGCGTTGAGCGCCAGGACGTTCGTCTGATCGGCGACGTCGGCGATCAGCGCCACGATCTCGTCGATCTCGGTCATCCGGTCGTCGAGTCGCTCAACGGAGTCGACGAGCGACGACATCTCGGACTGGACCGCCGACATCTCCTCTCCGGCCCGTTTCGCGGTCGACTCGCCGTCCCGACCGACCTCGGCGGTGTCCTCGGAGAGTCCGGCGACCGTCCGTGCCGTCGACGCGACCTCCTGGATCGTCGCCGAGAGGTCGGTCATCTCGTCGGACACCCCGTCGAGGCGCTCGCGCTGTCGGTCCGCCCGGCTCGTGACCCCCTGGATCGACTCGCCGACCGCTTCGCTGGCCTCTCTCGCCTCCCGAGCCCCCGAACTGGCCCGTCGGCTCGCCGCCGCGACCTCCCGCGAGAACTCCTGGAGCCGTCCCACCGTCGTCTCGATCTCCTCGAGCATCGCGTTGAACGCCGTCGCGATCTCGGCCATCGCGTCGTTCTCGGCGTCCTCGGGCAACCGGACGGTCAGGTCCCCGTCGGCACAGTCCCGCATCGTCTCGCTGTACTCCGCCGCCCGCGCCTCGACCTGCTCACGTAGCTCCCGTGACTCGTACGCCCGCCGGGTCCGATCCTGCAGCGAGTCGTGCACACTGTCGAACGTCCCTTCGTCGTGGAACAGGGCCGGTCTGTACTGCGTCGTCTCGGCGACCTCCCGGAGGTCGGACCCGACCGTCTCGGAGAGGAACCGCTCCGGGGTCCGCTCCGCCCCGAAGAACTCGATGTCGTGGTTCTCGTCGGCCCGGGCGATCCGCATGTTGTGGGTGAGGTGGTGTGTCGCCCCGTCGAGGGTCACGGTGCCCTCCGGTGCGTCGAACGACAGCCCGCTCCGGAGCTGTTCTATCACCGCCGCCTGGTCGGTCGTCCCCGCGGCCTCGACGGCCTTCGCGTAGAGGTGGATCGAGACGTAGCTGTTCTGTGCCTCCTGGTTGACGTACTCCGCGTCCGGGAACGTCTCGTAGAAGCGCTCGACGAAGGCCTCGTTCTCGGGGGTCGAGAGCTCCTCCATGTAGTTCACGCCGACGTGGACGTCCTCGAACGCCGGCGGCTCGTAGCGTCTGTGCTCGAAGGCCTGGGCCATCGCCGTCGACGTCCCGACGGGCGTCGAGAGTCCACGGCCGGCCTTCTCCCGGAAGAACTCCGCGTGGTTGTCGCCGACGAGCATCGACATGATCACGTCGGGATCGGCGCGCTCGACCGCGTCGACCACCGACTCGAACGACGTCTGGGACAGCGGGACGAACTCTTTCCCGATCACCTCGGCGCCGTTCTCCGCCGCGAGGATGTCCACCCAGTCGGCGGACAGGTGGCCGAAGTTGTAGTCCGCGGCGACCGTGAAGATCTCCGGCCCGTACTCCGAGACGAGGTACGGCAGTACGGTCCCGAGTTGCTGGCGAGCGGTCGCTCCCACCGGGAAGGTGTAGCGGTCACAGACGCCTCCCTCGTACTGGTTCGTGTAGAAGTAGAGCTGTCTGTGCGCGTTCGTCAGCGGGCGGACGACCTCTCGCTCCGACGAGGCGTACCCGGCCCAGATCGCGTCGGGATCCTCCTCGTCCAGGATGTCGGCGACCAACTGCCGGTACCGACCGACGTCGGACCCCGGGTCCGGATCGACGACCTCGATCTCACGACCGAGAACGCCGCCGCTCTCGTTCAGCTCCTCGACCGCGAGACGGCTCGCCTGCCACTTCGAGGTGCCGAGTTCGGCGAACTTCCCCGACCGGTTCTCGAGGACGGCTATCGTGATCGGATCGCCCGACGCGTCCGCCCCGCCGTTCAGCCGTGACAGCACAACCGTAGCTTGTGACAGTGTGGGATATGAGTTTGGATCGTTGTAGTTTCTGCCGTCCCGACCGAACGAACGACGTGACGAACCGAGCGAGACTCGACGTTCGACCGGATTCCGAACTCGGCCACCGGCGACCACGCCTCCGGTCGAGGCCCGCACAGCGGGCCCGGGACGGGTCGGGTCGTGGTCACCACGCTGTGGCGGCGACGAGGGACGACGGGACCGTCCGCACGCTCGGGGGGACTCGAACGGGCAACGACGGGACATCACAGCGTCGTTTCTCGACCGACCGCGGGAACCGCTCACCGGTCGGCCGTGGGTGGCGGTTCAGGTCGCTCTCGCTACAGGTACGCCGACGACAGCCGTGACCCGAAGCCACCGTTCCGGAGAGCAACGTATCCGACGGTGAGCGCGGCGACACAGAGCACCGCCGCGCCGTTGACCGCCCCGTACACCCCGACGAACTGTGCCGGGCCGGTGAACGTCGGTCGGATCAGCATCGCCGTCTCCGCGGCCTCGCCGAAGTTCGCCAGCCCGTAGACGTTACTTATCGCGAAGTTGGTCAGAAAGTGGAGACCGATCGGCAGCGCCAGCGAGTCGGTCCACACGTACGCGGCCCCGAAGAGGAGCCCCAACGCCACCCGGAAACCGAACTTCTCCGGCGTCCCCGGGAAGTGCCCGAGACTGAATATCAGCGAGGACACCACCACCCCTGCCACGACCGCGCCACGGTCGGACAGCCACTGACTCCGGAGTCCTTCGACGGCACTCGTCAGGACGAGGCCCCGAAAGACCAGTTCTTCCCAGAAGGCCACAAACGCCCACTGGACGGTGTACACTCCGAACGCGGCGGCGAACGGCAACACGTTCGCGCCAGCGCCGCCCGAGAACAGTTCGGAGACGGTCGCCCACCCGGCGAGCAGACTCACGGGAAGTGCCACCGCCATCCCCGCCAGGGC
>CAZMWG010000090.1:0-11473 GCA_964569925.1 uncultured Halobacteriales archaeon | reverse complement strand
CGACCACGACGACCAGTTCCCGGTCGACGTGTTCCAGACCGGCTCGGGCACCTCCACGAACATGAACGGGAACGAGGTGATCGCCAACCGGGCGACGGAACTGGCCGGCGGCGAGGTGGGCTCGCGGGCGATCCACCCCAACGACGACGTCAACTACGGCCAGTCCAGCAACGACGTGATCCCCACCGCGATGCACGTCGCCGCCCTGGAGGCCGTCGAGAACGACGTGCTCCCGGCGCTGGCGACCCTGCGGGACGCGCTGGCCGAGAAGGAATCCGCCTTCGCGGACGTCGTCAAGACCGGCCGCACCCACCTCCAGGACGCGACGCCGATCACGCTGGGCCAGGAGTTCTCCGGCTACCGGACCCAGATCGAGAAGGGGATCGAGCGCGTCGAGGGGAGTCGCGAACGCCTGTCCGAACTCGCGCTGGGCGGGACCGCCGTCGGGACCGGTCTGAACACCCACCCCGAGTTCCCGGCGCTGGCCGCCGAGTACGTCACGGAGGAGACGGGGATCGAGTTCCGCGAGGCCGACAACCACTTCGAGGCACAGGCCGCCCACGACGCGATGGGGGAGGCCCACGGCGCCCTGCGGACCGTCTCGGGCTCGCTGCACAAGGTGGCCAACGACCTGCGGCTGCTGGCCTCGGGCCCGCGCAACGGGCTCGGGGAGATCGACCAGCCCGAGAACCAGCCCGGCTCCTCGATCATGCCGGGCAAGATCAACCCCGTCGTGGCGGAGGCGATCAACCAGGTCCACGCCCAGGTGGTCGGCAACGACGCGGCGGTGTCGACCGGCGCGGCCGGCGGACAGATCGACCTGAACCTCTACAAGCCGGTGATCGCGTCGAACTTCCTGGAGTCGGCCGAACTGATCGCCAACGGGAGCGAGACGTTCGCCGAGCGGTTCGTCGCGCGCCTGGAGGCCGACCGCGAACACTGCCGGGAGCGCGTGGAGGAGTCGCTGGCGCTCGCCACCGCGCTCAACCCCACCATCGGCTACGACAGGGCCGGCGAGGTGGCCAAGACCGCCCTGAACGAGGACCGGACGGTCCGGGAGGTGGTCCTGGAGAAGGGGTACCTCGACGAGGAGGAGGTCGACGAGGTGCTCGACCCGGCGCGGATGACCGAGCGGGTCATCCTCGGCGAGTAGACCGCCGAACGGACCCGCCGCCCGACGCGTTCGGCGCCGGCCGGACCGACCCTTTAACCCGACCGTCGGCGTATCCACGGGAGTGACCACGCCGGTTCGACGACCGAGAGTTCCGCGGCGGGCGCTACTGGTCGGCGGGGCGGCGCTCGCCGTGCTCGTCGTCGCGGCGGGGGCGGTCGGGACCGACGACCTGCTGGCGACGCTGTCGGGCACGGACCCGGCGGTGTTCGCCCTCGGGCCCCTCGGGGTGGTGGTCGCCGTCGCCTGCTGGGGCGAGGCCCAGCGACGGCTGCTGGTCGCGGCGGGCGCGACGCTGTCGCCCCGACGCGGGTTCCTGGGCTACGGGACGGGGATGTTCGCCAAACAGGTGCTCCCGGGGGGCCACGCGCTGGGCCCGGGGCTGTTGGCCTACGCCTTCCGGTCGCTCACCGGACGCCCCTACGGCGAGACGTTCGCGGCCGTGACGGTGGCGGAGCTTCTCAACATGATCGCCTCGGTGCTGGCCGTCGCCGCCGGCCTCCTGTTGCTGTCGCGGGGCGACCCCTCGCCGGCGCTGTCGGCGGCGCGGACGGCGGCGCTGGCCGTCGCCGCGCTGCTGGGGCTCGTCGTGACACTGGCCTGGTACCGCCGCCGGACCGTCGCCGCCCTCCTCCAGGGGGTCGCCTGCCTCGTCCGGGGGAGCCTCGGTCGGGTCTCGGAGCGGGTCCGCGAGGCCGCCTCCCCGCCGGCGGTCGCGGGGGCGCTCGACCGCTTCTACGTCACCTTCGACGCGGTCGCCGCCCAGCCACGACGGGTGGGCGCCGCCTTCGCGTTCACCCTCGTCGGCTGGCTGGCCTTCGTCGCCCCGCTCTACACCTCCTTTCTCGCCCTGGACGTGGCGCTGGCGCCAGGGGTCGTGTTGCTCGTCGTGCCCGCCGCCGGCCTGGCCAACGCGGTCCCGCTGCCGGGCGGGCTGGGCGGCGCGGAACTGGCGGTCGGGGGCGCTCTGGTCGCGCTCGCGGGACTGGACCTGCCCACCGCCGCGGCGGGCGTCCTGCTGTACCGGCTCTGTGCCTTCTGGTTCATGGCCGCGCTCGGCGGGCTCTGCGCGGCGACGCTGCGCGTGGGCGTCGGGGAGATGGCCGCTGGGGCCGACCGCGCCGAGACCGGCGCGGCCGGGGAGTGAGGCGGCCGGTCAGGGGAAGACGCCGGTCCCGCTGGTCGTGTCGCGAGCCGCGTCGAGCCACGCCGGCGGCTCGACGGTCGTCCGGTCGACCGCCCCGTAGTCGAACGAGTACGACCCGGCGACCTGTGCGTTCCCGCCCTGTGTCTCGCCGACGTAGCCGACCGACAGCGACCGGACGAACCCCTCGGGCGTGACGACCGCCCGCGCCCGGTAGCGCACCGCGTCGACCGTCGGCAGCTGGTCGCGGGTGACCGTCACCGCGTACGCACGGCTCCCGTTGGCGACGACGGTCTCGACCTCGGCGGACCCCTCGTCGAGGTACCGCCGGACCGTCCCGGTGGCGAGGCGGGCGAACCGTCCCCTGGTCGGTCGGACCGGTCCCCGGACGTACTCCGCCCCCTCGCCCTCGAAGGACGCCCAGCGGGTGAACATCGTCGACCCGTTGGCGTACCGCTCGTACCCCGGGAAGATGCGTTCGCGGCTGCCGACCTGCCGGACCTCGCGACTGGTCACGCGGAGGTAGGTCGTCGGGTTCTCGTAGTACACAGTCTGGTTGCGCCGCGAGACGGCGGTCGAGCCCTCGGTGCGCCGTTCGACGATCAGCCGATCCCGCCAGGTGTACGAGCGGTTCCGGACGATCGAGCGGTGGGCGGCGGCCAGTTCGTCGAGGTCGTCGACCGCGCCGCCCCTGATCCCCGGCGCCACGTCCCGGTCGACCGGGGTCGGGGTCGGCGTCGGCACCGGCGCCGGGGTGAGCGTCTCCGACGGCGTCCCGGGACCGTCGGCCAGCCCGCCGCCCAGCCCGCCGCAGCCGGCTGCCACCATCGCTACCGCCACCAGTACCGTCGGAACCCCCGCCCGTCGCATACCCGCGGTAACGGTCCGTCCGGCAAAAAACCCACCGCGGCCGGGCGTCGTCCGGGAGACCGCGGGGAGCGGAGCGTTTTTCCGGCCACCACACGCACCACCGTCGATGACGGAGTACGACTACGAGGAGCTGGGGCTGGTGGCGGGTCTGGAGATTCACCAGCAGCTGGACACGGCCACCAAGCTCTTCTGTGGCTGTCCGACCGAGCTGCGCGAGCCCGAGGACGCCGTGCGGTCGTTCACGCGGTATCTCCACCCGACCAGCAGCGAGCTGGGGGAGATCGACGAGGCGGCCTTGGAGGAGTCCCGCGTCGAGCGGGAGTTCGAGTATCTGGCCTACGACTCCACCTGTCTGGTCGAGGAGGACGACGAGCCCCCCCATCGGGTGGACGACGAGGCGATGGACACGACCCTGGAGATCGCGGCCCTGCTGGACGCCGCGCCGGTCGACCAGGTCAACACGATGCGCAAGATCGTCGTCGACGGGTCGAACACCTCGGGCTTCCAGCGGTCGATGCTGGTGGCGACCGACGGCGAGATCGAGACCGACGCCGGGCCGGTCGGGATCGACGACCTGCTCCTGGAGGAGGAGTCGGCCCAGCGGGTCGCGGAGACGGCGTCGGGCGTGCGCTACTCGCTGGACCGGCTGGGGATCCCGCTGGTGGAGATCGGCACAGAGCCGGACATCCGCTCGCCCGAACAGGCCCGCGAGGCCGCCGAGCGGATCGGCATGCTCCTGCGCTCGACGGGGAAGGTGCGACGCGGCCTCGGGACGATCCGCCAGGACGTCAACGTCTCGATCGCCGACGGCGCCCGAATCGAGCTGAAGGGAGTCCAGAGCCTCGACGACATCGACGACATCGTCCGCAACGAGGTCCGCCGGCAGGTCGAACTCGTCGATATCGCGGACCGGCTGCGGGAGCGGGACGCCGCCGTCGGTGACCCCGTCGACGTTACGGACGTCTTCGCCGAGACGGGGTCGGGCGTGATCCGCGGGGCGCTCGACGACGGCGGGGTCGTCCGGGCGGTCAGGCTGTCGGGGTTCGACGGGCTCGTCGGCCGGGAGATCCAGCCCGACCGCCGCCTGGGGACCGAGCTGTCCGACCACGCCAAGCGGTCGGGCGCGGGCGGGATCTTCCACACCGACGAGCTCCCCGCCTACGGGGTCACCGAGGCGGAGGTCGACGAGCTGCGGGCGGCCGTCGACGCCGGGCCCGAGGACGCGGTGGCCATCGTGGCCGACGACCCGGAGACCGCGGAGCTGGCGATCGAAGCGGCCGCCGAGCGGGCGGCGACGGCGATCGAGGGGGTGCCCGAGGAGACCCGCGACGCGAACGACGACGCCACCTCGCGGTACCTGCGGCCGCTGCCGGGTGCCGCGCGGATGTACCCCGAGACGGACGTACCGCCGGTGGTCCCGGCGGCGGGCGAGGTCGAGACGCCGGAGCTGCTGACCGAGAAGGCCGATCGGTACGCCGAGGAGTACGGGCTCGACGAGGGGCTGGCCGAGCAGGTCGCCTACGGCCGCCGGTGGCGGCCGTTCGAGGCCGCCGTCGCCGAGGGGGTCGACGCGACGCTGGCCGCCAGCACTCTGGAGTCCACGACGACGGAGCTCCGGCGGGAGGGGGTGCCCGTCGAGCACCTCACCGACGACCACTTCCGAGGGACCTTCGGGCTGGTCGTGGCGGGCGAACTGGCCAGCGAGGGCGTGCCGGAGCTTTTGACCGCGCTGGCCGAGGAGCCGGACCTGGACCCGGCCGAGGCCGCCGAGCGCGAGGGCCTGGGGTCGGCCGGCGAGGACGAGGTCCGGGAGGCGGTGGTGACCGTCGTCGAGCGCAACGCCGACCAGGTCGAGACCGAGGGGATGGGGGCGTTCTCGGCGCTGATGGGCGAGTGCATGGGCGAACTGCGCGGGAAGGCCGACGGCGACGTGGTCAGCGACGTGCTGCGGGAGGAGATCGGGAAGCGCAGCTGAGTCAGTCGAACCGGGCGTCGAGCACCTCGCCGACGTCCCGGTAGTCGGGGTCGTGGCGGACACACCGCGAGATCCGGCCGTCGTCGAACTCGCGTCCCTCGGGGTGCTCGCGGTCACACACGGAGCCGAAGGCCTCGGCGAGGATCTCCTCGGCCTCCTCGTCGGCGCCGGTCCGGGCGCGGTCGACGGCGGCGTCGACCGCCTCGCGGGCGGCGTCGGGTAGCGAGAGGTCGGCGAACAGTTCGGTCGCGATCTCGTCGATCTCGTCGTCGGCGGCGATCCCCAGCCGCCGGGTCAGCGCCGCGACCGGCGAGGTGTCCTCGCGTATCCGCACCCGGATCACCTCGCGGAGGTCACCGATCGCCTGCCAGGCGTCCTCGTCGAGGTCCTCGAACTCGTCGGGGCGGACCTTCGCCGGACAGCGGGTGGCGAGCGGACAGCCGGCCGGCGGGTAGCGCGGGCTCGGCGGGGTCCCGCGGAGCCGGATCTGCTCGCGCGAGCCGGCGTCCCCGGCGGTCCGGTCGCCGGGGATCGCCGACAGCAGCGCCTCCGTGTAGGGATGGCGCGGGTCGGTGAACAGCTCCTCCGTCGGGCCGCGCTCGACGACGCTGCCAAGGTACATCACGGCGACGCGGTCACAGATGTGGCGAACCACCGAGAGGTCGTGGGCGATGAACAGGTAGGTCAGGTCGAGTTCGTCCTGGAGGTCGTCCAGCAGGTTGAGGATCTGGGCCTGGACGGAGACGTCGAGCGCCGACACCGGCTCGTCCAGCACGACGAACTCCGGTTCGAGGATCAGCGCCCGGGCGATGCCGATCCGCTGGCGCTGCCCGCCGGAGAACTGGTGGGGGTAGCGGTAGTAGTGCTCCTCCTGGAGGCCCACGAGGTCGAGGAACTCCAGCGACCGGGCGCGTCGTTCCTGTGTGGTCCCCCAGTCGTGGGCGTCCAAGGGCTCGCGGACGATCTCGCCGACGGTCATCCGGTCGTTGAGGCTCTCCTCGGGGTCCTGGAACACCATCTGGGCGTTGCGCTGCCACTCCCGCTTGGAGGAACCGGACAGCGCCGTGACGTCCTGCCCGCCGACCCGGACCGCACCCTCGCGGGGGGTCTCTAAGCCGATCAGCGTCCGGCCCAGCGTCGACTTCCCGCAACCGGACTCGCCCACGACGCCGAACGTCTCGCCGCGGCGCACGTCGAAGCTCACGCCGTCGACCGCCCGCACCGGGGCGTCCCCGAGGAAGCCGCCGTCGTCGTAGTAGGTGTGGAGGTCCCGCACGCGGACCAGCGACTCCCCCTCGTCGACGTCCTCGTCGAGCACCCCCTCGTCGAGCAGTCCGTCGGCGTCGTCGCCGAACGTCTCGCTCACCGGCCGTCACCTCCGTTCGAGCGGTCGCCCCCGCCGTCGGCCACCGCGTCGTCGCCGGTCGTCCCCCCGGGCTCGGCGCCGTCGGGGTAGGCGGTCGCGGGATCGGGCGCGTGGTCGTACCCCTCCTGGTAGAGCAGGCAGGCGGCGGTGTGTTCGACGTCGCCAACGCCCACGTCGACGTGTTCGGGGTGGTCGCGGGTGCAGTCGCCGAAGGCGGCCGGACACCGCGGGGCGAACCGGCAGTCGCTCGCCTCCTCGTTTGGCGTTGGCACCTCGCCCTCGATCACCGGGAGCCGGTCGCCGCCGGCGGTCATCGCCGGGATCGACCGGAGCAGCCCCCGGGTGTAGGGGTGTTTCGGGTCCTCGAACAGTTCGTCGACCGGCGCCCGCTCGACGATCTCGCCGGCGTACATCACGTTCACCCGGTCGGCGACGTCCTCGATGACGCCCATGTCGTGGGTGATGAAGAGGATCCCCAGGTCCTGTTCGCGCTGGAGTCGATCGAGCAGGTCCAGCACCTGAGCCTGGATCGTCACGTCCAGCGCCGTGGTCGGCTCGTCACAGATCAGCAGGTCCGGATCGCAGGCCAGCGCCACCGCGATGGCGGCCCGCTGGCGCATCCCGCCGGAGAACTGGTGGGGGTACTCGCTCACCCGCCGCGGGGCGTCGGGGACGCCCACCTCCTCCAGCAACTCGACCGCGCGGTCCCGGGCCGCCTCCCCGCGCAGCCCCTGGTGGATCCGCAGCGTCTCGCGGATCTGGTTGCCCACCGTGTAGACGGGGTTGAGCGACCCCTGGGGGTCCTGGAACACCATTGCGATCTCGCCGCGGTACTCCTCGAACCCCGCCTCGACGAGGTCGACCCCGTCGAAGCGGACCGCGCCGTCCTCGATCCGGCCGGGCTCCTCGACCAGCCCCAGGATCGACCGGGCGGTGACGCTCTTGCCCGACCCGGACTCGCCGACCAGCCCGACGGTCTCCCCGGCCTCGATGTCGAAGTCGACGCCGTCGACCGCGTAGACGGTCTCCTTGTCGGTGTAGAACACCGTCCGGAGCCCCTCGACCTCGAGGAGGCTCACGCGCCACCACCCCGCCCGCCGGCCTCGCCGGTGGCGCTGTCGGACTCGGGGTCGATCGCGTCACGGATCCCGTCGCCCAGCGCGTTGAACCCGGTGACCACCAGGGTGATCAACAGCCCGGGAATCAGCGAGATGTGCCAGGAGACCGTGTCGACGTACTCCTGGCCGGCGTTGACCGCCCGGCCCCACTCGGGGGTGGGCGGGTTGATCCCCAGCCCCAAGAAGGAGAGCCCGGCGATGGCGATGATCGCCCCGCCCAGGGTCATCGACCCGTAGATCAGCAGGTAGCCCGTGACGTAGGGGAGCATGTGTTTGCGCATGATCGCGCGGGGCCGCTGGCCGAACGAGCGGGCGGCGTCGACCCAGGTGCGCTCCGAGACCTGCAGCGCCGGTCCCCGGAGCGACCGCCACATGTACGGCCAGCCCGTGCCGGCGAAGATCAGCGCCAGCACGAACGCGCCGTCGTAGATCCCCCCGATCCAGGTGCCCGCGAGGATCACCGTCAGCATGATGAGCAGGAGCAACTGTGGCAGCGCCATCACGGCGTCGGACAGCAGGACGGTGCCCAGGTCGATCTTCCCCTTGTAGTAAGCCGACAGCAGCGCCAGGGTCACCGCGATCAGCGCCGACAGCCCCACCGACAGCAGTCCGATCACCAGCGACACCCGGGCGCCGCTGGCGATGAAGGTGAACAGGTCCTTGCCGGAGGGAAGCGTCCCGAAGGGGTGGAACCGGCCGAACTCGTCGTAGCTCATCACCCCGACGTTGTTCGTCCCGTCGGAGGACGAGCGGGTGTTGGCCGAACCGATGGTCGTCTCGGCGACCGCCTCGCCGTCCCAGTACTCGATCGAGTTCGAGTAGGGGTTCTGGATGTTCTTCTCGACGGTGGTCGGCCCCATGGCGGGCGCGAACACCGCCATCACGACGAACATGAACACCACGAGCAGACCGAACACGCCCCAGTTGTGCCGGCGAAACCGGTCGACGATGTCGTCGAGGGGGGTCCAGTCGGCGGGGCGGTAGTGGCGCCGGTAGCGCCGGTAGCCGTCCCAGGCCCAGGCGGCGACGGCCAGCGCGTAGCCGTAGATCAGCCCGAGTCGGAGCAGCCAGGCGTACATCGGCGACAGTCCGAGGAAGGTGTCGACGTAGCCGCTCCCGTCGAAGTGGCCCGCGTTGGGGATCACCGACCGCGAGAGCAGCGTCGGCACCTCGAAGACGGCCGACTCCAGCGCGAGCAGTCCCGCGGGCGCCGTGCCCAACAGCGCCTCGGCGAAGTCCGTGCCGATGGAGACGAGAAACTGGGCGAGCGCGCCCGCCTCCAGCGCGAACAACACCGCCCCGACCGCCAGCCAGCGGACCGCGGGGGTCGGGTTCCCGGTCACCCGATCCAGCAGGGTCTCCGAACTGTTCGTCCCGGCCACCGCACCGGTCGTCCGTACCGTGTCGTTGCTCATGTCAGGTGTCCTCGTAGCCGACCCGCGGGTCGATGATCGTGTACAGGATGTCCTGTGCGAGGTTGATCGCCAGGATCAGCAGGATGAAGACGAACATCAGGGTGCCCACGAGCGGCAGGTCACCCTGGATCGCCGACTTGAAGAAGAGGAAGCCGATCCCCTGGATGCCGAAGACGTACTCCACCAGCACGGAGCCGCCGATCAGGAGGAACGCCTCGCTCGTGATGATCGGCACGAGCGGCACCAGGGCGTTGCGGAAGATGTGTTTCCAGACGAGCCGTCGGCCGGTGATCCCGCGGGCCTTCGCGGCGTCGACGTACAGTTCGTTGCGGGTCTCCAGCACCGCCGTGCGCCCGATCCGCATCTCGTTGCCCATCGACGCCGACCCGAGCACCAGCGCCGCGGGCAGCACCTTCTTGATCGCCGCAAGCGTGTTCTCCGGTTGGGTGAAAAGCGCCAGCGGGTTCCCGCCCATGTAGGCGAGTGGCGGATTACCGGTGACGGCGTCGAGCGGGACCAGGAACGTGTCCCAGTCGAAGCCGAGCAACTGTTCGGAGCCGATCAGCACCGACAGGAGGATGACGGCCAGCCAGAAGTTCGGCATGGCCCGCCAGACGATCCCCGACACGGACGCGAAGTAGTCGGCGACCGTGTTCGACCGGATGCCCGCGTAAAACCCGAGCGGGACGCCCACGAAGATGGCGATCAACACGGACCAAAAGCCCAACCACACGGTGCGTGGCAGGAAGTCGATCACCAACGCGGTGACCTCCGACCCGGGGTACAGCAGCCAGGTCTGTCCGAAGTCGAACGTCACCATGTTGCTCATCCAGGTGGTGTAGTGCTGGAGCGGCGGGGTGTTGAGCCCCAGTTGCTCCTGGGCGGCCTGGTACTGTTCGATGGCCTGTGGGTTCGAGGAACTGAGGACGTTTGCCGCCGGGTCGACGGGGCCCATGAAGATGATGAACCACGTGATACTCATCCCCAGCCACAGCACCGGGAGCGCGAGCAGGAACCGTTTGCCGATGTATCGCCACCGTGTCACGACTGGCTCGACCTCGTTGGATCAGTCCTCAGAACGGGTGTGGTATACCTGTTGTGCATGCGGAAACCGTGCTTCGGTCGCGACGCCGCCGGACCGGAGACCCCACCCACCGGGGTCGGGAGAGTCCCTACCGGTCGACCGACGCCGAGTCGAACGTCTGGTTCTCCATGGTCCCGTACATCCGGAGGTTGACGTCGGTGTCCCAGAGACGCTGGGAGACCGGGTGGGTTACGGGCAGTTCCTGCACCGACTGCCAGTTGACCTCCTCCATGACGTAGTAGGCGCCGTTGCGCTCGAGCTGGTTCTCCTGGCCGGGGCCCGTGTTCGGGGCGTACACCTCGTCCCAGGTCTCGCGGGCTCGCTCCATCAGGTCGGTGTACCGCGACTGGTCCTCGAAGGTCCAGCGGGTGAACATGCCGGAGACGTTGTCCGGGTCGTACGGCCGGAAGAAGCGCAGGAAGTTGTCCGACTCGGGCCACTCCATCCCGTCGCTGAGGGTGAACATGTCCATGCTGCCGTTCAGCGCGTTCGAGATGACGGTCCCGAAGTCGGCCTTCACGATGTTGACCGTGATGCCGGCCGCCTGGGCCTTGTCCCGCAGGCGCTGGGAGATCTGGTCCAGGTCGGTCCGCCCCGAGATCACCGTGAACTCGACCTCGTAGGGGGTCTCGAGGTCCGACTCCTCCATGATGCGGGTCGCCTCGTCGATCTGGGTCTCGTCGTAGCCGTAGGGCCACCCGTCGGCGCTGAACTCCAGTTCCGACCGGAAGCCCTCCTGTGCGTGACGGTCGTAGATCTCCGGCGGGCTCTCGTCCTCGCGGGTCATGAACACCGGCGGCGGGGTGATGTGGTAGGCCGGCTCCGGGAGACCCTTGTAGACGTCACGCGCGATGGCGTGCTGGTTGATCAGGTGGGCGAACGCCCGCCGGACCGGCAGGGGCGTGCGCTGGCAGTTGAACACCAGGTACTCCGTGCTCAGACCGGTCGCCTCGCCGTAGTTGACCGTCTCGCCGTTGCCCAGGTCGTACGTCCCGGTCCGGTAGGCGCCCTCGTCGCTCTCGATCGACCGGTTGTCGGGGCTGAACTGCGAGGTCGGGATCGACTCGATGACGTCCAGGTTGTCGTTGACGAAGCGCCGGTAGCGGGTTCCCTCCTGGTTGATCACCGTGTAGGTGATCTCGTCCAGGTTCGGCCCCTGTCCGTGGTAGTCGTCGAACGCCGTCAGCACGATCTGGTCGCCCTTGCTCCAGGAGTCGACCTGGAAGGGGCCGGTGCTGGCGAACTGGGGGCCGTCGCCGGCCGTGCTGAAGAACTCGTTGTACGAGTACTCGCCGTCGTACCCCTCGATGTCGCCGACGGAGTTCTCCGG
>CAZMWG010000089.1:0-11553 GCA_964569925.1 uncultured Halobacteriales archaeon | reverse complement strand
CCTGACACTCCCACCGCTCGGGATTCCTCCGCGTTTACCCGGAGGAGGATGTCAACCCGGATCACGTGGTCGAGGTGGTGGGCCAGGCCCAGCGGCGTCGCCGCGGCGAACAGCAGGTACGCCCGCGGGGTGAGGGTGCTCCGGCGGTCGGCCGGCGCGTCGGTCGACGAGTCCATACCCGTGTCGACGGACCGATCCCCGTAGAGCCTCGGCCCAACGTCTCGGGGTCGGCCGCCCAGACACCGCATACCGGCCCGACCCTCGACCCCGTCTCGGTCCCGGTTCCGGTCGACACCGGACCTCGACGACGGTCGGCTCGGGATCCGCCGGACCGTCGCTACTTATAAAAACGCTAGCTCGGCCGCGAGAACTGACCCGCTCGTGTGACCCCTACGGTACCACGTGACATCCCAGCGGACAGACGCCGACGACGTGTCGACCGCCGGCGGCGACGACGGATCGCGGGCCCGTCCGACCCGTCCCGAGCGTGGCGGGATCGACGTGTTCGACTCGCTGCTGGTTCGCCAGCCGATCGCCGAGGGACGGACGCGGGCCGTCAGAGACCTGCTCGCGGACTGGGCGCGCGAGAACGCCGGCGGCGACGTCCACACGCTGTTGCCGGTCGAGGACGTGACGCTCGTGACGCTGTTCCTCGACGAGGGCGGGTTCGGCCGGACCGACGACGACCCCGACCCGGGGGCTGGCGACGCGCTGCTGTGGTACGTCGAGGTGGCCGACACCGACACCGCCGCGTGGGCGGACCCTGACGCGACGATCCGGAGCGGGTCGCCGCTGTTCGAGCGCGGGCTCGCGGACCTGCTCGCCGACGGGGCGACGGTCCACGCCGGCGGTCGCGACGGCCACCGGTACGTCGTCCACGTGACCAACCCCCACCGGCGGGAGCGGTACGCCGACGCGGTCGGCCGGTCGCTGGTCGCCCCCGTCGCCGGCGACGACCTGCCGATACCGGTGGCGCTCGTCTCGATGGCGCTGAAGACCGGACCGACCAGTACGCTCGTCGCGCGTGCCGTCGACCTCGTCAACCGGCTCAAGCGGTTCGACCGCGTGCGGTCCTGGGGCCGCGACCGGACGGGGACGGTCGAGGCCGAGGCGATGTACACCGAGTCGCTGCTGATGCAGACGGTCGGCGATCGGCAGGTGATCCACTACTACATGGAGACCGAGGACATGGACCGACTCTACGAGGCCTTCTACGGGTCCGACGACTGGGAGGCCCGCTTCTCGGAGTGGGTGTTCCGGCGAGTCCTGGCCGACCCCGAGTCGTTCCTCGAACCGCCCCTGGAGACGGACTGTGAGGTGCTGCTCCACGCCGTCGACCCCGAGCGCCCCTGATCCTATGTCGGTCCGGCCCGTGGAGACGGCCATGCACGCCGCGCGCGTCGCGCTGGAGATACCGGCCGACCACCTCCACCCGATGCACGAGTTCGTCTGCGAGTCGCCGGCGGTCGACAGGGAGACGATACTCGAACGGGACGCCGGCGGCGAGGTGACGACGCTGCTGCTCCACGTGGCGGGCGACCGCCGGCGCTACGAGCGGACCATCGAGACGGTCCCACAGGTCGAGGAGTGGACGACCACAGCCGCCGAGGAGGGGTTCTACGTCTACGTCCGGACACGGTTGCGCGCCCGCGAACAGCGGTACCGGCAGGCACTGGACCGGGACGCCGTGCTGGTGGTGCCGCCGGTGGAGTTGCGTTCGGACCGGACGGTCAGACAGACGATGGTCGGCCGGAGCGACGCCCTCTCCGCGGCGGTCGAGGCGCTCCCGGAGGCCGTCGACGTCGAGGTGCTGCGGACCGGCACGTACGACCGCTCGCGGGGCACGCGACTCACCGACCGCCAGCGGGAAGCGCTCGCCGCGGCGTGGGACGCCGGCTACTACGAGGTGCCCCGCGAGGGCGACGTCGAGACGGTGGCCGAGGAACTGGACTGTGCCGGTTCGACGGCCTCGGACCTGCTCCGACGGGCGGAACGCCGGATCGTGGCGGCCACGCTGGACGAACGGTCGTGATCCGCTCGCACGCGCACGCTCGGGACGACGACGGCTGAACTCCGTCGAGTCGACGGCCGACGGGAACCAGTCCGGACGCGGATCAGTCCTCGCCGACTCCGTTCACCCGCTCTCTCATGACGGAGAGCTTCTCACGGACCTCCTCGTGGAGGTCCTCGTCCCCGATGTACGGTTCCGAGTCGTCGACGAAGTACGACATCTTGGTGACCAGGTTCCGCCGCAGGCGCTCGGAGTCCGCCAGCCCGTAGTAGTCGCCGTTGTCCAGGATGTCGGCGGCCTTGACGACCACCGCGTCCCGTCCCAACTCGAAACATCGCTCGTAGATGTCGTAGTGTCGTTCGAGTAGTCGTCGATGTCCTCGTCGTAGCCGACGGCTTCGACGACGTCCGCAACGTCGCCGCCGAACTCCGAGCGGACCTCGTCGGCCGTCACGTCCGTGTCCTCCGGGAGATCGTGGAGGAACCCGGAGACGACGATGCGCTTCTCGTACCCTCGGTCGTACGGGTTCATCCCCGCTCTCGTACTGTGGAGGATCACCGGCTTCGGGTTGTCCCCCGAGGCCTCGAAGGAGCCGACCAGATACCGGAGCGCCCGTTCGATCTCCTCGTCCTCCGCCGGTTCTCTCATTCCTGCCGTCGCTGAGTGGACGCGTCGAGGAGTTCTTTATGCTGCGGGTCAGCCGAGACGGCGTCGTCGACCGACGCGGCGACGGGAGACCGGCGGTCTCTCGAACCGCTCGATCCGGCGCGGGTCGGCCGTGACGGACTCCGAGACCGGTGGGTCGAGACGACGACCACCCTCACCGTCTCTCGCGGGCGTGTGCTATCATCTCCGGACTACTTCCGGCGAGATCGTCCGTTTCTGAGGTGAAGTCGGGCACCGTGTGGGTTCCCGACCCGAGCGACGCGTTCGCGGCGAGTCCGGGACCTGCGACGTTTCCTCGTCCGTCTTCGCTCCCCGAGTCTCGGACCGGGCGCGGACAGGCGAACGACCTATCCGTCCGCTAACCATGGTTGGGATCGTGATACGTTCGCTCCGGCTCGGGCTCGTGGTCCTGTTCGTCGTGACCGCCGGCTGTACCGGCGCGATCGACGGGGCCTCGTCCCCGGCGGCGGTCGACTCGCCGACGGCCACCCCGGCGTCGGCGACCGCCGGATCGTCGGCTACCCCGACCGCCTCGGCCGGGACGGGAAACGGCACCCTGGAGGTCCACTTCGTCAACGTGGGACAGTCGGTGAGCACGCTCGTCGTGAGTCCGGCGGGCGAGACGATGCTGGTCGACTCCGGTGACTTCCGCGACGACGGCGAGTACGTCCTGGGGTATCTGCGCGACCGCGGGATCGACCGGATCGATCACTTCGTCGTCTCGCACAACGACGCCGACCACATCGGCGGCAACGCGGCGATCATCGAACACTACGAGACCGAGGCCCAGGGGATCGGGGCCGTCTACGACCCGGGCATCGCCGCGAGCACACGGACCTACGGGGAGTACCTCGACGCCGTCGAGGAGTACGGCGTGCCGCTGTTCGAGACCCGGGAGGGCGACGACCTGCCCTTCGCCGGCGTGACCGTCCGGGTGCTCGGCCCGCCGGAACCGTACCTGGAGAACGAGGCGCGCAACGAGAACAGCATCGTCCTGCGACTCGCCCACGGCCGGACGAGTGTCCTGCTGCCGGGTGACGCCGAGGACGACCAGGAGGCGTACCTCGTCGAGGAGTACGGGGAGAGTCTCCGGTCGACCGTGCTGAAAGCCGGCCACCACGGCAGCGCGAGCAGTTCCGGCGACCCCTTCCTCGACGCGGTCTCCCCGCGGGCGGTCGTCGTGTCCAGCGCGTACGACTCCCAGTACGGCCACCCCGACGCGGCCACGCTGGACCGACTGGCCGCGCGGTCGCTGCCGACCTACTGGACGGCCACGCACGGCCACGTCGTCCTCGCCAGCGACGGCCGCCAGGTGACGGTCCGGACACAGCGGGCGGCCCCCACCGATCCGGCGTCGCTCCGCCAGGGGACGCCCGTCGAACCGGGCACCGCCGACCCGGTCGCCCCGCGGGCGACGCTGGGCGGTGACGGGACCGTGCCCGCGGCGCCGTCGCAGACCCCGTCACCGACGGCCGCGACCGACGGCTGGACGACCACCGCCGCGCCGGGTGCGCTGGCGGTCGACGACGTCAACGCCGACGCGGCGGGCGACGACCGGGAGAACCTGAACGACGAGTTCGTCACCTTCAGCAACACCGGCGACGGGCCGCTGCCGATCGGCGGCTGGACGGTCGGCGACGCGGCCGGCAAGTCCTACACCGTCCCCGCGGGCACCACCATCGCCGCCGGCGCGACGGTCACACTGCACACGGGCGAGGGCACGGACACGGTGACGGACCTCTACTGGGGTCTGGAGAGCCCGGTCTGGAACAACGACGGCGACACCGTCACCGTCCGCACGGCCGACGGGACCACCGTGCTCACGGAGGCGTACTCGTGACGCTCCCCGACGGGACACACACGGCCGTGCTGGACCGGTTCGAGGACGACCGGGCGGTCCTGCTGGTCGAGCGACCGGACGACCGGGCGACACAGGTGGTCGTCGACCGGACGGCCCTCCCAGAGGACGGGCGACACGCCGACGCCGTCCTGTCGGTGACCGTCGAGGACGGGTCGCCGGTCGCCTGGCGCTACCGGCCCGACGCCACGACCGACCGGGCCGACGCCACGCAGGACCGCTTCGACCGGCTGTCGCGACGGCTCGGCGACGACACCGAGCCGGAGGACGGCTGAGTCGGACCGGCCGGTCACGCTCGTCGCGCCGTGGTCGGAGCGAGGGTCGGCCGACGTGACCGGTCGCCGAGCCGCGTCCGGGGAACGACCGGTCTCTCTGGTCACCATCCGAAAAGTATATTTCAAGTAACATCTTTATCCGCGGTACGTGCTAGCTACCCTGTATGTCACGACGCGGGAGCGGGCAGGAGAGACGCGACGTGCGTCCGTCGGCGGAGTTGCCGCCGGATCACGTGTTCGACGCGCTGGGAAGTAGACGCCGGCGGTACCTCTGCTACGCGTTGCTGGGACGCGAGCGGGTAGACCTCGACGCCGCCGCCGAACGGATCGCCGCCTGGGAGGTCGACGACGCCGACTCGCGGGCGACGGTCGAGGCGGTCGACGCCGTCCGGCTCTCGCTGTACCACGTCCACGTCCCGAAGCTCGTCGAGGACGACGTGATCCGGTTCGACCCGGAACGGGAGCAGATCCGCCACGGGCCGGCCGCCGGTCCCGTGCTCGACGCGCTGGCGCTGCTGGCCGACGCGGACGGCTCCGTGGCGGCCGCCGGCGGGCGGACCGGGCCGTCGGGCGAGCCGGTCGACGAGCGGCGCTGACGGAGCCACCCGACCCGTCGCTCACATCGGCTCGTTCGCGGACCGTCGCGCCCGAACCGTCCGCCCGGCGGTGTGTCACCGCAGCGAGGCCGGCGCGCGAGTGCCGAACCCATTTACCGGGCGGACGGCTACGCGGTGTGATGGACGACACGCCCTCGACACGGACCCGATCCCGTATCTACACGGCGCCGCGAACGGACGTCTCGCAGGACCAGGGGAAGTTCCGGATCCACTTCAACTTCCCCGGTCGCGCCGTCCCCGACCACGACGACCACGGCTACGGCCCGCTGGCGACCGTCGTCGAGTCGTTCATGGACCCCGGAACCCTGATCCGGATGCACCAACACCGCAACGAGGAGATCGTCTCCTGGGTGCCGGCAGGCGTGATGCGCCACGACGACCGACAGGGCAACGAACTCGTCACCGACCCCGACCGCCTGCTGGTGATGAACGCCGGCAGCGGCTTCCGGCACGCCGAGGAGACGCTCGCCGACGACCCCCCGCTGCGGATGCTCCAGATCTTCGTCCGCCCGCACAGCCTCGACCTCGAACCGGACATCCGGCACGAGCCGATTCCCGATCCGGTCGCCGGCGAGTGGCGCCACCTGTTCGGGCCCGAGGGGACCGACGCCCCGCTGTCCGTGCGGAACGACGTCGACTGCTACGACTGCCGACTCGGGGCCGGGGCCACGACGGCGCTCCCGTCGCGATCGGGCCGGCACACCTACCTGTACGTCTTCGAGGGCGCGGTCGAGGTGGGCGACGAGCCGGTGGGGTACACCGAGAGCGCGCTCGTGACCGGCGGCGACGTCCCCGTCACCGCGACCGAGGACGCCACCGTCGTCGCGTTCGCGATCGACCCGGACGCGCCGGTCACGCGCCAGGGCACCATCGGCCGCTGAGGTCGCCCGCTCACGGACCCACCGGCGAACGTCCCGACGGGTCCGCCGGTGGTTCCCGGAACGGCCCGGCGAGTTCCTCGGCTCTCCCGTCCCGCCACGGTCCGAGGCGCCGCGGTCGCCGTGTTTCCGCACCGTCGACCGCGGCGGCGGGGCAGGTCAGTCGTGTTCCCGGTCGCGCTCGAGTTCCCGGTCGAGCGCGCTCCGGTCGTCGTCCAACAGCGCGGCGTCGCGCCGCTCGCGGAGCATCTCCTTCTCGTGGCGGTGTCGCTCCCGCTGTCTGAAGTACCGGTACGCCGCCGCGACGGCGGCCAGCAGGACGACCGCCAGGACGAACAGGACGAGGGCGAGTCTGGCGACCATGAACCTCAGCCCGTCGTGTTCGTGGCCACGGTGGCGTTCGGGCTCGTCCCGGCGGGCACGGTCGCGTTCGGGTCGACGCCAACGTCACGGGTGAGCGTGATCCCGCCGCCGTCGGTCGGGACGTACACCGTCTGGCCCTGTTTGAGCGCCTCGATGTAGCGCTGTCGCAGGACGACCCGGTTGTCCCGCAGCGCCTCGCCGCGGATCTCGATCGCCTCGGCGTCGGCCTCGGCCTGGACGATCTGCTGTTCGGCCCGTGCCTCCTCCTGTCTGACCCGCTCGCGCTCGACCTGGACCTGCTGTTTGGCCTGTTCCTTCTCGTCGAGCGTCTGGTCGATCCGGTCGGGGAGGTCGATGTTGCGGATCTGGACCGCCTCGAGCGTGATCGGCTCGTCCCGGAACTCCTCGCGCAGCGCGCCCAGCGCCGCGTCCTCGAGCGCGGCGCGGCCCGCCTGCGTGTAGATGGCGTCGGTGCCGGTGGTCTGGAGGCTCGAGGCCTCGTCTCTGAGCACCGTCCTGATCGTCGGCCGGATCAGTCGCTGTTCCATCTGCCGTTCCTGGTTCCAGTCCTCGACGAACGAGTCCGCCTCCGGGGGGTTGATCCGGTAGCGGACGGTGGTGTCGACGTCCACCGACGACCCGTTGACCGTCTTGACGGTGATCGCGTCGGCTCTGGACCTCGCGCCCTCCCCTTGGGTCGCGCTCATCGTGTACGTCCGGGGACGGATCTCGACGGCCTGGACGGTCGTCATGACCGGGACCTTCCAGTGGGCGCCGGGATCGAGGGTGTTGCCGGTGACCGCACCCCAGTTCTTCTCGACGCCGGCGTGACCCTCGGGAACCTGTCGGTACGCCAGCAGGCCGGCGAGGAGGGCCACGACGACGAGCAACCCCACCCCGACCGCCAGCGTCTTCTGTCGTGCGGAGACCATACCACCCGACCGTTGGACAGGGGGTACAAAATCCGATCGATCGGTCTCGTCGCCCGCAACGGAGACGGACGGCGGTCGATCCGAACCGAACGGCGGGGCGACGGGGGAGAAACGGACCGGTCGGCAGGTCGCCGTCGGCGGACGCCCTCGGAGCCCGTCCCTGGTCCCGGAAGCCCCCCCGACCCGACGCCCGCCGGCCGTCGACGACCCCCTCGGAGCCCGCCGAGAGCAGTGGGAGCAGCGACGGGAGCGTCTCGCCGGCGACGAGCGGATCGTCTACGGAGAGACGACGAGGGTGTCTCGGCCTGCCCCGCTTGTAGACCGAACTTCATCGAGGCTTACGTGCTTCCGGTTGTGAGCCGGCGTGTCGGCCGACGATCGATCGCCGGTCTCCAGCCGACGGTCCCCTCGAAGAGCCCGTCGGCGGTCGCGTTCCGGTGGGGTCGGCCCTGCGGCGGTGTCGATCACGGCCCGGCTCCGTCGTCCGGGAGGGTGAGCGTGACCACGCTCCCGCTTCCGTCGTCCTCTCGGATGGTCAGGTCGCCGCCGAGACGGGACAGCCCCCAGTCGACCAGCCAGAGGCCGACCCCGCTGCCGTGCCGGAGCGGACTCTCCTCGCCGTCGAGGAGGACGGCCCGCTCCCGGTCGGGGATCCCCGGCCCGTTGTCCCGGACGGTGACCTCGACGCCGTCGGCCGACGCCGCCACCTCGACCGCGACGTGTGCGTCCGCGCCCGGCCCGTGTTCGAGACCGTTCTCGACGACCTCCCGCAGGACCGCCTCGACCAGCGACGGGTCGGTCCGGACGGTCGCCGTACCGGCGACGGCCACCCGTCCCGTTCCGGAGTACTGTTCCGTGACCCGGTCGAGAACGTCGCGCGCGACCGTCCCGACCTCGACCGTCTCGTCCGTGAGCCGGTCGTGGTCGAGGAGGCGCTCGCCCCGTTCGACGGTCGCTCCGATGTCGGCCAGGTCGGTCGCCACGTCCCGGATCCGGCGCCCCACCTCGGCGGCCTCGACGGCGTGGGGTTCGGTCTCCAGGGTCTCCGCGAAGGCGTGGATCGCGTCGAGGTCGTTGCGGAGGTTGTGCCGGAGGACCCTGTTGAGAACGTCGAGCCGTTGCTCGCGGGTCCGACGCTCGGTGACATCCCGGATCAGGTACGCCTCCCCGACCGGGGCGCCGTCCGTGGTCGTCAGAACGGTTCGCTCGACGTCACACATCCGCCGTCCGTCCGTCGTCTCGACGGGCACCGCCCGGCCGGCCGCCAGCGACTCGACGACGCCCGGGAGTCGCCCGCCGATCGCCTCCCGCCGGTCGACGCCGAACGTCGCCTCGAACGCCTCGTTGCAGTCGAGAACGCGTCCGGCTCTGTCCAGGACGACGACGGCCGCGTCCATCTCGTCGAGGGCCTGCTCTCTGGCGAGGTGACCGGCGCTGGCGCTGCCCGCGAACGGGCGCAACCGGGAGAGCGCGACCAGCGACCCCACCGCCACCAGCCCCAGCACCGACAGCGAGACGTCCCCGACGACCCGCCAGTCGGTCACGTTCGTCACGACCGAGAGCACCGAGAGACAGACGAATCCGGTCCCGGCGACCGTGACGACGGCCGTCCCGCCGGTCGGCAGGTCGCCGTAGACGAACGCCGACCGACCGGCGACGAACAGTCCGTACGCGCCCAGCGCGAGCGTGACCGACTGGACGACGAAGTTCGTGGTCAACAGCAGCGGGACCAGTCCCGGGGGAACGACCGACGCGGCCGCGATCCCGCCGACCGACACCAGTACGAACCCGGCCAGGCCGGCGACCAGCGGGCGGGACGGCGCCGGTCCGCGGCCGGTGTAGCCGCCGGCGAACAGCAGCCACGCCGCGGTGAGCGACTCCAGCAGGCCCACCCGCGCCACCGCCGCCAGCCGTCCGCCCGCCGGCGCGCTCGCCGCGAGCGCGTACAGCCCGAACAGGAGACACAGCAGCGCGAACGGGAGGGCACCCGGACGGTCGCGACGGCCGACCGCGACGGCACCGACCGCCAGGAACAGGAGACAGACGACGCTCCCGACCAGCGTCCTCGGCGATCCGATCACGGCCGGTCACCCGTCGGTTCCCGACCGGCGGACCGGTCCGGACCCGCCCCGCCGCCCCGCCGGTCGTCGGCCGCGGCGGTCGCCGTCGATCGGTCCGTCGGGAGGAGGACACGGAGCGACCCGTCGGCCCGCTCGACGCGGCCGCCGGCGCGTTCGAGCGCGAGTCGACTCAACGCGACCGTCGACGCCTCCTCGTCGGCCGACCTACCGCTCTCGGCCGGCGGCCCGGGCTCGTCTGCCGCCGGGGACCCGTCGACACGGACGGTGACCGTCGTCTCCGGCGCCCGCTCGACGACGAGTTCAGCCGTTCGGCCGCGATGGCCCGTCAGGTCCTCGATCAGCAGGTCGACCACCGCCCGGAGCACCGCCGGGTCGACCGGTGCGGTGACCTCGGCTTCGGCGACGTCCGCCGCGACGGTCAGGGTCGTCCGGTCCCGCCGTGCCACGACGTCCCGGAGCACCGTGAGGACGTCACAGGTGCCGGTCTCGTGGTCCGAGAGCGCGCGCTCGACGCGACGCGTGGCGGCGACGAGCCGCTGCAGCGACCCCGCCGTCCGGCGGATCTCTCCTCCGATCGTCGTCGGGTCGACGGCGTCGTCGGCGCCGCTTCCCCCTTCGTCGGTCAGCCGGGCCGCCCGGCGTGCCGCCGTCGCCGCCCGGTCGCCGACGGTGGTGGCGAGAAACTCCGTGAGCAGGCGCAGACGGCGTTCGCGCCGCTCCCGTCCGGTCACGTCTCTGAACACGAGCAGGTAGCCGACCGACCGGCCGAACTCGTCGGCCACCGCGCCGGCGGTCACCTCGAGGCGGCGGCCGTTCACCCGGAGCCGGTGTGGTCGATCGGCCGCGGCGAGCACGGCGGGGTCGGGCGCGCCGGGAACGACCGCGTCGAGAGGCGGTCGGGCGGCGCCGACCGGGTAGGCGTCGAACAGCGACACGGCGGCGGGGTTCAGTTCGACCACGCGACCCCGCTCGTCGGCGAGGACGACCGCGTCGTCGGTCGCCTCGACGAGGCCGTCCCGGGCCGCGATGCGGGCGACCGGCAGCGCATCGAAGACGGGGTACCGTCCGACCGCCGCCGCGAGCAGCAGCGACGCGCCGACCAGCAGCGCGGCGACCATCGCCGGTTCACCCAGATTGTAGGCGATCACGGGCGCGTAGGTGAACAGCGAGGCTCCGGCGGCGAGCGTGACCCCCTCGCCCACCGGGACGGCGTTCCGGCGGAGCGCGGCCTCGAGGAGCAACAGGCTGCCGAGGGTCGCGAGCGCGGACGTGAAGAACAGACCGGTCGCGAGCGCGTCCGCGACGGCGGCCACGACCGTCCCGTCGCCGACCCCCGCGGGCCCGAACAGGGCGTAGGCGGGCGCCGTGTAACACGCCCCGACCGCGACCGCGACGAGCGCCGGCACCCGGCGACGGGACCGACTCCCGCGGCCCGTGTGTCGGACGGCGAAGAGGAGCCACAGGCCGTTGGCGGGCAGCGCCACCCCCAGCGCCAGCACGATCCAGAGTTCACCGGAGAGGCCCACACCCGCCGCGTCCACGACCGCCGCCCGTACCGGCGACGGCGTGCCCGCCACCGCCGCGGAGAGCGCTATCCCGACGAGCGACAGACAGACGCCGAGCAGCGGGGTCGCGGTCGGGGCCGGGCGCCGTCGGGCGACGAGTACCGCTGTCGCGACGGTGGAGACGACGGCCAGGAGCCCGACCAGTGAGTGGACGACCATCCGAACGACTCGTGACGGGGTTCGTCGTCGTCCGGCTAAACCCTTCCCCGCGGGCGCGCCGGCCGTCCCGGGCGACGGCCCGTGTCGACGGCCCTCGGCGGCGACGGTCAGGACCAGGAGTCGCTTTCCGACATCATCTGCCACACTT
>CAZMWG010000088.1:0-11678 GCA_964569925.1 uncultured Halobacteriales archaeon | reverse complement strand
GAGACCGGCGGTCTCTCGTGATGACGAGAGAGCGTCGCTCTCTCGAACCACCCCCAAGCCGGCCGGGGCTTCCCGGGCGGTCTCTCTCCCGATCTCGGCCGTCGTTGCCAAGCTAAACACCACTGCCGTCGTCGGCGACGAGACCGACCGATGGGTTCAAACGGCCGCGGTCGATCCGTCGACACATGGACGCGGACCGAGTGACGACCATCGCGGGCTTTCTCGGGGCGGTGCTCGTCCTCGGGATCCTGGTCGTGGTCGTCGGCGTCGACGACATCGTCGGCGCGTTCGCGCAGGCCGACCCCCCGGCGGTGGCGCTCGTGATCGGCGTCGCGGCGGTGTGGCTCTCCTGCTGGGGGCTCTCCCTGCACGCCGTCCTGGGGGCGCTGGGGGCGACGGTGCCGGTTCACACCGCGATCCTGATCTTCTCCGGGGCCGTCTTCTCGAACAACGTCACCCCGTTCGGACAGGCCGGTGGGGAGCCCCTGAGCGCCCTGCTCATCTCCCAGGCCACCGACAGCGAGTACGAGACCGGGCTCGCGGCCATCGCCAGCGTCGACACCCTCCACCTGATCCCGTCGCTGGGCTTCGCGCTGTCGGGCTTTGTCTTCGTCGCCGCCGGCGCGATCCAACTGGGCGGGAGCTTCGCCTTCGCCGCCGCGGCGGTCGCGGTGCTCGCCGTCGTCATCCCGGTCGGCGGGTATCTGGGCTGGCGGTTCCGCTACGAGGTGGAGGCGGGCGTCGTCCGCTCGGTCACGCCCGTGATCCGCCTGGTCAGCCGCCTGTTCCCCGGCCGATCGCCCCCGGACCGCGTCGCCGTCGAGCGCCGGATCGAGGGTTTCTTCGACGCCATCGAGCGGGTCGCCGCCGACCGTCCCACCCTGGCTCGGGCGCTTGGCTTCTCGGCGCTGGGCTGGCTCGCGCTCTCGACCTGTCTGTGGCTGTCGCTGTACGCTCTGGGCCACACCGTCCCGTTCCCGGCGGTGTTGCTGACGGTCCCGGTCGGCGCCATCGCGGGCGCGACCCCGCTGCCGGGGGGTGCCGGCGCCGTCGAGACGGCGCTGGTCGCGCTGCTGGTCCCGACCGCGGCCGTCCCCCCGGCGGTCGCCACCTCCGCCGTCCTGTTGCACCGCGGGGCCACCTACTGGCTGCCGGCGCTCGTCGGCGGCAGCGTCGTCTCCGCGCTGGGCGCCGACCGGACGCTCACCCCCTGAGCCACCCCTGGTCCGGGGCCTTCCGGTCCGTCGACCGGGCCCCCGATCCGGGGCGCTAACGATGGACTTAACCGCCGCCGCGGGGACCGTAGAGTAATGACGAGTCTCTACGACGTTCCCGCGGAGGCCCTCATCGAGGCCGTCGCTGACGAGCTCGCCGAGGAGGACGCGGTCGAGGCGCCCGACTGGATGACCTACACCAAGACCGGCGTCGACCGCGAGCTACCGCCCGAACAGCCGGACTTCTGGGTGCGACGTGCCGCCAGCCTCCTCCGGAAGGTCGCCGTCGACGGCCCCGTCGGCGTCGGCAGCCTCCGCACGGAGTACGGCGGCTCGGACACCGGGTCGAACCGCTACCAGGTCCGCCCCAAGCAGAAGGCCGAGGCCTCCGGGAAGATCATCCGCGTCGCGCTCCAGCAACTCGCCGAGGTCGGCTACGTCGAGACCGCCGAGGGCGAGGGCCGCCAGGTCACCCCCGAGGGCCGCAGCTTCCTCGACGAGGTCGCCACCGAGGTCCTCGAGGACCTCGACCGGCCGGAGCTCGAACGGTACGCGTAACGTCCGCTCTCTCGGGGCACTCGGGTCGCCCCGGGCTCGACCGTCGACCGGGAGCGGACGCTACGGCGCCGTCGCCGGTGTGGGAGGTGTCGTCACACACCACGGAACCGCGCCGGTCGGGATCGCCCCGCTCGGGCCTGTCGGGACGCCGTCACGATGGTTTAACATGGCGGCGCTCCGTGACTTCCATCAGTGATCACCCCCACGAGCAGCCAGATGGACCGCGGCTTCTCGCGGTTGTACGAGCAACTGCTCGAGCGCCTCGACGACGAGGAGTCCGAGGACGGGGAGTGACGTGCCGGGAGACCGCGACGACCCGTCCCCGGGCGGGGCGGCGCCCGGCCCGGACACTCCGCGGTTCGGGGTCGACGAGGCCGGCAAGGGACCCGTACTCGGATCGATGTTCGCCGCCGCGGTCCGAGCGCCGCCGGCGGCCCTGCCGGAGGGGATCGACGACTCGAAGCGGATCGCCCCGTCGAGACGCGAGCGCCTGGCGGCGACGGTCCGCGAGCGGGGGGCGGTCGCCGTCGCCGAGGTTCCCGTCGAGCGGATCGACGACCCGGCGACGGACATGAACACGCTGACGGTCGCCGCCCACGCCGAGGCGCTCTCGGGGGTCGCGTCCGAGGGGCTCGCGGGGACCGTCGACGCGGGCGACGTCGACGCCGACCGGTTCGGCCGGCGTGTCGCCGAGCGGGTCGACGCCGACCTGGACCTCGCGGCGGCCCACGGCGCGGACGGGACCGACCCGCTGGTCGGCGCCGCAAGCGTCGTCGCCAAGGTGACACGCGACGCCCACGTCGCCGACTTGGCCGAGCGGTACGACGCCGAGGTCGGCAGCGGCTACCCGAGCGACCCGGCCACGCGGGCGTTCCTCCGCTCGTACGTCGAGCGCGAGAGGGAACTGCCCGCCTGTGCCCGCCGGTCGTGGTCGACCTGCGAGGACCTGCTCTCCGCCGCCGAACAGTCGTCGCTGGCGGAGTTCTGAGCCGGCGGAGCGGCGTCGAACGGGAACGCCGTCGCGGACGGCGAGCGTCTACTCGTCGAGGATGAGGTTCCGGAGGATGTTGCCGTAGGCGGGGCGGGTGATCAGCACCCCGATGAGGACGCCGACGATGGTGACGACGGCGAACCCGCTGAGATCGCCCAGCGCGAGCACGGTCAGCGGGCTCATCGCGAGCACGGTGGTGGCGGCGGCGGCGCCGATCACCCAGAACGCCTTCCGGAAGCGGCTCTGGAACACCCGACCGGTGGTGACGTCCTCGCGCTGGAGTATCTCGTCGGCGATGATCACCAGGTCGTCGACCCCGGTCCCGATGACGGCGATGAAGCCGGCGATGTGCGAGAGGTTCAGCGGGTACTGGACGAACGCGACGAACCCCAGGAGGAGGAACACCTCCGAGAGCGCGGTGACGATCATCGGGGCGGCCACCCGCGGGTCGCCGTAGCGGACGTAGACGACGAGGCTCACCGCGAGCACGGCCGCCAGGCCGACGATCACGGAGTTCGAGCGGAACTGCTCGGCCAGCGCCGGCTCCAGCGAGGTCGAGCGGTCGTTCCGGAAGTCCAGCGGCGCGGGCAGGCGCCCGGACTTGAGGCTGATCTCCACCTCGCGGGCCTCCTCGATCGACGTCGTGGACATCGTGAACGTCGGGTCCTCGGCGAACGAGCCGTCCGAGAACGACGACCCCAGGTCCGGCCGGACCCCCCCCATGAACGTGACGTTGCCGTTCAGCGTCGCCGCGATACATCGCCCGCTGGCGTTGAACGGGTTGTCGTAGTTGGGGTCACAGGTCGTCCCCTGACCGAACCCCAGCCGTGTCATCTCGCCGGCGAACCCCTGGGCGACCGCCTCGCTGACGGTCACCGAGACGCCGGGTTGTCCCTGGATCTGACGGGCGTTGCCGATGCTGGCGAAGGCGTCCTGGGAGAGCACCTGCTGGCGGAGGTAGCTGCCGTTCTGCGCGGGGTAGAAGACGTACACCCGGACGACGCCCCGATCGTCGAGCAGCGAGCGCAGTTCGCCCAGGTCGCGGTCGGGCGCCTCGATCGAGACGAACCGCTGGTTGTCCGGCGTCCGGATCGTCGTCACCGAACCGCCCGACAGCGCGGACGTGGTGATCTTCTGGCGCACCACCTCGACGACGTCCTGCCGGGTGGCCTGGGTCACCCCGCCCCGGATCGTCTCGGGGGTGTACCCCTCGGCCTCGATCGCCGCCCGGAGTTCGTCGTCGGCGACGTCCCGCGAGAACACCTCGACCGTGCCGAGTCCGTCCCGGTCGGTGGGGGCGACCCGGACGTCGATCTGGTCGAGCGACAGCCGGTTCGACACCGCCACCTCCAGGTCCGTGGCGGCGTCGGCCGAGACGTTCACCCCCTCGGCGGTGGTGCCGACGATCGGCGCCTGGATCCGCGAGCCGCCGTCGAGTTGGATGCCGTACTGGAGGTTCGTCGCCCCGGCCCCGTCGCTCGGGGCGCCCGGCGGCGTCCCCGGGACGAACAGGACGACGGCGCTGACGACGGTCAACAGCGTCAGCAGGACGATCCGCCAGTTCTCGCGGATCATCGGTTGATCCCCTCGAACTTGTAGTAGCGCAGCAGGCTCAGGTTCAGCATGTACGTGTTCATCAGGTCGGCCGCGAGTCCGACCACCAACACGAGCCCGATCGAGGCCATGATGTCGATGCCGAACAGCGTCGCGGTCACGGCCATCACCGCCATCGCGGAGATGGAGGTGAGCGTCATCGTCACCCCGGTGCGCATCGCCCGGTAGGTGCTCTCGTAGAACCCGCCCGACCGCCGGAGCACGTGGTTGTTCAACAGGATGTCCGAGTCGACGGAGTAGCCGATCAACATCAGCAGGCCGGCGACCACGCCCAGCGAGAGCTTCATGTTCAGCAGACTCAACACCGCCAGCGGGATCATCAGGTCCGAGAACGCCGAGATCACGATCGCGATGCTCGGGACGAACGTCCGGAACAGCGCGAAGGCCAGCAGGCTCATCCCGAGGAAGGCCACCGCCAGCCCGATCAGCGCCCACCGCTGGTTGTCGCCGCCGAAGGCGGGCGAGGTGGCGGCGCTGCCGAGCACGTCGAGACCCGCAGCGTCCGCTTGATCCCGGACCGCCCCGACGTCGGCGGTCTCGAAGGTGATCACGAAGTTCTGGGTGTTCTCGACCCGCTGGACGGAGGCGACCGGCTCGTCGAAGGCCGCCCGTAGCTCCGTCCGGTCCATCGTGGTCTGGACGGTCACCTCCGACCCCCCGGTGAAGTCGATCCCCAGGGGGACGGGCGAGCCGGCGGTGAGGGTCGCCGCCGCGAGCACCAGGAGGGCGAGGGCGAGCACCGCCAGCGGGATCGCCGCCAGCTGGCGGTTCGAGTAGCGCTCGTAGTCGATCTCCGGCACCTCGAACGTTGCCATGTCCGACGGTGAGCCGGGCCGCCGAATAAGCCTTCGCAAATAGCACGCCGCTCCCCGCTCCCGGGCTCGTCGCGGACTCCCGCCCGGAGACGCTCGGACGGCCGTGTGTCGGTCCCGCCGACCGCGAAACGCCTTTCTCCCGGACCGTCCTAGCCGGGCGTATGGACGCCGATCGGAGCGGGGAGTCGGGCGAGTCGGACGGGGAGTCCGCCGGTCCGGCGACCGGGCCCGCCGACCCGGACGCCCACGCCGCCCGCGTGGTCCTCTCGTACCCCCCGAGGCTGGACGAGGGCGCCCGGGACGCACTCGACGGCGACGCCTTCCGGCGCTACCTCGGCCGGGCCCACGACGTCGCCCGTCCGGGCGACCGCTGGTCCGAGTTCGTCAGCGTCGGCTGCTGTGGCGCCACGGCCGACGTCGAACTCCGCGTCGAGCGGGTCGAGGGCGACGGGGACGACCCCGCGACGGCCGCGGTCGGGAGCGGCCGGGTCGACCCGGAGACGGCCTTCGGCTTCGAGCCGCGCACCGGCTGAGACCGACCCCGCGACGGTCAGTCCGGGAGGTACCGGACGCTGACGACGCCCCGGTCGTCGTCGTCGCGCGTCCGCTCGGCGATCCGGACCTCGACCCGGTCGACGCTCAAGCGCGCGGCGCGCTCGACGGTCGCCTCGTCGTCGAGGACCGCCCCGGCGGCGGCGTCCGCGCCGCCCGCCTCGACGGTGAGCACGTGGACCTCGCCGTCGCCGGCCCGCTCGCGCCGGGTCAGTTCCCCGACTGGCTGGTCGGCCGCGAGGTCGTGGGCCAGGGCGGTCGGTGACTCGGCCGCGCGCTCGACCGGGATCGTCCGTCGGGTGTCCAGTTCGACGACCTCGTAGGCGACCTCCAGGGGTGGTTCCGGACGGACGGTCGCCTCGACCACCTCGCCGGCCGTCAGTCCCGGGTTCTCCGAGAGGGTGAGCAGTTGCCCGTCGGCCACGTCCCGGAGCGTCGCCGCCCCGTCCTCGGCCGTCGTGACGAGGAAGGTTCCTTCCTTCACGCGCCGTGTTTGCTCGCCGGCGCTCTTTCGCCTTTCGGGGTCGCCCCCCGACGGCGGTCGATCCTCGACGGGGTTCGACCCCGCGTGGTGCCGAGAAGTCACCCGGTCGGCCGTCGACGGGGCCGCCACGACCCGGCGAGACGGCGACGAACCCCCGAACAGCTAGCCGCGGTGCCAAGAGTTTAACCCGATCACGTAGAGGGGAAACCATGACGGAGGACCTGCCGTACGAGGACCCGTCGCTGCCGGTCGACCGGCGCGTGGCGGACCTCCTCGAGCGGATGACCGTCGCGGAGAAGGTCGCCCAGCTCACCGCGGTCCCCGCCGAGACGATCGGCGCGGGCGAGCGCGGCCTCGTCGAGGACGGGGAGCTCGACCGGGCGGCCGCGGAGGACCTCCTCTCGCAGGGGGTGGGCCACCTGACGCGGCTGGGCGGCGGGGGCGGGCTGGAACCGCGCCGCGCCGCCGAGATCACCGACGAGCTCCAGACGCTGCTCGTCGAGGAGACCCGGCTGGGCGTGCCGGCGGTGCCCCACGAGGAGTGTCTCTCGGGGTACATGGGCCCGGACGGCACCACCTACCCGCAGGGGATCGGCCTCGCGAGCACCTGGGCGCCCCAGCGAGTCCGCCGGATGACCGAACGGATCCGCGATCAGCTCTCGGCGATCGGCACCGCGCACGCGCTCTCGCCGGTGCTGGACGTCGCCCGCGACCCGCGCTGGGGCCGCACCGAGGAGACGTTCGGCGAGGACCCCTACCTCGTCGCCCGGATGGCCTCGGCCTACGTCGAGGGGCTCCAGGGACCGGACCCGACCGAGGGCGTCTCGGCGACGGTGAAACACTTCGCCGGCCACGCCGTCGGCGCGGGCGGGAAGAACCGCTCGTCGGTCGGGATCGGCGAGCGCGAGCTCCGGGAGGTCCACCTGTTCCCGTTCGAGGCCGCGATCCGCGGCTCGGGCGCCGAGTCGGTGATGAACGCCTACCACGACATCGACGGCGTCCCGTGTGCGGCCGACGAGTCGCTGCTGACGGGGATCCTCCGCAACGAGTGGGGCTTCGACGGCACCGTCGTCTCGGACTACTTCAGCGTCCGCTTCCTCCGGGACGAACACGGCGTTGCGAGCGACGCCCGGAACGCCGCCGTCCAGGCGCTCACCGCGGGGATCGACGTCGAACTGCCCGAGATCGAGTGTTACGACGAGCTGCTGGGCGCCGTCGAGGACGGCGAGCTCGCGGAGGCCACCCTCGACGCCGCCGTCGAGCGGGTCCTGCGCCAGAAGGTCGAAAAGGGGCTGCTCGACGACCCGGGCGTCGGCCCCGACGCGGTCGACGACGCCTTCGGGCCCGACGCGAACCGCGACTACGCCCGCCGGCTGGCCCGCGAGTCGATCACGCTGCTGTCGAACGACGGCGTCCTGCCGCTGGCCGACGGTCCCGACTCGGTCGCCGTCGTCGGCCCGAAGGCCGACACGCCCGCGGGTCAGCTCGGCGACTACGCCTACGCCGCCCACTACCCCGAGAAGGAGTCCAACCGGCGCGTCGTCACGCCGCTGGACGCCCTCGTCGACCGCCTCGGCGAGGACGCCGTCGCCCACGCCGAGGGCTGTACGACCACGGGTCCGGACACGGACGGGATCGACGAGGCCGTCGCGGCCGCCGAGGACGGCGAGGTGGCGCTCGCCTTCGTGGGCGCCCGCTCGGCCATCGCGGTGGCCTCCGAGGACCAGGAGGTCGAGAGCCGGACCGACCAGCCCACCAGCGGCGAGGGGGCGGACGTCACCGACCTCGGCCTCCCGGGCGTCCAGTCGGAGATGGTCGCCGCGCTCGCCGACACCGACACGCCGGTCGTCGTGGTGCTGGTCAGCGGCAAGCCACACGCGATCCCGGAGATCGACGAGGCGGCCGACGCAGTGGTCCACGCCTGGCTCCCCGGCGAGGAGGGCGGTCACGGGATCGCCGACGTCCTGCTGGGCGAGCACAACCCCGGCGGCCACCTCCCGATCTCGGTGCCCGAGAGCGTCGGCCAGCTGCCGGTCAACTACGACCGCAAGCCCAACTCCGCCGGCGAGGACCACGTCTACGTCGACAGCGAGCCGCTGTACCCGTTCGGCGGCGGCGAACACTACACGAGCTTCGCGTACGACGGCTTCGCGGTCGACGACGAACTGGCCCCCGGCGGGACGCTCGACGCGACGGTCACGGTCGAGAACACCGGGGACCGGGCCGGCCACGAGGTCGTCCAGTTCTACGCCCGCGCGGAGACGGCGAGCGTCGCCCGGCCGGTCCAGGAGCTCGTTGCCTTCCAGCGGCTCCACCTCGAACCCGGCGAGCGCGCGACGGTCACCGTCACCGTCGACGCCGACCAGCTCGCCTACCACGACCGGAACGGCGACCTGGTCGTCGAGCCCGGCGACTACGAGTTCCGCGTCGGCAAGTCCGCCGCGGACGTGGTCGACCGCGACACGACCACCGTCACCGGTCGGCGTGAGGTCCCGCTCAGCGGCCGGACCTACTTCGCCGAGCGCGACGTCGAGACGGAGTAGGTGTCCGCGCCGGCGTCGACGCCGGACGACGGTCGCCCCGCGACGGGTCTCCTCGTCCGCCCCTGGACCGCGACACCGACCCGCCCGACGTCGGGAAAATACCACACCTCGTTTCCGGTGAAACTATCCGACCGAGCGACTACGACGGCCGAGCGTCGGGGTCCGGCCGGCCCGGCTACTCCCCGCGAAACTGCGCGAGCACGGCGTCGGCCACGTCCGAGTCGGCGGCGACGATGTACCGTTCGCCGGACTCCAGACGGGTCTCGGAGGTGGCGGTCCGCTCCCCGCCGGCCGTGGAGATGACCAGACTCCCCTCCGGCAGGTCGACGTCCGCGAGACGTTTCCCGGCCACGGGGGCGCCCCCGGCCACCAGGACGTCGAACACCTCCATGTCGCCGGTGACGTCCTCGAAGGTCCGGACGTCGCTGCCGCTGAGCGCGTTGACGGCGGCCCTGACGCTCGCCCGCTCCGGGAAGACCACCTCGTCGACCAGGTCGGCGTACTCGTCGGCGTCGGCGTCACTGATCCGGGCGACGGTTCGGGCGATGGGCCGGAGCCGCTGGACCGCCAGACAGACCGCCAGGTTCGTGCTGTCGTCGTCGGTGAGCGCGCCGACGACGCCGGTGTCCTCGTGCATCGCCTCCCGGAGCACCGACGGCCGCGTGGCGTCGCCGACGACTATCTCCACGTCCTCGTGTGTGGCCGCGCTGTCCGGGTCGCGCTCGATCACCGTGACCTCGTGGCCCCGCCGCACGAAGAAGGAGGCCACCCGGAAGCCGACTCGTCCGCCACCCGCAACGACGACGTGATCGTTCGTGGGCATGCGGCCCGTGGTTGCGGTCGACACGGTATGAGTGTTGGCAGTTCGGTCTCCGACCCCCGCTCACTCGACGTCGTTCTGCAGGTCGGCCAGCGCGTTCATCGCCTCGATGGGCGTCATCGTCGCCACGTCCAGTTCCCGCAGGCGCTCGCGGACCGGGTCCGGGCCCGGATCCGAGTCCGGGTCCGCGTCACCGTCCCCGCCCGCGGATCGGTCCTCGCCGGTCCCGTTCGACCGGTGCCCGTCCGGATCCGACCCGTCCGTCGCCGCGAACCCGTCGGTGTCCGCCGCCGCTCGGGGCTCCGGCCGGTCGCCGTCGCGCTCGGCCCCGTCCGGGTCGTCGCCCCGCGAGAGCAGCCCCCGCGCCCTGTCGACGACCGGATCGGGGACGCCGGCCATGTCCGCGACCTCCACGCCGTAGGAGGCGGCGGCCGGGCCGGGAGCGAGGCGGTGCTCGAAGGCGACGTCACCGTCCTCGCGGCGCGTCTCGAAGTGTCGGTTGCGCGCGCCCGGCAGCCGCTCGGCCAGGTCGGTGAGGTCGTGGTGGTGTGTGGCGAACAGGGTGTAGGCGCCCACCTCGTCGTGGACGTGCTCGGTGACGGCGCGGGCGATGGCCAGTCCGTCGGCGGTGGAGGTGCCCCGGCCCACCTCGTCGAGCAGGACCAGCGAATCCTCGGTGGCGCCGGCGAGGATGTCCGCGAGTTCGGTCATCTCGATCATGAACGTCGACCGGCCGCCGGCGATGTCGTCGCTGGCGCCGACCCGGGTGTACAGCCGGTCGATCACCGGCAGTTCGGCGGCGGCGGCGGGGACGAACCCGCCGGCCTGTGCGAGCACGCAACACAGCGCCACCTGGCGCATGTAGGTTGACTTGCCGCTCATGTTGGGCCCGGTCAACACCGTCAGGGACGTCTCGGCGTCCAGGTCGACGTCGTTGGGGACGAACCGGTCCTCGGTCCGCTCGACGACGGGGTGACGGCCGGCCTCGATCGCCAGCCGGTCGCCGCCGACCGTCGGCCGACAGTAGTCGTGGCGGGCGGCCACCGTGGCGAAGGAAACCAGCGCGTCGAGCGTCGCCAGCCGGTCGGCCAGCCCCTGGATCCGGGCGGCCTCGCCGGCGGCGGTCGCCCGGACGCCGCGGAACAGTTGGTACTCCAGGTCGTCGGCGCGCTCGCCCGCCCGGACGATCTCGTCCTCCCGTTCCTTCAGTTCGGGTGTGACGTACCGCTCGCTGTTCTTCAGCGTCTGCCGGCGCCGGTAGTCGTCGGGCACCCGGTCGAGGTTCGCGTCGGTCACCTCGATGTAGTAGCCGTGGACGGCGGTGTGGCCCACCTTCAGCGAGTCGATGCCGGTACGCTCGCGCTCGCCCGCCTCCAGACGGTCGATCCACTCCTCGCCGGAGCGTTCGGTCTCCCGGAGCGCGTCGAGGTCCGCGTCGTACCCCTCGCGGATCACGCCGCCCTCGGTGACCTCCTGGGGCGGGTCCTCACGGATCGCCGCCGTGATCTCCTCGCGGACGTCCGCCACGGGGTCCAGTTCGTCGTGCAGTTGCGCCAGCAGCGCCGACTCGGCGCCGGCGAGGGTCTCGCGGACGTCCGGGACGACGGCGAGGGTCGCGGCCAGCGACCGGAGGTCCCGGGCGTTGGCCCGGCCGCGGGCGACCCGCGAGATCAGCCGCTCCAGGTCGTAGACGTCGGCCAGAAGCTCGTGGAGCCGCTCGCGGGTCCCGACGTCGACGACCAACTCGTCGACCGCGGCGTGGCGCCGCTCGATCCGGCGCCCGGAGAGCAGCGGCCGGCGCAGCCAGTCGCCCAGCCGGCGCCGTCCCAGCGCGCAGGCGGTCTCGTCGACGGTGTCCACCAGGGTCCGGCCCTCGTGGCCCCGCACCGCCCGGCGCTCGAACACCTCCAGCCCGTCCAGCGCCACCGCGTCCAGCAGCATGTACTCGCGGGGGTCGTACCGGGTGAGGTGGTCCAGGTACGCCAGTCGGTCGCGCCGGCCGACGGACGCCGCGGCGTCCGGGCCGCCGTCGCCGTCGGCGTTCGCCGACCCATCGTCTCCGTCGGCGTTCGCCGACCTACCTTCTC
>CAZMWG010000087.1:0-11712 GCA_964569925.1 uncultured Halobacteriales archaeon | reverse complement strand
GCCCGACAGCTTCACGCCCCGTTCCCCGACGCGGGTGTCGTAGCCGTCGGGCAGGTCGGTGATGAACTCGTGGGCCTGGGCGGCCGTCGCCGCCGCGACGACGTCCTCCCGGGAGGCCCCGAACCGGCCGTAACGGACGTTGTCGGCGATGGTGCCGTCGAAGAGGAAGGCCTCCTGGGAGACGTAGCCGACCGACCGCCGGAGGCTGGCCAGTTCCAGGTCCCGCACGTCGTGGCCGTCGATCCGGACCGCCCCGTCGGTGACGTCGTACAGCCGCATCAGCAGGCGACACAGCGTCGACTTGCCGGCGCCGGTGGAGCCGACGAAGGCGACGGTGTCGCCGGGCTCGGCCGAGAGCGAGACGTCCCGGATCACCGGCTCCGCGTCGGCCGTCGCCGGGTCGTCGACCGCCCAGTCGACGTCGGCGTCCTCGTCGCCCGCGCTCGTCCGTCCGGCGGTCGCGGCGCCGCCGTCCGGGCGTCGGCCGGCGTCGTCGTCGGTCTCGTCGCCGTCGCCGTCCGCCGTCTCCTCGGCGTCGGTCATCGCGGCGAGGAAATCCGGGTAGGCGAACGTGACGTCCTCGTACTCGACGCGACCCCGGGGATCGTCCAGGGCGACGGCGTCCTCGCGGTCCTCGATCCGGACCGGGAGGTCGGCGAGGCCGAACACCCGCTCGGCGGAGGCTCGCGCGTTCTGGGCCTGGTCGACGATGTTCGACACCTCGGCCAGCGGCGCGACGAACCGCTGGGTCATGAACACGAACGTGACGAACGTCCCGACCCGGAGCTCGCCGGTGAGGATCCAGGGCGCGCCGAAGAGGATCCAGTACCCCCCGACGACGAACGTGGCGGCGAAGGAGAGCCCGGCCAGCAGTTCCATCCCGGGGCGGTAGAAGTACGACAGCTTCAGCACGGACATGGTGTCGTCGAACACCGACCGGGACGCCCCGCGGACGCGGTCGGCCTCGCGGTCCTCGCTGGCGGTGGTCTTGGTCAGTTCGATCCCGCTGATGCCGTTCTCGACGCGGGTGTTGAACGCCGCCACCGACGACTGGCGCGACCGGTAGCGCGGGGCGACCGCGCGCATGAACCACCAGGTGAACCCCGCCATGATGGGGACCGCCAGCAGCGTGACGACCGCGAGTTGCGCGTTCAGCGCGACGAGGATCACCGTGATCCCGCCGACCATCACGATCAGGCGCAGCGAGTTCATCAGGGCGTTGTCGAGAAACAGCTCCAGGTTGCCGGTGTCCTCGTTGAGCACGGACATCACCTCGCCGGTCTGCTTGTCGTCGAAGAAGGCGGCGTCGAGCCGGAGCATCCGGGCGAAGCTCTCGGAACGGACCGCGTGCATCACCCCGTGGGCGTACCGGTTGGCGACGACGCCGTAGATCCAGGTGAACGCCCCGGTCACGACGAACGAGCCGGCGATCAGCGCCACCGAGAACCAGAACAGCGCGACCTCGCCCTCGGGGATCAGGCTCGCCGGGACGAAGGGCAGCCGGTAGGTGCCGTTCTCGTTGAACAGCGCGTCGATCGCCGCGCCCAGCACGACCGGCGGGAACAGCGACGCGACCTGGGCGACGACGTTCGCCAGCATGCCGCCGACGAGCCACGCCCAGCGGTCGCCGCTGTACTCCCTGAACAGGCGGACCAGCGGCCGGTCGACCTGTTCGCGGTACTTGTCGAAGGGCGTCTCGTCGTCGGCCGTGGCCATTGCGGTGGCACAGCGGCCGGTCCCACAAAGGTCCCTCGACTGCGGCGGACCGGGGTCCCGGCGGCCGGGGCCGGCCCCTGCCGGACGCCACACCGGGGGGACCGTCCCCGCCGAGAGTCGATCAGTCCCGGCCGTCCGCGACGGCCTCGCGGAGGTCCCGCGTCGCCGCTTCGGGGTCGTCGGCGGCCGTGATGGCGGAGATCACCGCCACGCCGTCCGCGCCGGCCGCGGCCACGTCGCCGGCGTTGTCGGCGTCGATCCCGCCGATGCCCACGACGGGGATGTCGACGGCCTCCACGATCGCGGCGAGTCGCTCCGTGCCGATGGCGTACTCCTCCTCGGGGATGTCCTCCTTCGAGCCGGTGGCGTACACCGCCCCGACGCCGAGGTAGTCCGCGCCCGCGGCCTCGGCCTCGCGGGCCGCCTCGGGAAACGAGACCGAGCGGCCGACGATAGCGTCCTCGCCGAGGGCGTCCCGCGCCGCCGGGACCGGCAGGTCGTCGTCGCCGAGGTGGACCCCGTCGGCGTCGACCGCCGCCGCCAGGTCGACGCGGTCGTTGACGACGAAGGTGACGCCGGCCTCGCGGGTCCGCTCGCGCAGCGCCAGCCCCAGTTCGTAGCGGTCCCGCGCCGTGGCGCCCTTCTCGCGCAACTGGACGACCCCCGCCCCGCCCTCGATGGCCGCGTCGACGACGGCCTCCGTCGAGCGACCCGCCGAGGCGCTCTCCTGTGTCACCAGGTAGACTGACCAGTCGATCACGGCCCGTGGTCGTCGGCGCCCGGAACTGAGTCTTGCGGTCCCGGGCGGGCGACCGCGGTGGGGGTCGGTACCGCGGGCCGAGCCGTCGGGCAACGGCAAGCGTCAAACGGGCCGGCGCGTTCGGTCGGGTATGGTCGTGGGCCGGCTGGTGACGATGCTCGCGCTGGTGGGAGCCGGCGTCGCCGCCCGGCAGTTCGGGCTGCTGGACCGCCGGCGGACGGACCTGCTGACCGCCGCCGCGTTCTACGTCTCCCTGCCGGCGCTGATCTTCCGGTCGACCGCCGGCCGGCCGCTGGGGGAACTCGTGTCGGCGGCGCTGGTCGGGGGCGTGCTCGCCGTGTTGCTGTCGACGGTGGCGCTGGGGTGGCTCGTCCACCGGCGGACCGAGGCCGACGCCACCCGGAGCGTCGCGCTGGTGCAGTCCTACCACTCGAACTTCGGTTACTTCGGGCTCCCCGTCGTGGCGACGACGCTGGGGACCGCCGCCGCGGGCACCGCCGCGGTGGTGCTGGGCGTCGGCGCGCTCGTGCAGGTCCCCCTGACCATCGGCCTGCTGATCGCGGTCAACGAGGCCGACGCCTCGCTGGCCCGGGAACTGCGCGGGCTGGCCACCAACCCGGTCCTGCTCGCGCTGGCGGCCGGCCTGCTGGCCGCCGCCCTCGGGGTCGCCGTCCCCGGGACCGTCGACACCGCGCTGGCGTGGCTGGCCCGGCCGGCGCTGCCCCTGGCGCTTCTGGGCGTCGGCGCCTCCCTGGAGGCGGCGCCGACGGGGGACTACCTCCGGCCGGTCGGCTCGGTGGTCGCGCTGAAAGTGGTCTGGATGCCCGTCGCGGCGTGGGCGGCGTTCTCGGCGCTGGGCGCCGACCCGCTGGTGCGCTCGGCCGGCGTGGTGATGTTCGGCTCGCCGACGGCCGTCTCGACGTACGTCTACGCCAACGAACTGGGCGGGGACGAGCGGTTCGCCTCCATCGCCATCTTCGCCACCACGCTGGCCTCGCTGGCGACGCTGCTGGTGTTGTTCCGGGTCGCCGTCTGAGGCCGGGTCGCGCCGCGGCGGGTCGTCCCGACGTCACCCACAGCTTTCCGTCCCGGTCGCCTACCCGCGAGCATGGCCATCGAGTCGACGCTGCTGGGCGGGCTGGTGACGTTCCTCGTGAGCCTGCTGATCGGCGGCCTCGGCATCCACGTCGGGGGACTGCTGGTCGCGGGGGAGTCCGAGTACGGGCACGCCGTGTGGACGGCGCTGCTGGGCGCGCTGGCGTGGGCGATCGCGGCGACGCTCTTCGGGTGGATCCCGCTGATCGGTCCGTCGCTGGGCGCGATCGTCGCGTTCGTCGTCTACCTCGCCGTGGTGCGCTCGCGCTACCCCGGCGGCTGGGTGACCGCCGCCGGGATCACGCTGGTCGCCTGGCTCGCCGCCGGGGTCGCGCTGACGCTCGTGTCCGCGGTCTTCCCCGGCCTGGAGGTGCTCGGCATCCCCGGGGTGTGACGGCCCCCGGCGACGGCGCGTTTATCGGCGCCGACGCCCAACGAGGGGCATGGACGCACCGGAGTTCTCGCTCCCGAACGTCGGTCCCGGGCCGGACCCCTGCTCGCTGGCGGCGCTGGCCGCGGACCACGACGCCGCGGTCCTCCTCTTCCAGCGGGACCACCACTGCACGAACTGTCGGTCGCAGGTACGGGCGATCGCGGACCACCACGCCGCGTTCCGCGAGCGGGGCGCCGAACCCGTCTCGATCGTCCCGGAACCGGTAGAGCGGGTCCGCGAGTGGCAGGCCGAGTACGACCTGCCCTACCCGCTGCTGGCCGACCCCGAGGCGGCCGCCGGCGAGGAGTACGACCAGCCGGTCCGCTTCGGCGTCCTCGGCCGCTGGAGCGACTTCCTGGGCCGGATGCCCGTCGCCGTCGTGGTCGACCTGCGGGCCGAGCCCCGGGTGGGGTGGAGCCACCGCGGCTCCTCGACGTTCGACCGGCCGGACGTCGAGGACCTGCTGGCCGCCGTCGACGAGGTGCTCGACGAGCCCGTTCGACGCGAAACGGAGGGGCGAGCGGACGCGACGGGCGCCTGAGCGAACCGAACGGGGATGTACGTCCGCCCGGCGACCGACGACGACCTGCCCGCGGTCCTGAACGTGCTCGACGGCGCGGCCCTGGCGACCGACCCCGCCGTCGTCCGCGCGGCGGTCGGGGACGACGGGGCGAGCGAGCGGGACGACGCCGGCGGCCGGGACGGCGACGAGGACGACGGCGGCGACGAGGACGACGACGGCCGGGTCAGCGACGCGACGACCGCAGCCGACCCCCTCGCGCTGGTCGCGGTCGCCCGGGAGCCGGCCGATCCGGGCGCCGTCGTCGGGGCGCTCGTGCTCGAGGGCGACCGGATCGAGGCGGTGGCGGTGCGCCGTCGCCGGCGGAACGCGGGGATCGGGTCGGCGCTCGTGGCGGCCGCCGCCGAGCGCCGCGAGCGGCTGGTCGCTCGCTGTGACCCCGACGTCCGGCCGTTCTACGAGTCGCTGGGGTTCGACGTCGCGCCGGTCGGAGAGCGGGAGACGAGCGACGAAGCCGGGGGCGGAACCGGCCCCCGGGGCGACGGACGGCTCCGGGGGGTGTACGAACCGGAGTGACGCTCGCTCAGATCAGCGGCTCGACGAGTTCGCGTCCGTCCGCGAGCACCTCGTCGACACGCTCCTCGCTGCCGGCCTCGGCGTACACCCGCAGGGCGGGCTCCGTTCCGGAGGGCCGCACCAGGAGCCAGCCGCCGTCCTCCAGAGCGAGTTTGAAGCCGTCGACCGTGTTGACGCCCGCGACCGGCGACCCCGCGACGGCGTCGGGGATGGCCTCCTCCAGGGCCGCCAGGACCGGCTCCTTGCGGTCCTCGGGACACTCCAGGCTGATCCGGCCCTGGGTGACGTCGCCGTGCTCGTCGATCAGCGCGTCGACGCGGTCGTCGATCGGCTCCGCGGCGGCCGCCCGGGCGGCCAGCAGCGCCACGAGCACGCCGTCCTTGTTGCGGAGGTGGTTCCGGACCCCGAAGCCGCCGGACTCCTCGCCGCCGAAGAGGGCGTCGTGCTCGGCCATCGCGGCGCCGACCCACTTGAACCCGACCGCCGTCTCGTGGACGTTCTGGCCGTGGGCCTCGGCGACCCGGTCGACGAGCGAACTCGTCGAGACCGTCCGGACCGCGTCGCCCGACGCCTCGGCCAGCAGGTCGTCGTAGAGGGCCGCGTAGAAGCGGTTGGCGTCGAGAAAGCCCCGCTCGGGCGTGACGACGGCCACCCGGTCGGCGTCGCCGTCGTTGACGACGCCCAGGTCGGCCTCGCCGTCGGTGACCCGCTCGATCAGTTCGCCGACCCGGTCGGGCTCGGGCTTGGGGAGGCCGCCGCCGAACTCCGGGTCGCGGTCACAGCGCAGGCGGTCGACCTCGGCGCCGGCCCGGGAGAGCAACTCGTCGGTGACGCCGCGGCCGCTGCCGTGCATCGCGTCGTAGGCGATCCGCAGCCCCGAGAGGTCCGCGTCCGCGAACGCCAGGGCGTGTTCCAGGTACGGCTCCCGGAGGTCCAGTTCCTCGACGGCCCCGCGCTCGTCCTCCGGGAGCGGTTCGGGCGGGGCCAGTCGCCCTTCGATCGCGTCGGTGACCGCGGGCAGCGCCGGGGCGCCGTCGGCGGGGACGAACTTGACGCCGTTGTACTCGGGCGGGTTGTGCGAGGCGGTGATCATCAGCGCGCCGGCCAGGTCCCGGTCCAGGACGGTCCAGGCGGTCGCCGGCGTCGGCAGGTCCCGGTCGGCAAGGAAGACGTCCCGGCCGGCGCCGGCCAGCACCTCGGCCAGCGTCTCGGCGAACCCCCGGGAGTGGTCGCGGGCGTCGTAGCCGACGGCGACCGCGCCGGACTCGTCGGCATCGTACAGGTACGCCGCGACCGCCCGGCCGACCATCGCCACGCGTGGCTCGGTGAACTCGTCGAGGGTGGCGCGCCAGCCGTCGGTGCCGAAGACGATCGCGTCCGCGTCGGCGTCACTCATGAACGTGGACTCTCTCCCCGGGGTAAAATAGCTCCTGGCGTCGTCTCCGGGACCCTCAGGAGATCAGCCGCTCCTTGGCCGTCCTGGTGAGCTGTTTGATCTCGTGTTCGCGGGACATGGCGGCCGATCGGGAGTCGAAGGACTCGAGGTGAACCAGGTCGACGGGGGTTCGACCGCGGGTGTACTTCGCGCCGTCGCCGCGGTCGTGTTCGCGGAGTCGTCGCCCCACGTCGGTCGTGTAGCCGGTGTAAAGGCTGCCGTCGTCACACCGGAGGACGTAGACGAAGTGCATCGGGTCGAAGGGGCCTCGCGTGGTAGTCGGGACGCTGTGCGGATCGCCGAGCGTTACACACCGGTTCCGTGCGCGCGTTCGCGGGCGACCTCGGCGATGCCGGCGTTCGCCGAGCAGTTGGGGCAGGCCCGGACGTCGCCGCGCTCGTCCGAGAAGACCCGCGCGAACCGTTCCGAGACGTGTGCGCTGCAGTGGTCACATTCGGGCATGTGTCGAAGCCGGCTCCACCGTGGCCGGCGCTCACACGTACGCCCCTCCCGAGCATACCCCCTATGCCGACACTGTTAGGTACGTTTCGGGCCCGTCACGACCCCGCCGTCGGCGGGTGAGCCACGACCCGCCGATCGATCGATAGAGGGGCCGAGAGCGCCGATCTCACGATCTCGCCCGGGCGACCTGCCTGGCGATCAGGCCGGCCTGGACACCGGCGGTGAACCCGGCGTCGACGTTGACCGTCGAGAGGGCGGTACAGGACTGGAGCATCCCGGCGAGGGCCGCCTCGCCCTCGCCGCCGTGGCCGTAGCCGACCGGGGCCGGCAGGCCGATCACGGGGACGTCGACCAGCCCCGCGACCACCGTCGGCAGGGCGCCCTCGCGGCCGGCGGCCACGATCAGGACGTCCTGCTCGCGGAGACGGTCCAGCCGGTCGACCAGCCGAACGACGCCGGCGACGCCGACGTCCGACACCCGGACCACGTCGGCGCCCATCTCCCGGACCACCATCGCGCTCTCCCCGGCCGGTCGGGCGTCGGCCGTCCCCGCCGTGACGACGCCGACGCTCGCGTCGACCTCCGGGTGGGTGAACTCGGGGCCGTGGGCGACCGCCCACCGGGAGCGGTCGTCCCAGCACAGCGTCGTCTCGGGGTCGTGTTCCCGGGCGGCCCCGCGCACCGCCCGGACCCGGTCGGGGTCGACGCGGGTGGCGATCGCTCGGCCGGTCGTCTCCAGGGCCGTCGCGGCCAGCGAGCCGACCTCCTCGGGGGTCTTGCCCTCACCCAGGATCGCCTCGGGGACGCCCGATCGGCGCTCGCGGGCGGCGTCGAACCGCCCCGCCTCGCCGGTCGCGTAGCCGGCGAGTTCCGCCTCGGCCGCCGCCGGGCTGAGGTCGCCGGCGGCCACCGCCTCCAGTAGCTCGCGCATGGCCCCACTGTGGGCCCGGCCCACTCCTATCCGTCGGTTCCGGGCCCCTCGCCGTCGTCGACCGGCTCCGTCGACCTCCCGCCGCCGGCCCGGCCGAACCCGCGGGTCGGTCGACCGGGATCCGGCGCGCTACCGACCACCACGGTCGTCGGGCACGAGTACCGTCGTTTTTTGTAGTTACAGATATCAATACTGTCAAGACGACCAACTCGATACTGTCAACGCGACCAACACTTCATGACCTGGCAAACCACGCCGTACACGCTCCCGCTGCTGGTGACCGGTGCCTGTCTCGTCGGGCTCGCCGGCTACGTCCGGCGGGCCGGCGACGGGGCCGGATCACGCGGGACGGTGCTGGGTGCCCTGCTCATGCTCGCGGGCGCGGAGTGGGTGGTGGCCTACGCCCTGACCCTCTCGCGGACGACGATGGCCGGCAAGGAGTTCACGGTCCCCCTGGAGTTCGCCGGGCTGGCCGCGCTGCCGCTCCTCTGGTTCGCGTACGTGCTGTGCTACACCGGCCGCGAGGAACTGATCGACCGGCGGCTGTTCGGGCCGCTGGTCGCCGTCGTGGCGGTGTTCGTCGCGCTGGCGTTCACCAACGACTTCCACCACCTGGTCTACCGGGAGTTCCGGCTGTTCACCGTCGACCCGCTCGTCGGGGGGAGCTTCGTCGTCGCCCGGCCGGTGTACGGGCCCGTCTTCGGCGTCTTCCTGACCTACGCCTTCTCGCTGATCCTGCTGTCGGCCGGTCTGCTGGTCGGCGCGCTGGTGCGCTCTCGGGGCGTGTTCCGCCGACAGATCGCCACGCTGTTGATCATCTCCGTCTCCTCGACCGTGGCGGGCGCGTCGTACGTCGCCGGCTACACCCCACTGCCGGGACTGGACACCGGTGCCCTGTCCATCGCGATCGCCGCCGCCGGCATCGGACTCAGCGCCGTCCGGTTCAGGTGGCTGGACGTCGAACCGGTGCCCCGGGACCGCGTGCTCGGCGCGGTCGACGGCGCCGTCCTCGCCGTCGACGGGGACGAGCGCGTCGTCGACGTCAACGACAGCGCCCGGCGCCTGCTCGACAGCGACCCGGACGACCTCGTCGGCGCGCCCGTGGCGGAGGTGTTGCCGGAACTCTCGGCGCTGCTCGACGGGACGCCGCCCGTGGAGGGGGAGATCGCCGTCGAGGTCGGGTCGACCGAGCGCACCTTCGAGGTCGACGTCACCGAGATCGACGGGACGCCCGGCGGCGTCGAGGGGCGGGCCGTCCTGTTGCACGACGTTACCGAGCGCGAGCGGGCCAACGACCGGCTCCGCGAGCAGACCGACGCCATCGAGCGGCTCCACGAGGCGACCCGCGACCTGATCGGTGCCCGCTCCGCCGACGAGGTCTACGGCGTCGCGGCCGACCGGGCCACCGAACTGCTGGACGTCGAGCGGTGCTGTGTCGCCTCGGTCCAGGGCGACCGGTTCCGCCAGGAGACGAGCACCGTCGACGGCGTCCTCGACGACCGGCCGGTGGCGGGGAGCCACGCCGGGGTCGCGCTGCGGTCGGACGGGATCGCGGTCGTCGACGACCTCGCCGACACCCGCTCGGCCGCCGCCGGCCCGTCGTCGGGGTCGAGGAGACCGGACGGACCGGAGAAGCCGGAGGAACCGCGCGTCGACGGCGAGACCGGAACGTCGGAGGAGCCACGCGTCGACGGCGCCGACGGGCGGCCGGTCCGGTCGCTGCTCACCGCCCCCGTCGGGAACCGGGCGGTGATCCAGGTGGCCGCCCCGGAGCCGGAGGCGTTCGACGGGACCGACGAGCGGGTGATGGAGCTGCTGGCCGCCCACGTCGAGACGGCCCTGGAGCGGGTGGCCGCCGAGGCCGACCTCCGGCGGGAGCGGGACCGGCTCGACCGGTTCGTCAGCGTCGTCTCCCACGACCTGCGCAACCCGCTCAACGTCGCCCAGGGTCGGGTCGAGATCGCCGACCGCGAGTACGACGACGACAACCTCGCCGTGGCCTACGACGCGCTGGTGCGGATGGAGGAGATGATCGCGGACCTGCTGGAGCTGGCCCGCGAGGGCGAGGTGATCGGCGAGACGGCGCCGGTGGCGGTCGACACCGTCGCGACGCGGGCCTGGCGGGGCGTCGAGACCCCGCGGGCGGCGCTGACCGTCGACGACGGACTGCCGACGATGGAGGCCGACGAGGACCGCCTGCGCGAACTGTTCGAGAACCTGTTCCGCAACGCCGTCGACCACGCCGGCCCGGCGGTGTCGGTGACGGTCGGCCCGCTGGCCGACGGCTTCTTCGTCGCCGACGACGGTCCCGGGATCGACCCGGCCGTCGCCGACTCCGTCTTCGAGGCCGGCTACACCAGCGAGCGGGGCGGGACCGGGTTCGGGCTGGCGATCGTCGCGCGGATCGCCGAGGCCCACGGGCTCTCGGCGTCGGTCACCGAGTCGGCGGCCGGCGGCGCCCGCTTCGAGTTCCGCCGCGAGGAGCCGCCCGACGGCGGGTGACCGGTCGGTGGAGGTGGGGGATCGACGGGTAAAGCGCGGGCGGCGAGCGGGTGACCGAACGGTCGAGGTGGGCAGTCGACGGGTCGGACGCGGGCGGCGGACGGGTGATCGGTCGAGTCGGGCGGCGACGGGATCAGTAGAACGCGAGGTCGTGGATCCGGGAGTCGCCGGTGAGTTCCGGGTGGAAGGCGGTGCCCACGACCGGGCCCTGGCGGACCGCGACGACGCGGTCGTCCCACTCGGCCAGCACCTCGACGTCGTCGCCGACCAGGTCGACGGCCGGCGCGCGGATGAACACGGCCGGGAACGGCTCGTCCAGCCCCGCGACGTCGAGGGGCGCCTCGAAGGAGTCGCGCTGGCGGCCGAAGGCGTTGCGCTCGACCGTGACGTCGATCAGGTTCAGCGCCTCGACGCGGTCGTCCTGGGTGTCCGAGGCGGCGACGATCAGCCCCGCACACGTCGCCAGCACCGGCTTGCCGTCGGCGACGTGGGCCTCGATCTCCCGGCTGATGTTCTCCCGTTCCAGCAGCCGCGAGATGGTCGTCGACTCCCCACCCGGCAACAGGAGGACGTCACACTCCGGGACGAGCCCGGCGGTCCGGATCTCGCTCACCTCGGCGGTCTCGTCGTGGGCCTCGGCGGCGCGTTCGATGGCCGCCGCGTGTTCCGAGACGTCGCCCTGGACCGCGACGACGCCGGCGTGTAGAGTCATACACGAGGTAGCGCTCCGCCGCTCAAAACCCTCTCGCTTGGCGCAATCGGTTGCTGTCACGGTGGCTACCCGTCCTGTTGCCGGTGATACGAACTATCAAGGCTCGCGCCGCTCGACTCTCGCAGTCGTTTCGGGTGTGTGCTCTACCGATCTTGATACTGACAGCCGGAGAGCCTCGCTCGACTCTAGCGGTCGTCTCGGGTGAGTGCTCTGCCGAGAGAGACACTGGCCGCCGGAAAGCCCCATACCGCTCGACTCGGCCGGCGGTTTCCGTGATCGAGCTCTCTGCCGCCTCCTCCGCAAACGGCCAGAGAGCCCCGCCCCGCTCGACTCGGGGGTGGTTCGAGAGAGCTTCGCTCTCTCGTCATCACGAGAGACCGCCGGTCTCTCGAACGACCTCCCCGCGCTCCTCGTCCCTCGCTGCGCTCGGTCCTGCGGTGTCCGCTCACGGGCGCCTGCGGCGCCCGTTCGCACGGGCCGAGGCGGCCTCCCCGAGGCCGCCTCGCGGCTTGGGGCGGCCGCCGTCGCCGACGAGTGGCCGGCGGACCGTGTCCGCCGGCCACTTATACC
>CAZMWG010000086.1:11166-11756 GCA_964569925.1 uncultured Halobacteriales archaeon | reverse complement strand
TTGGGCACCTCGATGAGGCGGTCGAACCGGCCCGGGCGCAGGATCGCGCGGTCGAGCATGTCGAACCGGTTGGTGGCGGCGATGATCCGGATCTCGCCGCGCTCGTCGAACCCGTCCATCTCCGAGAGCAACTGCATCATCGTCCGCTGGACCTCCGCGTCACCGGAGGTCTTTGACTCGGTTCGCTTGGCCGCGATCGCGTCGATCTCGTCGATGAAGATCACCGCGGGCTCGTGCTGGCGGGCCAGGTCGAACAGGTCACGCACGAGCTTCGACCCCTCGCCGATGAACTTGTGGACCAGCTCCGAGCCGGTCATCTTGATGAACGTGGCGTCGGTCTCGTTGGCGACGGCCTTGGCCAGCATCGTCTTTCCCGTCCCGGGCGGGCCGTGCAACAGGACGCCGCTGGGCGGGTCGACCCCGACCTCGCGGAACTGTTCGGCGTTGATCAGCGGCTCCTCGACGGCCTCGCGGACCTCGCGGATCTGCTCCTCGATGCCGCCGATGTCCGCGTACGTCACCTCGGGGCTGCGGTCGACCTGCATCGCCTGCGCGCGGGCGTCCTTCTCCGGGTCCAGCAGCTCCTTCAC
>CAZMWG010000086.1:0-11156 GCA_964569925.1 uncultured Halobacteriales archaeon | reverse complement strand
GAACGAGTCGTTGATCGCGACCCGGTCGCCGGCCTCCAGCCCGTCGCGCATGCTCGGCGACACCTCCGTCAACACCTCCTGGTTGTTGCCGTGTTGCTTGACGATGACGCCGTCGTCGGTGAGCTCCTCGACCGAGGCGATGTACAGCGAGGAGGTCTTCAGCGTCTCGTTCTCCCGTTCCAGACGGTCGACCTCGTCGGTGAGCGAGTCCCGGCGCTCGCGGGCGGCGCCGAGTTGCTCCTCCAGCTGGTCGTTCACCGAGACCAGGTCGACGAAGTGCTCCCGGAGCGCTCGCAGGCGCTCGTCGGGCGTCATGTCGGGGTCCAGATCTAACCGTGGCCGCTCTGGGAGCGAAGGGCTACGCGACATTGGATACCCCGAACTACGGAAGTGCGTACAAAAGTGCCTTTGGGTCGGGTTGTCGTCGCGCCGAGGACGGAATACAAGTGCTCCGGGCACCTCCCGCCGGGTGTGCGGGCCTTCCGGATCGCCTACGACGGGCGGGACTACCACGGCTTCCAGCGCCAGCCGGACGTGTCCACCGTCGAGGACGCCCTGCTCGACGCGCTGGCGGCGCTCGGGGTACTCGACGGCGGGACGGGGTCGACCGGGAGCGGCGGCCGTCCGACGCCGCCGGGCTACGCCGCGGCGGGCCGCACGGACGCCGGCGTCTCCGCGCTGGCCCAGACCGTCGCCTTCGAGGCGCCCGACTGGCTCTCCCCGGCCGCGCTGAACGGCGAACTCCCGGCCGACGTCCGGGCCTGGGCGAGCGCCCCGGCGCCCGCCGACTTTCACGCCACCCACTACGCCCGCGCCCGCGAGTACGTCTATCACCTCCACGCGCCCCGGTCGGGGCCGGCGGGCGAGGGGACCGGCGGCGGCCCCGCTCCGGGACGCTCTGCCGGGGACGGGGCCGACCTCGACGACGACCGCGCGCGGGCCGCCGTCGCGGCGCTGTCGGGCGCCCACGACTTCCACAACCTGACGGCCGACGACGAGGGGACCGAGCGCGACCTCTCGCTGTCGGCGACCCGCGACGGGGAGTTCCTCGTCCTCCGGGCCCGGGCCGGCGGGTTCCCGCGCGGGCTGGTCCGCCGGCTGGCCGCCCTGGTCGCCGAGGTCGCACGCGGCGAGTCGCCGGTCTCGAAGGTCGACCGCGTCCTGGCCGCCGAACCGCTCCCCGGCCCCGAGGGGGTCGGACCGGCGCCGCCGGAGCCGCTCGTGCTCGTCGACGTGGACTACGACCTCCCCTTCGCGGTCGACGAGGCCGCCGCCGCGAGCGCGCGGTCGGTGTTCGCCGACCGTCGTTCCCGTCGGCTGGCGGGCGCCCGCACCGCCGGCGCCGTGCTCGGCGGGCTGGCCCGGACCGGCGACGAGGACGTCCCCTGAGCGCCGCCCGGGGACCTACCGCAGCGAGCCCATCAGCGCGCGGACCGCGAACGCGGCGTTCTCCTTCCGCTCGAGGATCCGCCGCGCGAAGTAGTCCGCCCACGCCGAGCCGTAGGGGACGTACTGGTTCACCGTGCGGTCGCGGGCCAGTTCGGTCTGTGCGTCCTCGCGGACGCCCATCAGCATCTGGATCTCGTAGCCGGTGCCGTGCTCGTCGTGGAGGTCGGCGGCCAGGTCGATCATCGCCGGGTCGTGGCTGCCGACCGCAACCCCGTCGTCGAAGCGCTCGAAGGCCAGGCGGAGCGCCGACCGGTAGGCCTCGTCGACCCGGTCGCGGCCCCGGTAGGCGACGTCCGCGGGCGGGTCGTACGCCCCCTTCACCAGCCTGACCGTCCCGGGGAGGACGGCCAGTCGCTCCAGGTCGTCGGCCGTCCGTCGGAGGTTGGCCTGCAGGCAGACCCCCACGTCGCCGTGCTCGCGGGCGTGGTGCTCGTAGGCGTCGAGGGTCGCGTCGGTGGTCGTGTGGTCCTCCATGTCGATCCACACGAACGCGCCGTGGTCGGCCGCCGTCGCGACCACGCGGTCGAGGTTCCGCCGGAAGGCGTCCTCGCCGACGTCCAGGCCGAGCTGTGTGGGTTTCACGGAGACGCAGGCGTCCAGTTCGGGGTCGGCGACGTCCGCGACCAGCCGCTGGTAGGTCCGCGTGTCCTCGCCGGCCCGGGCGGGCTCGGCGTGGTGTTCGCCCAGCAGGTTGAGGATGGCGCCGATCCCACGCCCGTTCAGGTCGTAGGCGTGGTCGATGGCCTCGGCGGCCGTCTCTCCCGCGACGAACCGGCTCGCGACTGGCGGGATCATACCGTACCTATCACTCGTGTGGTGATAAGTCGCGTGGCGGCCGAGGCCGGCCCCGGCGTTCGCGAGCGCCCGGCCCCTGGCGGACGCTCGTGGACGGCGTCGGACCGTTCCGGGGCCGTTAAAGCCCGGCGGGGACGACCGCGGCGTATGGACCTCGTCGCGACGGTGGCGACGGCGCTGTGGGCGATGTTGCCGGCCTACGTTCCGAACAACGCCGCGGTGGTGGCCGGCGGCGGCCGCCCCATCGACGGCGGCCGGACGCTGGGCGGGCGACGGCTGCTGGGCGACGGCAAGACCTGGCGGGGGACCGTCGTCGGCGTCGCCGCCGGGACGGCGCTCGCGCTCGCTCTGGACGGCGTCCACGGCACCGTCGGCGCGGCGCTGGGGGTCGGGCTCCCGGGGTTCCCGCTCGCCGCCGGGTTCGGGCTCGCGCTCGGGGCGATGGCCGGGGACGTCGGCGCCTCCTTCCTCAAGCGCCGGACCGGCCGGGAGCGGGGGGCCGCCTTCCCCGGGCTGGACCAACTGGACTTCGTCGTCGGGGCGCTGGCGGTGGCCCTGCTGGCGGCGCCGGCCTGGACGTCCGCGACGTTCACGCCCCGGCTGGTCGTGGCGGTGCTCGTGATCACGCCCGTGCTCCACCTGGCGACCAACGGGATCGCCTACGCGCTCGGGCTGAAGGACGAGCCCTGGTGAGTCGCCCCCGCTACGGCGCGACGCCGATCGACGCGAGGAAGGACCGGAGCCGGTCGGTCGCGGCCGCCCGGCGGTCGCGGAACACGGTGTGACCGGCGCCGTCGACGTGGACCAGCCGGCCGTCGGAGATCGCCGCGACGTCCTCGCGGTCCCGCTCGCGCGCGGCGGGGTCCACGTCGGCCCGGAGGACCAGCGTCGGCGCCTCGACGCGGGGGAACGCCGACCGGACGTCCACCGACCCCGCCCCGAAGACGCTCGCCACGGCCGGACGCAGACGGCGTCGCGCGTCGGCGAGCCGGCCGGCCAGGTCGGTCTCGCCGGCGGTCACGAGGGCACGCAACTCCTCCTCCTCGTCCAGCAGCGTCGCCTTGTCGGTCGTCCGCCAGCGCTCGATCCGCTCGCGGGCGGCCGCGGCCGGGTCCCCGCGACTCACCCCCGCGGCGCTCTCGTCGGCGTCGTCCGCGCTCTCGCGAGTCTCGGCCAACGTTCCGGCCGGGTCCACGAGGACGACCGCCCGGGGCAGGTCCGGCCGGCGGGCGGCCGCGGCGGCGACCGTGTCCCCGCCCATCGAGTGGCCGACGAGTACGGGATCCTCTATCTCCAGCGCGTCGAGCAGCGCCAGCAGGTCCGCCGCGCGGGCCTCGGGGCCGTAGCCCGCCCCGGCGTCGGGGTCGGGCGCCCCCGAGCGACCGTGGCCGCGGGCGTCGTAGGCCAGCCCGTCGTACCCCTCGAACGCCGCGAGCAGCGGCGCTCGGCACAGTCCGTCGTCGAAGACGCCGTGGGCGACCACGAGCGTCGGCCCGTCGCCGCCGGTCCGGACGTGGAACTGCTCGATCCCGCCGGCGTCGACGACGCCGGCCGTCCAGCCGTCCGGGACCGGCTCGGGTTCGTCTCTGCGCACGGTACCCCGTCGTCGCGATCGGTCAAAAGCTGTCGGCCCGCGAGGCCCCGTCGGCGGTCAGGGCGCGAGACGGTTCTTGCGGCGCTTCATCTCGGCCTCGTAGTGCTCGAAGGTGATCGGACACCAGTCGGCGGCCAGGTCCAGCACCGACTCGGTCAGTTCGCGGATCTCCCACTGGGCGTCCGCGGCGGCGCGCATGTCGGCGACGTGCATCAGCATCCGGACGTTCATCGACATGACGATGTTGACCTCCGTGCCGATGGGGAGGACAAACCGGGCGTCCTCGGGGGGCATTCCGAGGTCCAGCAGCTCCTGGTAGCGCTCGACGGCGTCGGTGACGGCCTCGCGGAACACCGTCTCGCGGCGCTCGACGGTCTCCTCGTCGACGGCCCCCGTCGACTGGTTGCGCCCGACCCACTCCGGGTCGACGGCGGAGGGCGGCGTGACCACCATCGCCCCCTCCCGGACCGCCTCGGGGTCGACGTCGTCGAACGAGACGTAGCGCATGCTCTGCACGTCGAACGAGACGTGACGGTGGCGGGTGAGCTGTGCCATACACGAGCGGCTGACGCCCTCGATGGCGAACGTCGCCTGGGGGTGCTCGAACGGGCCGAAGTGGCCGTGCTCCAGCAGGTGAGTGAGGAGCGTCCGCTTTCGCTCCTCGATCGAGTCGCCCTCGATCTCGTCCATCCGCTCCTCGAAGGACTGGTCGGGGACGAACCCCTCGCTGTAGTCGTTGCGTGCGGCGGTACAGATCAGCTCCTCCGGGTCGTCGGTCGCCGCGAGCAGCCGGACGTCCATACGAGCCGGCAGACCCCGAGCGACAAAAACCCCTCCCCATCGCCGGCCGCTCCCGGTCTCGTCTCCCGCGGTCGGCTACAGCTCCTGCCAGTCGGAGGGGCCACCGCCCATCCCGAGCACGCGGACCCGCCGGCCGCCCTCGACCTCCTCGATCTCGATCATCCCGTCGAACGCCTGCTTGATCACCTGGAGGGTCTGGTCGTCGTGGGCGCCGGAGTCGATGGTGAACGCGCCGATGTACTCGGCGGTGTCCAGCCGCGAGGACATGACGTGACAGAACTTGAACGCGGCCTTCTTGTCGGTGTAGGTGAGCATCGTCGACAGCGAGGACAGCGCCAGCCGGCCGCGCTGTCGACCGCCACGGTGGAGCGTCTCCAGGGCCTCGGTGAAGCCGATCCCCATCCCGGTGAGGTCCCCCGGCGAGGAGACGTGGTGGGTGTAGACGCCGTCGACGTCGCCGTCGTCGCCGTCGCCCCGGCAGTCGACGATCCCCAGTTGCCCCTGTGCGAGGTCCGGGTGGTCCGCGCGGAACCGCTCGGCGATGGCGTCGGCGGGGTCGTTCGTGGTGACCACCACGGCCCCCTCGCCGTCGTCGAGCCCGTCACGGAGGATGTCGAAGGCGAGCGCCTCCTTGCCGGTCATCGCCGGCCCCGAGATCAGGAGGCTCGTCCCGGGTCTGACCGCCGAGAGCGCCTCGAAGTCGAGCACGGAGGTGAGGTCGTACATCGTGGTCACCTCTCGTCGCTGTCGAGACTGCGCAGCGTCGCGATGAAGTCGGCGTCGTCCTCGACGCCGCCCAGGGTGTCGGACAGTTCGCCGCGCATCTCCTCTATCTCCGCCTTGAGCGACTCGTACTCGTCGCTCTCGGCCAGCTCCGCGTTGCTCTTGGTCGCCTCCAGCGTCGCCCGCTTCTCCACCAGCGAGTAGTACCGCTGTAGCAGGTCGTCGTAGGCCGACCGTTCGAGCAGGTTCTCGACGGTCTCGTGGAGCTCCTCGCTCCGGATCGGCTTCGAGAGGTAGGCGTCGAACCCCATCTCCAGGATGTCGAAGTCGGGCTCGACGGCGGTCACCATCGAGACCCGACAGCCCAGATCCCGCTCGCGGATCCGCTCGAGGACCTCGTCCCCGGAGAGCCCGGGCATCATCCGGTCGAGCAACACCACGTCGACCGACTCGTCGAGCAGCTCCAGACCCTCGTCGCCGTCCTGGGCCATGCGGACCTCGTAGTCGGCTTCCAGCCACAGCCTGTATGTCTCGGCGACGTCTGGTTCGTCCTCGACGATGAGTACGACCGGTGGGTCCGATTCTGACATTCTGTTCTCTGTACCCGCCTTACTCGTCATGCCACATAGCCCTGTGGGTACGCCCTCGGCCGCCTTGCGGGGCCCTGCCGTGCTCACGACCCCCGACACTCGCCGCCGTCGCCGTCGACGCGGTCCCGCCCGGGACCGCTCGCCGTCGAGCGACGTGGCGGCTACGGACGGGGGGCGGGTCCGCCGGAGCGACAGCCCCAAGCGTCGGCCGACCGAGGCTCCGGTGTGATCCACAACGTCGCTCGGGGGGTCGAGGCGTTCACCAGCAACGTCTTCCTCGTCACCGGCGAGCGTACGGCGCTGGTCGACGCCGGCAACGAGTTCGACGTCGTCGCCGCCGTCCGCGAACACGTCGACGACCTCGACCTGGTCGTCCTCACCCACACCCATCCCGACCACATCGGGGAACTCGAGGCGCTCCGGGAGGCGTTCGACGCGCCGACCTACGGCTTCGACGGCGCCCACCCCGGCGTCGACCGGCGGCTGGCCGACGGCGACACCGTCGCGCTGGGCGACGACGACTACCGGGCGATCCACACGCCCGGCCACAAGGACGACCACCTCTGTCTGTACTCCCCGGCGACCGGGACCCTGTTCGCCGGCGACCTGGTGTTCGCGAACGGCGGGTTCGGCCGGACGGACCTCGCCGAGGGCGACCGGGGCGTCCTGATCGAGAGCGTCGAGCGCGTGCTCGAGGAGACCGGAGACCGGCTGGTCGCCTTCCACGCCGGCCACGGGCCGAGCGTGACCGACCGTCCGCGAGAGGCCGTCGAACTCGCGCTGCGTGCCGCGCGGACCTGACCGGCCGCCACGACGGGCTCCGTCCTCGCTCGGCTGCCACGACGCTCCCGACCGTCTCGTCCGTCGCGAGCGTCAGTCCGTCGCCGCGACGCTCTCGACCGCCTCGTACGCATCCTCGTACGCGCGTGCGACCGTAGCGGGGTCGGTCCGTTCGTCGTCGGTCAGCGGCGCCAGCCCGCACGTCCGTTCGGGGTCGGCCAGGTCGACGACGCTCCCCACCCGCTCCTCGAGACGGGACTCGCGGGGGCTGCCGGTCGCCACCTCGCAGGCCCGCAGGAAGCGCGGCCCGTCGTGGACCCGGACGCGGGTCGGCTCCACGACCGCGACGGCGTCGGGCTCGAACTCGGGCAGCGGCCGCGCGACGTCCGCGTACGACTCCACGACGGCCTGCTCGTGGTCGGCGACCCGCCGGGACAGCGCCAGCAGCGTCGGGACGTGGCGGCGCTCGGTCACCTCGTTGAGCTCCCGCAGCGACCCCACCCGGACCGCCTCCTCGACGGGGAGGTGCTCGCGGACCAGCGGCGGGAGCGCGACGGTGTCGTTGACCACGAGCGAGCCGCCGACGCGGTCGGCGACGAAGACGGAGTCGTCCTGTCCGAGCATGCCGCTCCCCGGGCCGGGCGCGGGCTGCCAGAGCCGGTGGACCGCGTTGCCGTCCTCCGGCCGCCGCTCCCCGGGGCTCGCGTCGGCCAGCAGCGCGGCGTCCTTGCCGTACAGTCGCCCCTCGGAGACCGCCCGCTCGAACCGGTCGCGGTGGAGCCAGCAGTCGTTGCCCGACCGGGGTTTGAACCCGACCGCGTCGGCGTGGGCGGTCAGCCCCAGCGAGAACGTCGTCTTGCCGGCGCGCAGCTCCCGCGCTCCGACCACGAGGACGTGCATCAGTCGCGTGATCCCCCCTCGTCGCCGGTCCCGCTCGCGTCGCCGTCCGCCTCGCCGACGCCGGGCGCCAGCCCGTAGTAGCCGGGCTCGGCGTCGTTCTCGGGCTCGGCGAAGACGAACGCGTCGCTGTGGGTCAACATCCACGGGATCGCCCAGTCCATCAACACGTTCTCCGTCTCCACGTCGAGTTCCGCGCCGGGCTCCAACCCCTGGAGCAGCCGGCCGACCTCGTAGATCGTGTACATCCGGTCGGCCGCGAGGACCTCCTCCGGCTCCCGGAAGGCGAGCGGGCGCAGGTCGTCGAACTCGGCCTTCGGTCGTGGCATACCCCCGCTTTCCCGCGACGGGGTCTAAACCTCTCGGCTCGGGTCGACGGCCCCGACCGACGCGAGCGGTCGCGAGCGCGGTCGCTCCCGGGCCGGGGCGCGAAAGAAAGAACGGGGTGTTCGACGAAGTCAGCGCGTCACTCGAAGTGGTCCAGACAGGTCTGGAACTCGTCTTCGGCCTTCTCCCAGTTCACGACGTCGAAGAAGTTGTCGACGAAGTCGCCGCGGTCCGGACCGTAGTCGTAGTAGTACGAGTGTTCCCACACGTCGAGCGCCAGGATCGGGTGTGCGCCCCAGAGCGCGCCCTGGTCGTGCTCGTCGACGGGCACGTTGCGGAGCTGGTTGGCGACCGGGTCGTAGAGCAGAAGCGCCCAGCCGCCGGCCGCGGACGCCGCGGCCTCGAAGTCGCCCTTCCAGCCCTCGTAGGAGCCGAAGTCCTCCTCGATGCGGTCGGCCAGTTCGCCGGACGGCTCGCCGCCGCCCGACGGGTCCATGTTCTCCCAGAACAGCGTGTGGAGGTAGTGGCCACAGCCGTTGTGGGTCACGGACTGCTGTGCGGCGGCCGACGAGGAGAAGTCACCCTCCTCGCGGTTCTCGGCCAGGGTCTCCTCGGCCGACTCCAGGCCGTTGACGTAGCCCTGGTGGTGAGTGTCGTGGTGCCAGGTCAGCACCTGCTCGGAGATGTGGGGCTCCAGTGCGTCGTAGTCGTAGGGAAGCGGCGGCAGTTCGGGGCTTGAGTGTTCAGGCATAGTATCGTCCTCCAACAAAATACTCGGCCGGGTGACTGTTAAACGTTTAGGCGCCGGATGGGAAGTGGTACAATCCCGCACGGACCGTCGCCGCGACCCTCGCCCGCGAGAGTCGGTTCCCTCGACGGCGACGACCTGTTCCCTCGACGGCGACGGCGTGACTACCGCCCGGCCGGTTCGCCGCCGGTGGTCCCCCCGCTCTCGTCCACGCGGTCGCCGCCGTCGGCCGCCGCCGCGCCGGGGGTCTCGTCCGACCGGTCGACGCCCGTCCCGTCGGCACCGTCCGGGCCGGCCGGCTCACAGGGGACGGTCAGGAGGAGGCGGTCCCGCTCGACCGACAGCGACCCGTCCAGCGCCTCGACGCCCCACTTCGAGAGCCAGAGTCCGAGCCCGTTGCCGTGGTCGAGGGCGGTCTCGGCCCCGCCGGCGACCACCGTCCGCTCGTGTTCCGGGACGGTCGCCCCGTCCGCGCGGACCTCGATCCGGGCGACGCCGTCGGCGACGGTCGCCCCGATCCGGACCGTCGGGTCGTCGTCGGCGTGATTCAGGAGCGTCTCCACGGCGATCCGCAACACCGTGTCGAGCGCCGCGGGACAGTCGACGGGGTCGTCCGGCGGGTCGGCCGTCGCGGTCGTGTCCGGACGCTCCCGCGCGACCCGCTCGCGCTCCCAGTCGAGCGTCCGCTCGAGCCCGACCCGTTCGGGGTCGCGGTCGGTCTCCAGTATCTCGTCGACCTCGCGGGCGCGGTCGCCCAACTCAACCAGTTCCATGGCCTTGTCCTTGATCCGGTCGGCCGCGACGTCGGCGGAGGTCTCGTCGCTCTCGATCCGGTCGGCGTAGCCGTAGACGACGTTCATCTCGTTGCGGAGGTTGTGCCGGAGCACCCGGTTGAGCACGCTGAGCCGTTCGAGGCGACGCCGGCGCTCGGTGACGTCGCGGAAGGTGAACACGCGGGCGGGCCCGTCGTCGCCGCGGCGCGGGGCGACCGCCACCTCGACGGTCCGCTCGTCGCCGTCGACGGTCAGGCTCAGCGTCGCCCGCTCGCCCGACGTGGCCGTCACGCGGCCGTAGTCGGGGACCACGGCGGCGGCGTCCGCCCCCGCCGCGCTCGTCCGGTCGACGTCCAGGAGCCGGGCGGCCCGGTCGTTGAGTTCGACCACCCTGTCGCGGCCGTCGACCACCACCGCGCCAGCGCGCATGGTGTCGATCAACGACGTGCGGGCCGTGTGTCGACTCACCGGGACGGTGTCGAGCACCTGAAAGCGGGTGAGCGCGACCAGACCGGCACCCCCGGAGAGGATCTGTGCGAACGGGGTCGGGTCGATCGGCGTCGCCGGACCGACGTCGAAGACGTACACCGCGCTGGCCAGCGACGGCGGCACGATCACCAGCAACAGCATGACGACCTGGCGCCAGTACGACACCCGGCCGACCGCCAGCGAGAGGATCCGTGCCGTGCCCGCGCCGATCAACACGTACGCGTACGCGAAAAAGACCGTCGCCACCGGGCCGTAGCGCTCCTCGAAGACGGTCAGTCCGGCGAACGCCGCCGGATCGAGTCCGTCGTACAGGAACGGTCGGAGCGCCGGGCTCATCGCCACCGCCAGCACCGCCACCGGGAGCACACACAGCGCCAGCGCGGTCCGTCCGGTGACGTACCTCTCCCGGCCGGTGTACTCGACGGCGAACAGGAACCAGCCGACGGGAGCGAAGACGATGCCGGCCCACTCGATGCGCAACAGCGCGAGACTCGCGGTCGGGTCGGCGAGGTAGAGGTTCACCGCGGAGGCCCCCACCCACCAGGTCGAGGCCAGGAGCATCAGCGCGAACGGGGTCGCCCCGGGCCGGGGACGCTGACGCCAGGCCAGGACCGTCAGGGTGCCCAGGACGGCGACGGCGCCCCAGACGAGGAGCGGTGTGGGCGACTGTATCATTCGTCGTCGACCGTGTCGTTCCGGTTATGCTCCCGACACGTAATACCAACGGTCGGTCCGGGGATCGAAAACCCGTCGACCGACGTCTCGTCCGCTCACGGGGGCGTCGGCCGGCTCGACGGTTCCGGCCGCGAGGGGCCGTCAGTCCCGTGGGAAACCGACGGGCGGGTGCGACGTCGCCCGCGGGGGACGTCCGGCGGTCGGTCAGTCGTCGCCGCGGGCCCGCTCGAACATCGCGATGGCCTCCTCGCGGCGCTCCCCGTGGTCGACGATCGGGTCCGGGTAGTCCGGGGCCGCCGACCGGCGCTGGGTCAGCGACAGTTCGTTCCAGGAGTGGATCACCTCCGGGTCGACCCCCTCGAGTTCGGGGACGTACTCCCGGATGTACTCGGCGTCGGGGTCGTAGCGTTCGCCCTGGGTCATCGGGTTGAAGATCCGGAAGTACGGCTGGGCGTCGGTGCCGGTGGAGGCGGCCCACTGCCAGCCGCCGTTGTCGTTGGCGGTGTCGTGGTCGG
>CAZMWG010000085.1:0-11840 GCA_964569925.1 uncultured Halobacteriales archaeon | reverse complement strand
GATCACCGTCGCGGGCGCCGACACGACCGTCTCCCTTGACGGTACCGTGCCCGTGAACTGCGCCACGGGCGCGGGAGCCACCGGGACCGCGGGGCCGACTCCGGGGACCGCGACGCCGGCCCCGGCCACGCCGACGCCGGCGACACCCGCGCCGCCGACACCCGCGCCGCCGACACCGACGCCGGGTCCCGGCGGGTCAGGTCCGCTCCCCGGCCCGACCTTTTCGATCGGCGGACGTGACAGTCGATCATAAGGAAGTCCGATGCCTGTCCGCTCGTCCGTCCCCCGCGGCCCTCGCGTCGGACGGGAGAGACCGGTCGGAGGTGGCCCGATGGCGGTTGAGAAGTCCCCGAGCGTCGGTCCCGAGGTCCCGGTCACGCACGTCGCCGCCTTCGTCGCCGCCTTCGTCGTCGTGACCCTCGTCGTGAGCGTCGGCGTCGCCGCGGCGACCATCTCCGACACGGTCTCCGGTGCGACGACGGTCCCGATCATGATCACCCCCGCGCTGGCGGCGATCGTCCTCCGCCGTCTGGAGGGGGTCCGGGTCTCGCGGACGGTCGTCGACTCGCCGCGCGGGACGACGCTCCGGTCGCTCGGGTTCGCCGTCGGCTTCCCGGCCGCCTTCGTCGCGGTCGCCGCCGGCGTCGCCGTCGCCACCGGTCTGGGCACCGACGACCCGGGCGGCGGCGCCTTCGCCTGCGCCGGTCCGCTCGTCCTGTTCCCGCTGTTCCCGGCCTTCGCGGGGGTGATCACCTACGGCGAGGAACTCGGCCGGCGGGGGTACCTGCTGCCGGAACTGACCGAGCGGGTCGACCCGGTCCCCGCCACCGCGCCGGTCGGGGTGGTCTGGGCGCTGTACCACTTCCCGGCGCTGTACTTCGGGGCCCGGGCCACCGGTCTCGGCGACCCGATCACCGTCGCGCTGGTCCAGATGGGGCGGTGTTCGTCGTCGCGGCGTTCCCCATCTCCTACGTGTACTTCCTCTCGGACGGGAGCGTGGTGGGGCCGGTCGCGCTCCACCTGACCCGGAACCTGCCCAACCCGTGGGTGCTGGGCAACGTCTACACCGACGTCGAGGGGTTCGTCGCCGGACAGGTGATCCCGATCAGCGGCGAGGAGGTGCTCGGACTGTCGATCGGCCTCGTGACGCTCGTCCCGAGGTTGTCCCGATCCGCCGGAGGACCGGGTTCGGAACCGCCCGGGGGGGTTCGGGCGACCGAACCCACGGGATCGTTCGGGCGACCGACGACGCGGGGTCGTCCCCCGGTCGGAGGGCGGGCATCTACCCGTTCCGCAGGAGGAGCGTGATCAGCGACGAGACGTCCCGGGTGGTGACGGAGACCCCGTTGACCGGCCTGTCCCGGACCAGACCGACGGCGGCCTCCGCGACGTCCAGCACGCCGACGGCGCTCGCGTCGTCGACGTCGGCGATGCGGAGCGCCCGTCTCCGCGCCTCGGGCGGGTTCGACGGCGAGACCGTCCGCGTCGCGACGGCCGGGTCGTCGTCGGTCTCCGCCGCCGACACGGCGAGTTCGACCTCGTAGCTCACGCCCCGGCGGAGCGTCCCCCGCTCCAGGGTGAGCGTCGAGTCGGTCCCGGTCGCGACCTCCGTCCCGGTCTCCGCGTTCCGGACAGTCCACCGGTAGCTCGCGGAGCCGAACGGGACGACCGACGGCTCGGCGCTGAACGTGAGGTCCTCCCCCACGACCAGCGCCGCCGGCGGATCGATCACGGCCGTCGGTTCGTCGAACGCGTCCTCGACCTGCCGGATCAGTTCGTTCTGTTCCCGCTGCAGCGGTCCCGGGCCCCCGCCCGAACTCAACTGGTCGATCAGCGGGGAGAGGGTCTCCCGGACCTCGGGGTCCACCCGTCGCGCTCCCCCGGAGTCGGTGTCGAGGGTCCGCTGGAACAGGTCCGCCTGCTCGGCGTACTCCGCGCTGAGCGCCCGGTACGTCTCGGTGTTGGCGTCGAACGCCTCCCGGTCCGGTGCGCGGGAGAGCGCACGCGGACCGAACCGCGCCTCGAACCACGACAGTTCGCCGAGCGCCAGCGGCGTCGACTGGAAGTCGATGCTGTCCCCGACGTCCTCCGGCGACAGACACTGCGGGAACGGCTCCTCGTTCCCTTTCTCGTCGGCCTCCTCGTTGGCCTCCTCGTCCGACCCGGGACACTGTACGTCGTACTGCAGCGACTGTGCGCTGAGCTCCGGGAGCTCCTCGGCGAAGTCATCGATCCGCTCGCCGAACGCGAGCATGTTCCGGACGGCGCCGGTCAGTGACTGAGCGGTCGCCAGCAGGGAGACGGTGGCCGCGAGGGCGGGAGCGCCCGCGGCCGACGCCCCCGCGGCGACCAGAACCGGCGCCCCGGCCAGCGCGAGCGCGTTGAAGTAGTCGACCGGATCGACCGCCTCCAGCGGGTTCGGCGGGACCGTCTGGAACGCCCCGAGGACGCTGTACGACGCGTCGATCGCGGTCAGGCCGACCTCGTTCACGACCTGATCCAGATCGACGCCGACCAACTGGGAGTACTGGACCAGGAGGATCGCCCGTCGCTGAGCCAGCGACCGGAGGACCGGGAGCGCCGGGTGTGCCCGGTGGTCGAACTCCGGCACCACCACCCCACGCTCGGCCTCCTCCTCGGCGAGGACGGCCCGGCGCAGCCGATCCACCGACTCGGGCGTGTCGACGGTGAACGTCTCCGTGGTGAACTCGTTCGAGTCGCTGCCCACCCGGTTCGTTCGGGGCTTGTTGCTGCGGAGCGAACCGATGTCGTACCGGGCGTCGTAAGGGTACTCCGGAACGGCGAGCGGGAACTGGTAGATGAAGCCGTCCTGGAACTGGACCGCGAAGCGCCGCTGTGTCGACAGGTCCTCCCGGTCGAACTCGACGACGGGCCCGTCGTAGACCACCTCGGCACACGTCGTCCGTCCGCCACGGAACCGGGCCGGCTCCGGCGGCACGCTCGCCCCGCCCTCGATGCGGCCCTCGATCGACGCCCCCGAGAAACCACGGAGCGTCTTCAGGTTCTCCCGCTGCCTCCTCAGCTCGTTGAACCGGTCTCTGGCGGCCTCGTCGAACGCCACGTCCGACTCCTCGGCGAGGTCGTCGAACCCGACGTCGTCGAGACGGTAGCGCTCGAAGAAGTCCAAGTTGAGACCCGGCTCGCGCCGGACCGTCGGTACCCGGTCCTCGAAGGGCGCGACGTCGAGTCGGTCGACCACGGCGTCCCTCTCGGCGTCGGTGAGTTCCGTCCCCGACTCGAAGTCCAGGCGGAACAGGATGTCGCCGGCCGTCTCGACCCCGTCGCCGGCGTCGTCGCTCCCCTCGGGGGGGACGATCTTGAAGAAGCCGGCGACGAGTCGCGGCGGGTCCTCCAGGTCGACCGCCCGGTCGTCCGTCGGGCCGCCCTCCCAGTCGAGTCGGAGGGGCCCGTCGCCCGTACCGGTCGGCAACAGGGTGCCGGCCCCGACCGTCTCCAGGACGCGACGGCGGGCCACGCCGGCCGTCTCGCTGCCCCCGTCCGCGGTCTCCCGCGACCCGGTCTCGTCCTCACTCATCGGTGGCCCCCGCCGCGGCCGACGACCGACGACGGGTCCTCCGTGCGGTCCGCCCCTCGGGAGACGCTCCCGCGGACCGATCGCACCCTCGGTCTCCGGATCGACGAGTCGCACATCTATCCCGACCCGCCCCGGCCCGGTCGAGACGAGTCCGATCGCGCGAGAGGTTCGATGTCCATCGAGTGGGTCTGGAGACGGATCGGTTCGGAGACATAAAACGCTTTCTCGGGACTCTCGGCGGGGTGACGGCCGGCTACGACAGGTTGAAGTGAGATACCCACGTGGGTAGCGTATCACTGACCACGGACAGTATCGGCCGTCCGGTCGGTCTCGACCGTCGGTCCGAGCGCGGTCGGCAGCGGTTGCGGTTCCGGTCGCCGTGTCCCCCGACTGGACCACCGACGCACCGGGCGACCGTCCGGGTGGTGTCGCGTGAGCCGGGGCGGTCTCGGCGTCGTGGTCGTCCTGGTGGCGGTCGTGGCCGCCTCCAGTCCGGTCCTCGTGGCTCCGGCCGCGGGAGCCGCCCAGCCCGACGTCGCTGTCGTCGGGGAGCCGCCGGGGACGGTCGCCCCCGGCGGCACCGTTTCGATCACCTACGAGGTCACGAACGCCGGCACCGATCCCGCGTCGTTCGACCTCCGGACCCCGGACCTCCCGCCCGGCGTGTCGGTGGCCCAGTTCGGCGGCGACGTGCGGGTCGCCGACCCGGACGCGACCCCTCCGTCCGCGAGCACCACCGGCGTGTCCGCCGGCGGGTCGGCGACCGTCACCGTGACCTACGCACTCGACGACAGCGAGACGGCCGGAACGGTCGAGTTGGGCGTGCTCGCCGTCTCGCCGGTCGACGGCACGAGCGACGGCGCCCGCACCCGGGTCGACGTCGGGACCGGCGACGCCGGCCCGGTCGTCGACCTCGCTCCCGGGGACCTCGCCGGGAACGGGACGGGGGCGGCCCCCTACGTGGTGACCAACGTCTCGGAGCTACGGACCGTCGCGGACGACCTCGACGCGAACTACACGCTCGGAGCAGACGTGGACGCGTCCTCGCTGTCGACGGCCGGCATCGGGAGCGGCTTCGAGCCGATCGGGTCGTTCGAGGGTACCCTGGACGGGGCGAACCACGCGATCACCGGCCTCCGCGTCGAGGGGAGCGACGAGGTCCCCACCGGCCTGTTCGGCACTATCGACGAGAGCGGTGTGGTCCGGGACCTCTCGGTGGTCGACCTCACGGCCGAGGGCGTGAACGGTACGGAGGCGTCCGACGAGCCCACCGGCGGCGTCGTCGCGGAGAACGACGGGCTGGTCGCGAACGTCACCGTGGACGCCGACGTGAGTGGCGACGGCGTGGTCGGGGGGGTCGCGGGGGTCAACCGGGGGGCGGTCCGCGACGTGACGGCGACGACCGACGTGACCGGCGGGAGCGGCCTCGGCGGCGTCGTCGGTGTGAACAACGGCACCCTCGCCGGGGTCAGGTCGACCGCGACGGTCGAGGCGAACCGGTCCGCCGAGAGCGGCGCCGTCTCCGTGGCCGGCGGGGTCGCCGGCACGAACCGGGGACGGGTCGTCGACGTGTTCGCGACGACGAGGGTGACCGGACAGACCCGGGTCGGCGGCGTGGTCGGCGAGGCGCCGATCGGCTCGGGCCCGGTCCGGAACGTCTCGGTCTCCGCGACCGTCAGTGGCGAGGAGGACGTCGGCGGCGTCGTCGGCCGGCACGAGGTGACGGTGACGGCACGCGACGTGTCGGCGACGGTCGAGGTGACGGGAGAGCGCAACGTCGGCGGGGTCGCCGGGTACAGCCGAGGGTGGATCGGCGGGGCGTTCGCCACCGGTACCGTGGACGGAACGCGGGCGGTGGGCGGGATCACCGGCGTGCAGAACAGCCTCGGCCGCGGTGTCCGTAACTCGTCGGCGGACGTGGCGGTGACCGGTACCAGCCGCGTGGGCGGGGCGGTCGGCGAGAACAGGGGGACCGTCGCCGACACGTTCGCCACGGGGCGCGTGAGCGGCGACCGGGCGGTGGGCGGCCTGGTCGGGGCCGCCGTGAACGGCGAGTTCCGCGAGAGCACGGTCGTCGACTCCTACTGGGACGTCGACGCGACGGGGCAGTCCACCTCGAACGGGAGCGGGGTCGGCCTCGCCACCGCCGCGATGACCGGCGAGAGCGCGCGAACCGCGATGGACGGGCTGGAGTTCACCACGCTCTGGCGGACCGTCCCGGGCGGATACCCGGCGCTGATCCCGCCGGGGAACCGCTCACAGCCCGAGTTCGCGGTCGGCGTCGAGTCGATCTCCGACCCCGTCACCGCGGGCGACCGGCTGGCGGTGACGGCGACGGTCGAGAACCGCGGGGGGGCGACCAGAACCCAGACCGTCGAACTCCTGGTCGCGGGCGCTCGGAGCGATCCGGCCGCCGGCGGCCGCGTGGACGCCACGTCCGTGACGCTGGCCCCCGGAGCGTCGACGACGACGACCCTCTCGACGGTGACCGACTCCGAGGCCGTTCCCGGGGTGACGCTGGCGGTGCGGAGCGAGACCGACTCACTGACCCGTCGGGTGCGGGTCCGGCCGGCCACCGACACGCCGCTCCGGGTCGACATCGACCCCGAGGACCTCCCGGGCGACGGTACCGAGTCCGCGCCGTACGTGCTCGACAGCCTGCCGGACCTGCAGGCCATGGAGGACGATCTGGACGCCGTCTACACCCTGGGCGGCGACATCGACGCCACGGAGGCGAGCCGGACGAACACGAGCGTCGGCTTCGATCCGATCGGGGGGTCGCCCGACGCGGGGCCGTTCACCGGCCGCCTCTACGGGGCCGGCCACACCGTCGCCGGCCTCTACGTCGACAGACCGACCGAGAGCGAGGTCGGCCTGTTCGGGCGGATCAGCGAGGGAGCCGGCGGGGGTGACACCGTCGTCCGGAACCTGCGGCTGCGGAACGCGACCGTCAGGGGCGACCGCGAGGTCGGAGGGATCGTCGGCGTCGCCGCCGGCGGTCTGCGGGGTATCGAGGTGGACGGCGTCGACGTCCGGGGCGAGCAGGGGGTCGGCGGGGTGGCGGGTCGGCTGCTCAGCGATTCCGGCGGGAACGGCTCCGTCCGGGCGGCCTCGGTCTCGGGGACGGTCGAGGCCGGGAACGACGTGGGCGGGCTCGTCGGCCTCACGGACTCCGGTGCCGGCGGCGTGATCGGGAACGTGTCGGCCGACGTGCGTGTCGAGGGAGGGGCGAACGCGGGCGGGTTGATCGGGCTCACCGACTCTCCCTACGCCGTGCGGGACGCGTCGGCGTCCGGTCGCGTGACCGGTGACTCCCGGGTCGGCGGTCTCGTCGGCTTACACCGCCTGGGGACGGTCGTGCGGGCGTCGGCGAACGGCGGCGTGACCGGCAACGAGAGCGTCGGCGGTCTGGTGGGGTTCAACTCCCGCACCCGGTCGAGTGGCCCCCCGCCCGTCGTCCGGCGGGCGGTCGCGACCGGGAGCGTGACGGGTGACGAGAGCGTCGGCGGTCTGGTCGGTCTGAACACCGGCCGGGTTCGTGACGCCGCCGCCGCCGGGACGGTGACCGGCGGGACGGGCGTGGGCGGACTGGTCGGCGATAACGTCGGCAGCGTGCGCGACGTCCTGGCCACGGGGGCCGTGCGCGCCGACGGCTTCGCCGGTGGCGTGGCGGGCGTCGGCTTCGGCGGCACGGCCCGGGACGCCTACTGGGACACCCGGACGACCGGGCGCGAGACGACGGTGGGGAACGGCACCGGTCTGACGACCGACCGGCTGACCGGCGCCGCCGCACGAGGGAACGCGTCCGGGCTGGCGTTCGGGACCGCCTGGCGGACGGTGCCGGGCGACTACCCGCTGCCGGCGGGCGTCCCGAGTGTCACGGGCGGCGACAGGAGCGGATCGGACCTCGACGAGCCGGCGGGGTTCGCGCCGTTCGAGGAGACCGCCGTGCTGCCGGAGGGGCGGACGGACCCGGACAGCCTCGCGGGACAGGTGCGCGTCGAGACCGGATCGTTGCGGGACGTCTCGATCGCCGTCGGCGAGGCGACCTCGCGCGGGTACACCCTGACCGTCGACACGCCGCCGGTGGCCGAGCCGACGACACTGTACCTGCGGACGCGGGCGATCTCGACGACGGCGGACGTCCGGGATCTCGAACTGCTGGTCGACGGGGACGGCCGGCCGTTCGAGGTGACCGATCCCCCGGGCTCGACCGGGGGCAGGTTCGTCGTGTTCGACGTCCCCGGGTTCGCCACGCGGGAGGTGTCGTTCGTCGCTCCCGACTCCGGCGGGGAACTCACCGTCTCGGCGAACCTCACGCGCTCGGTCGTCTACCAGGGAAGCCCGCTGCGGGTCGACGTCACGACCGCGGGAGCGGACGTCAGTCGGGTGGCAGTCGGGATCGGCGGGCGGACGACCGCGGTCTCCTGTTCCGACGTCCGTGCGTGTGACCGGACGGTCGGTCTCGCCCCCGCGCGGTCGACCTGGAACGGATCGGGGTACGCGGCCCGGCCGGTGACGGTCACCGTCGAGACGGTCGCCGGCGAGACACGCGAGTCGAGCGTCACGACCCGCGTCTACGCCGCCGGCGACGTCGACGGGAGCGGTCGGGTCGACGTCCGTGACGCCGCCTCGCTCGGACGCCGATGGCGGACCACCGCCGGCGGTCCCGACTACGCGAGCCGGGCCGACGTGAACGGCGACGGCGTCGTCGACATCTTCGACGCGACGGTCCTGGCCCGGAACTTCGGCGACCGGGCGACGAACACCACGGCCGCGTCACCCTGAGAGCCGGGCGATCCGTCGGCTCGAGTCCGGTCGCCGTCGATCGATGCCGTCACCGACGCCCGGGCGGTCGCCCCACGCCGGCGGCTCTGCCGGCGGCGGTCGTTCCCGGGAAAGCTTTGTGTCGGTCCGACCCGCGACACCGGCAGAGCCGACGATGACCGGTCCGACGGAGCGGCTGGCGCGGGTGAGACGGCTGGGAGAGCGGATCGAGGACGACCCCGGGGTCGTCGCGGCGGCCCGCGGGGAGTTGCTCACCCTGGCCGACGAGGGGTGGCTGGTCGGCCGAACGGCCCTGGAGACGCTGGGTCGCGGACTCCGGGCCCGTCCCGAGGCGGGGGTAGCCGCGGTCAAGCCGCTCGTCCGGACGCTGCTCGATCCGGAGACGCCGTCTCCGGGCGCCTACCGCGAGGGCGTCCGGGCCGTCGCCGACGCCGCACCCGCGGCGGCCCGGGACGCCCTGCTCTCCGCCCTGCAGGAGCGGGCAGCCGGCGGAACGGAGACCGGCGCCGTTCGGGGAGCGAAACTCGTCGAGCGGATCGCCGTCGGGACGCCGCGCCACCTCGAGGGGTCGCTCGGAGAGCTGGCGGGGGTCGCTCCGGAGCTCCCGGCCGAGGCCCGCGTCCACCTCTGGCGGGCGCACCTCCCGTTCGTCGCGGAGCGACCCGCCGCGGTCGTCCGTCTCCTCCCGGACCTGCTGGCCGAGTTCGACGGCGGGACCGCGGCCTCGCGGCTGGCGGCCGCCGACCTGCTCCGTGGACTCGCGGGCGACCCCGACGGCGGCTCGGCCGCCGTCGAACGGCTCCTGTGGACCGCGGTGGCGGGTCCCGCCGGCCCCGACGGAGTTCACCGGCGTCGGGCGCCCCGCGAGTCCGTCCTCCACCCCACGCTGACCGACAGTCCACCGGCGGGGGTGGTCGGGGTCGCGCAGGTGCTGGCCCGGGTCGCCGAGGAGTGCCCTGGGGCGGTCGCGCCTCACGCCACGGCCCTGGTCGCCGCTCTCGCCGACGGCCGGCGGGGGTCGACGGATCGGGGCGCCCGGCAACACCTCGCCCGGGCGGTGGCTGCCGTCGTCAGGGAGCGGCCGGCGGCCGTCGCGCCGGCCGCCGGCGGGCTGGAGACGTTGCTGGACGACGACTCCGAGTTCGTCCGGTACTGGGCCGCCCAGGCGACGCCGGCGCTCCTACCCCGGCGACCTGACCCGGTCACCGCCGAGCGGCTCCGGACGCTCCTGACCGATCACAACCCGGACGTCCGCGGGCTCGGTGCGGACCTGGCCGACGCGGCCCTGGCCGCCGGCGTCGTCGACGCCGACGCCGTCGTCGACCGACTGCTCGGTTCGCTCCCGGCCGACGACCCGCCGTGTGACCGTCGTGTGGTGGGCGTGCTGGAGTCGGTCGCCCGGCAGGACCCGGCCGCCGTCCGGCCGGCGGTCGCCGGCCTCACCGAGCGGGTCGCCGACGCCGCGACCGCCGACCGTGCCGCGACGGTACTGGGGCTGGTCGCCGAGGACGATCCGGCGGCCCTGGAGCCGTCCCTCCCGGCGCTGGTCGAGGGACTGTTCGCCGACTCGCGGGCGGTCCGGGCGGCCGCCGGCGAGACACTGGCCGCCGTCGGGCGCCGGGCCCCGTCGCTGCTGGACGAGCGGCTCCCGACGCTGCTGTCGGTGCTCGGCGATCCCCCGGCCGTCGACGCCGTGGACGCCGTCGGGGAAGTCCTGGCGACGGTTCCGGACCGGCCGGTCGGCGACGACGAGACCGCCCTCGACCGGCTCCGTGCAGCCTCCCGGGCCGACGACGCGACGACCCGACGGACCGCGACGCGGCTGCTGGGCGCCGTCGCCCGGTCGGACGGCGACGAGCGGGCGGTCGACGCGCTGGTGGACCGGCTGACCGACGAGGGGGCGATCCGCGAGGCGGCGCTGGACGGGCTCGCCGACCACGTCGTCGCGGCGTCGGACACGGGGCTGGTCCGGTCGCTGTACCGGACCGGAACGCCACGGTGGCGGTCGGCCGCCGCGACGCTTCTGGCCCGGGCGACGCTGCTCGACGGAGACCCGCTCCCGCCGGACGACCAGCGGTGGCTCGCCCGGCGACTCCGGGAGACCGAGGGGGAGACGCGGCGGTCGTTCGTCGAGGCGGCGGGGTGCGTCTGCGGGGCGACGGCGGCCGTCGACGAGTTGGCGGCGGCGCTCCCCGGCGCGCTCGCGGACGACCCGACCGACGCCGCCGTCCGGGCGGTGCGGTCGGTCCTGACCGAGGGCGAGACGACGCTCCCGGCCGACCCGCTGGCGACCGCCGTCGAGCGGGCCTTGCTCGACCCCGGTCGGTCGCTGCCGACCGGCGGACCGGTGATCCTCACCCACGTCGCCGGCGACCTCGACGCGCCCGAGCGGGTCGCCGACGCGCTCCTCGACCGTCTCGCGGCCGGAGACGGGGGCAGTGACACGGGGCGGCTGTTCGAGGCGCTGGCGGCGCTTGCCGACCGGTCGGTCGCCGTTCCGGCGGCGCCCGTCCTCGCGGCGCTCGACCGGTACGCCACGGCGGGGCCGCTCTCGGCCCGGGACTGGCCGTGCCGGGAGGCCGGGCGGCTCCTCCGTGCGGCGGGGGCGGGCCCCGCCTTCCGGGAGACGTTCGTCCCGAGGACCCGGAGCGACGACCCGGAGCGGCGACGGGACGCCTACCGCGTGCTGGCCTCGGTCGCCGAGGAGTGGCCCGGCGGCGTCCGGCCGGCGGTCGACCGCCTCCGGGCGGGGCTGTGCGACGACGACGACGGCGTCCGCGCCGCGGCGCTGTCGGCGCTGGTCGCGGTCGGTCGCTCGGACCCGACCGTGCTCGGCCCCGTCGTCGGGTGGCTGTGTTCGTCGGGGTCGAGCGGCGGGTCCGTCACCGCCCGCCGGCGCCGCTGTGAGGGGCTCGCGCTCCTGGCCGAGGCCGAAGGAGCGAGGCCGCCGGTGGGCGCCTACCGCACGCTCCGCCGAGGCCTGCTGGAGGGCGGCGCCGCCGCCGAGGCCGCCCTGTCGGCGACGGCGGCACTCGGCGACCGTCGACCGTCGCCGATCCTCCGGCGACTCGACGGGAGCGTCCCGGACTGGAGCGGACGGCCGGACCACCTCCCGACGACCCGTGCGGAGGACGTCGACGCCGGGTGGGGGTGGTCCCCGGACCGCGACTGCGGGGAGTCGACGCTCACTGCCGCCGACGTGCTGGAGCGGGAGGGGTGGTAGCTCCCTCGACGGCGCCCGTGGCGGTCGGGAGGCGTCGCTCGCCGGCGGTCCCGACGCGCGGGACCGCGGGCCGACGACCCGGAACCGCGCCCGATAACCGGTTCGAGGACACGACGGGCGGTATGGAGACGGACGTCCGGGAGTGGCTGTGGGAGAGTTGCAACGTCGAACCCGACGTCGCGGTGGACCGGGACGACCCGATGGTCGACGACGCCGTCGCGGCGTTCGACTACCTCCGGTCGGGCGAGGGACTGAGCCCCGAGCGGATCGTCC
>CAZMWG010000084.1:11720-11972 GCA_964569925.1 uncultured Halobacteriales archaeon | reverse complement strand
GGTGTAGTCCGGCCGCACCATCAACAGCGAGTCGGCGGTCTTCGCCATCGACCCGCCGAGTTCGGTGTACTGGGTGACGTCCGAGCCGACCTGGAGGTCCCGTGGCTTCTCCATCGTCTTGACCGCGTAGTCGGCGTCGACCAGGAACTCCGCGACCGCCTGCGCGAACGTCGACTTGCCGGCGCCGGGCGACCCGGAGATCAGCACGCCGCGCTGGCGGTCGGTGAACCGGTCGCGCAACTCGTCGGCGTG
>CAZMWG010000084.1:0-11710 GCA_964569925.1 uncultured Halobacteriales archaeon | reverse complement strand
GTCCAGTTCCGTCTTCACGATCGGCCGCACGGCGGTAATCTCCATGGCGTCGGAGAACGGCTGGCGGGCGACCGCGATCCGGTAGTCCCGGAACTGGACGATCGACATGCCGGGCTCGTCGAGTTCGAGAAAGCCCTCGGGGCTGTCGCGGGCGGCGGTCTCGATCTCGTGGGCGTACCCTTCGAGTTCGTCCCGGGTGGCGGGCTCGTCGCGGATCCGCTGGTAGCGCATCTCGCCGATCTCGCCGCGCTTGGCCTTCGGCGCCACCCCCATCTTGAGGTGGACGCTCATCGTCGCCTCGTCGAAGAAGTTCTCGATCCCCAGCCGGTCGATCTCCCGACCCTCGGGCTCCAAGAAGACCGTCTCCAGGCCCTTCGCGCGGGCCACCTCCGCCTGGACCGTGTCGCTCGTGACGAGCGTCGCATCGAGGTCCCCCGCCAGGTCCCGGATCAGGGCGTCCACGTCGCCCTCGTGTGCGCGGCTCATCTCGCCGCCCTCGGGCCGGCGACCGACGTACTCCACGTCGATCGTCCCCTCGTCGGCCAGGTCGGCCAGCCGCTGCAGTTCCTCCAGCCCGTCCCATCCCGTCTGGCGACCGTCGTTGGCCTGGCCCTCCAGTTCACCGACGACGGCCTCCGGGACGAGGACGGTCGCGCCGGCGAAGCCGCCGCCCTCGCCGGCGCCGTCGGGGTCCGCGTCCGCCGTGACCCGCTCCGAGACGCGGCCGTCGACGACCACGCTCGTGTCCGGAACGATATCCATGCCCACCCTTGGCGGCTCTCGGTCAAAAGGGTGTCCAACCCCGGACCGACGCCCGAGGGCCGTTCGCCGGCGAGACCGGCCTCGTCGACCGCGTCACTGGTCGACCAGGACGACCTTCACCTGCCGGACGCCGTCGAGCGCCCGCAGCCTGTTGGCCAGTTCCGTGATCGCCGTCCCCGGCCCGTCGACCACCAGCGTCTCCATGCAGTCGCCCTCCGAGAGGTGGATGTGCTGGACGGAGGTGATGTGGTCTGCCATCTCGTGTTGGATCCCCTGGAGCGCGTCCGCGATGCCGTCCACGTGGTGGTCGTGGACGACCACGACCGTCCCCCGGTGGACGGTCTCGTCGTCGGCCTCCCACTCGTAGGCCCCGAAGAAGTCCCGCAGGGCGTCCCTGATCGCCTCCGACCGGCTGGCGTACTCCCAGTCGTCGACGATGCCGTCCAGCCGCTCGACCATCGACGCCGGCAGCGTCAGGCTGATCCGGTCGAGGTCCTCGCCCATGGCCGCCCTTCGCCGCCCCCCGCCGAGAGGCTTCCGGCCCGCCCCGGAGTCGGGAACGCCGACGGCGGGCGCGAGCGCGGGCGCCCCGATCGGCACCCGGACTCGCCCGGCACGGCGACGAGCCGGCGGTAATACTGACCCGACGAAAAGTATTATTCGAGCGTCGGCGCAACGACGTCCATGCACATTCCGGACGGCTTCCTCGACCTGCCCGTGGCGGCGCTGTGTGCCGTCCTGGCGGCGGGGGCGCTGGCGGTCGCCGCGCGCCGGGCCGACGGCGACCTCGGGGGCGAGCGGGCGCCGCTGGTCGGCGTCGTCGCGGCCGGGATCTTCGCCGCTCAGATGCTCAACTGGCCGATCCCGGGCGGCACGAGCGCCCACTTCGTCGGCGGGACCCTCGCCGCGGTCCTGCTGGGGCCCCACCTCGGGGCGCTGGCCGTCGCCGCCGTGGTCGTCGTCCAGAGCCTGCTGTTCGGCGACGGCGGCGTGGTCGTCCTCGGGGCGAACGTCCTGAACATGGCCGTGGTCCAGGTGTACGTCGGCTACGTGCTCTACCGCGGACTGGCCGCCCGGGGCGAGTTCCCGGCGGCCTTCGTGGCCGGGTGGCTCGGGATCACCGCCGCCGCGCTGGCGGGGGCGCTCCAACTGGGCGTCTCCTCGGCGTTCGCCTACGAGACCGGGACCGTCGTCGCCGTCGTCGCCGGCGGCCACCTGCTGCTGGGGCTGATCGAGGGGGCCGTCACCGCCGTCGTGGTCCGCGCGCTGGGGAACGCCCGGCCGGACCTCCGACGGAGCGCCGCGCCGGAGGTGGAGGCGTGAACCGCCGCGAACGGCGCCTCGCCGCGGCCGTGTTGCTCGCGCTGGTCGCGCTGACGCCCGTGTTCGGCTGGGCGGCCGGCGCCGTCGGCTACGCCGAGCCCATGGAGAACGCCGCCGAGGCCACCGGCGCGACCGACGACGCCCGGTCGGTCGTCGAGGGGCTCATGCCGGACTACCGGGTGCCCGGACTGCCCGGACCGGCCGGCACCCTGATCGCGGCGCTCGTGGGGACGGCGGTGACGCTCGTCCTCGCCACCGGACTGGGACGGCTGGCGGGGGACGCCGGGGACGGCGAACGGCCCGGGAACGCCGACCGTGAGTGACCCGCTGGCGAGGACCCTCGACGCGCTGGCCGCCCGGGCGCGGTGGTTCCTGCTCGCCGAGCGCGGTCCCGACCGGGACGGGTTCCTCCAGCGCGCGACCCCGACGGTGAAGCTCACCGGCCTGGTCGTCCTGGTGGCCGTCGCCGCGACCCGGGGCACGGTCGCCGGCGCCGCCGCAGTGCTCGCCCTGGCGGGCGTCCTCGCCGTCGTCTCGCGGGTTCCGGCGCGGGCCTTTCTCGGGCGGGTCGCCGGCCCCGCCGCGCTCTCCGCGGTCGCCGTCGCGCCGCGGGCACTGTTCGCTCCCGGCCCGGCGCTCGCTGGCACGCCCCTCTCGGCCACCGGCGTCGAGTACGCCCTCGTGTTCACACTCCGGGCCGGCGCCGCGGTGGCCTTCCTCGCCTTGCTCCCGCTGACGACGTCGGTCTCGGACCTGCTGGCCGCGGCCCGGCGGCTCCGGGTTCCGCCGGTCGTCGTCGCGCTCGTGGGGATCACCTACCGCTACCTGTTGGTGCTCGCCTCGACGCTCGGACGGATGGCCCGTGCCAGGCGGGCCCGCACCGTCGAGTCCCGCGGCCTGCGCCGGGCCTGGCGCGACTCCGGGCGCTTCCTGTCGACGTTCCTGCTGCGGGGGCTGGAGCGGGGCGAGCGGGTCGGCCGCGCGGCGCGGGCCCGGGGCGGGGGCGGGACGGCGACCTACGACCGCGGGACCGCGCCCGGCGTCGCCGACGCCGCGCTCGCGGTCGTCGTGGTCGCCGTCGTCGCGCTCGCGGTCGCCGGTCCGGCGGCGGGGGTGTTCGCGTGAGCGGGTCGGGGCCGGGCGAGGACGATCCCGACCGCGACGGCGACGACGGCGCCCCGGACGGGAGCGATCCCGGGACCCCGGCCCCGGCGGTCGCCGTCTCGGACCTTCGCCACCGCTACCCCGACGGCACGGTCGGGCTCGCCGGCGTCGACGTGACCGTCGGTCGGGGCGAGCGGGTCGCGCTGCTGGGGGCCAACGGCGCCGGCAAGAGCACGCTGCTCGAACTGCTGGGCGGGCTGCGCGACCCGGACGGCGGCCGGCGGCGCTACTTCGGGACGACCGGGGACCCCGACGCCGTCCGGGACCGCGTGAGCACGCTCACCCAGGACCCCGCCGACTACCTGTTCAACCCGACCGTCCGCGAGGACATCGAGTACGGGCCGGCACAGCTGTCGGTCCCCGCCGAGGAGGCCGAGCGACGCGTCGAGGCGCTGGCCGAGCGGCTCGGCCTGACGGATCTGCTCGACCGGCCGCCCTTCCGTCTCAGCGGCGGCGAGCGGCGCCGGGCGGCGCTCGCGAGCGCGCTGGCCGTCGAGCCGGATCTGCTCCTGCTCGACGAACCGGTCGCGAACGTCGACGCCGAGAACAGCGCGGCGACCCTGGACCTGCTCGCGGAACTCCACGCCGACGGCGTCGCCACGGTCGTCTCCACCCCCGACCCGTCGCTGGTCCCCCACGTCGCCGACCGGGTCTACCTGCTCGACCGGCAGGGGACCGTCGCGGCGGCGGGTCCCGTCGACGAGGTGGTGACCGACCGGGCGCTGCTGGAGGACCACGGACTCGCCGTGCCGCAGGTGCTCGCCCTGTTCGACCGCCTCGACGTCGGCGGGTGCCCGCTCACCGTCGAGGCGGCCGCCGCGGCGCTGCGGGAGCGCGACCGAGACTGACCGACGGGCCGGTCGGCGCCGCCGAGCCCGCAACCGTTTACCGCCGGCGCTCCAGGGCCGGCCATGGACAGCACGGCGCTGGCCCGCGAACTGGTGGCGACCGCGAGCCACGAGGACGAGCGGGCGGCCGGCGACCGGATCGAGGCGTGGCTCCGCGAGCGGACCGCGGCGGCCGTCGAACGCGACGACGCCGGCAACGTGATCGCCCGGAGACCGACCGACGGCGAGGAGGCGCGTCCGTCGCTCGCGCTGGTCGGCCACCACGACGTGGTGGCGCCCGACGACTCCCAGGTCGCCGAGGACGGGAGCTACGTCGTCGAGCGGCGGGACGGGCGGCTGTACGGCCGCGGGAGCGCGGACATGAAGGGGTCGCTCGCGGCCGCGATGTGTGCCTTCCGCGACGCCGACCCCGCGGCGGTCGAGCCGGTCTTCGTCTCCTTCGTCGGCGAGGAGGACGGCGGCGTCGGCTGCCGGGCGGCGATCGAGGACGGCTTCGCGCCGGAGTACGCCGTCGTCGGCGAGGGGTCGACCGGCTACTCCGCCCCAAGGGTGACGGACGTCGCCGTCGCCCACCGGGGCCGGCGCGGGAGCACGGTGCGGGCGACCGGCCGGGCCGCCCACGCCAGCGAACCGGAGGCCGGCGAGAACGCGATCTACCGCGCCGTCGACGCGGTCGATGTCCTGCGCGGACTCTCGGTTCCCTCGACGGAAGTGCTCGGTACTGCCGTCGAGGGCAGTCTCGCGGTGACCGGCATCGAGGGCGGCGAGGGCTGGAACGTGATCCCCGAGGCCTGCGAGGTGACCGTCGACGAGCGAACCGTCCCGGGCGGCCGCGCCCCGCTGGAGCGCGCCGAGGAACTCCCGGGCGTGGAGTGGGTCGTCGACCAGGACCTCCCGCCGATGGCCTGCCGGGACGAGGCCTTCGCCGACGCCGCGCTCGACGCCGCCCGCGCGGTCCAGGACGGGTCGCCCGAGCGGTTCGTCAAGCCCCACGCGACCGACGCGGGGTGGCTGGCCGGCGCCGGCACGGAGTGTGTGGTCGCCGGCGCGGCCGAACCCGGCGAGGCCCACACCGCCGACGAGTCGGTGTCGCTCGCGGTCGTCGAGCGCTGCGAGGCGCTGTACCGCGGCGTCTTCGAGCGGGCCGGCCGGTTCGTCTGACCGGAGCGCCGGCAAAACGCCGGACGAGGCGGGACGGGATCGGACGGGAGACCCCGCCGGCGGTTCCGGACCGCGACTCGGATCCGCCCGGTCTCGCTCGGCCGGCGACGTGTCGCGGGGGTTATGTCCGTCCCGTCGTAACGGCGGGACATGGCGACCGAGGAGGTCACGGACACGTACGACCGGTTCGAGTCACACGTCGAGAAGCTGACCTACGTCGGCGACGCGGGCCAGGTGCTCTCCTGGGACCAGCAGGTGATGATGCCCGAGGGCGGCACCCCGGCCCGGTCGAAGCAGAGCTCCGCGCTGTCGTCGCTGTCTCACGAACTGCTCACCGACGACGACGTGGCCGACTGGCTCGACGAACTGGAGGGCGCCGACCTCGACCCCGAGCGCGAGGCCGTGGTGCGGGAGGTCCGTCGACAGCACGGGCGAGCCGTCCGGGTGCCGGAGGACCTCGTGACGCGCATCTCGGAGGCCTCCTCGAACGCGTTGCCGGTGTGGGAACGGGCCAAGGCCGACGACGACTTCGACGCCTTCGCGGACACCCTGGAGGAGATCGTCGAACTCCGCCGGGAGTACGCGGCGGCGATCGACCCCGACCGTGACCCCTACGCCGTCCTCTTCGAGGAGTACGAGCCGTACCTGGGGCTTGACACCGCCGAGCGGGTGTTGGAGCGACTGCGCGACGAACTGGTCCCGCTGATCGACGACGTGAAGGACAGCGACGTCGACCTCGCCGACCCCTTCGAGGGCGAGTACGACGAGGCCGACCAGGAGGCGCTGGTGCGGGAGGCGCTGGACTACCTGGGCTACGACTGGGACCGGGGCCGTCTCGACACCGCCCCGCACCCGTTCTCGACGGGGACGCAGTTCGACGCCCGCGTGACGACGCGGTTCTCGCCGGACGACCCGCTGGACGCGCTGGGGTCGACGATCCACGAGTTCGGCCACGCCACCTACACGCTGGGCCTGCCCGACGAGCACTACGGCACGCCGCTGGGCTCGAACCGCGACCTCTCGGTTCACGAGTCCCAGTCGCGGCTCTGGGAGAACCACGTCGGCCGCTCGCTGCCGTTCTGGGAGGGCTTCACCGGGAGCGTCGAGGACCACCTCGGCGTCGCGGGCTCGCCCCGGGAGTTCTACGAGGCCGCCAACACCGTCCACCCGGAGAACCTGATCCGGGTGGAGGCCGACGAGCTCACCTACCACCTCCACATCGTCCTGCGGTTCGAGATCGAGCGGGACCTGATCAACGGCGACCTCGAGGTGAGCGAGGTGCCCCAGGTGTGGAACGAGAAGATGGCCGACTACCTGGGCGTGCGGCCGGACACCGACGCCAAGGGGTGTCTGCAGGACATCCACTGGACCAACGCCGCCATCGGCTACTTCCCGACCTACTCGCTGGGGTCGGTGCTGGCCGCCCAGATGTCCGCCGCCGCCGAGGAGGCGATCGGCGACCTCGACGGACAGGTCCGGAGCGGCGAGTTCGGCTCGCTGCACGACTGGCTCACCGAGAACGTCCACGCTCACGGCTGCCGGTACACCACGGACGACCTGATCCGGGAGGCCACCGGCGAGGCGTTCACCGCCGACCACTTCCTCGCGTACGCCGACGAGAAGTACCGCTCGCTGTACGACTGCTGAGATCGGGGGTCCGGGTTCGCGCGTCCCCGCGTCGTCGCGCGTCCTCGTCTCCGCTCGTCGTCCCCGTCTCCGTTCGCCGTTTCCGTCCTTCGCCGTCCTCGCCTCCACCGTCACCCGGTCGCGCGGTCCTCAGCCGTCGTCCTCGTCGTCACCCGTCCGCACGCCCTCGACCGCCAGATCGTACCACGACGGCCGGTCGACGGTCGTCGACCCGACGTCGCCGTACCGGACCGACCGCGACACCCGGACCGGGACGCCGGCCGCCGTCGCGGTCGCGTACCGGACGCGGTAGGCGGAGACGAACCCGCCCGGCCGGACCCGCGCCGTCAGGGTGGCGTCGGCGGGATCGGTCACGCGCCGGTCACGGAACTCCGACCCCCGGAGACCGCCCCCGACCAGCAGACGGCTCCGGTTCCGCCCGCGGTCGACGACCCGGGTGTCGAACGCGTCGACCGTCTCGGCGAGGTCGCGGGCGGCGCTACCCGTCAGCGCCACCTCCCGGACCCAGTAGGCCCACGTGCCGGCGTAGCCGTCGATGGGCTCGAAGGCGCCGTACTCCAGCCACTCGCCGTGGTCGATCCGCCGGAGGTACCGGTCGCCGTCCGACCAGTAGGTCGCGTCGGCGGGGAGCCGACCGCGCACGGCCCCGCCGGCGCCCCGCGTCCGGACGGTCGCCAGGTAGGCCCGGCCGGCCGTGACGGCGATCCGGATCCGGAGCCGCGAGTGGACGCTCCCGTTCTCGTAGCGGGCCGTCCGGTTTGCCACCAGGGTGTAGCCCGTCCGCTCCAGAGCGCCGGCGTGGACCCGGCCCAGCAGTTCGGCGTCGCGCACCCCGTCGGGACCCAGGCCGGGGGCGAAGGGCCGGTCGTCGGGCTCGGGGACCGGCGCGGGCGTGAGCGACTCGTCCGCGTCGGCCGGGGCGGGCGCGGGGCCGGCGCCGAGTCCGGCACAGCCGGCGGTCAGCGCCAGCACGAGGGTCGTCGCGAAGGCGAGGAGCGGACGCGGGTCGCTGGGGTCGACGCTCACGTCCGTCCGTGTGGACTCGTGGGACTTGACGCTCCCGGCGGCGGGCGTCGGACGACACGGCGCCGGCGGTCAGAGCAGGAGGCCCGAGAGCGTCAGCAGTCCGAGCCCGCCGGCGACGGTGGCGGTCCACAGCGGTGAGACGTCGTGGACCTCGGCGAGCCCGACCGCCCGGACCCCAGCCTTCCAGGCGACGGCGGCCAGCGCGGCGAGCCACAGCAGCGCCCGGAACAGCGACGTCGGGCCGTCCATCAGTCGGGCGAACTCCCGGGCGGTCACCGGCTCCGCGGGCAGGGCGAGCGGGGCGCTCAGGGCGAAGACGGCGAGCGGGACCACGAGGAGCAGGTCGAGCAGCGCCGCCTCGCCCACCACCGCCAGCGTCGTCCCGAACCCGCCCTCGCCGTCGGCGAACCAGACGAAGGCGTGGAGGGCGGCGGCGACCACCACAGGGGCCGCCAGGAGACCCAGCGCGTCCGGGACGCCGACGGCGGGGGGCTCGGGCGCCGGGACGACGGCGAACTCGACGCCCTCCGAGACCAGTTCGACGACCAGCCGCGCGGTCAGCGGCACCGAGACGGCGACGACGACCACCGCCCCGGCGGCGACCGCGAGCGACGGCCGGTCCTCGCGCTCGTAGTACCGCCAGGGGTTCACGAAGGGAGTGCGGGGCGGCACGTGTGGCGGTGCCGGGCCGTTCGGTATGTGCTTTGACGTTCGGGACGCGGACCGCCGTCCCGCGAACGCCCCGGTGGGGCACCGTCGACCGGTCGTCGACCGACCGCCGACGGGCGACTTATCAGCGTCGGCGCGGTAGCCGGGGGTATGGCAGGCGCCGATCTGTACCCCGACCAACTGGACCGGTACGCCCGGCAGGTGATCATGGACGACATCGGGCCAACGGGCCAGGGGGCGTTGCTCGACGCCGACGTCCTGGTGGTCGGCGCCGGCGGACTCGGTGCACCCGTGATCCAGTACCTCGCGGCGGCGGGCGTGGGTCGGCTGGCGGTCGTCGACGACGACGTCGTCGAGCGGTCGAACCTCCAGCGCCAGGTGGTCCACGCGGACGCGGACGTCGGCCGGCCGAAGGTCGACAGCGCCCGGGAGTACGTCGCGGCGCTGAACCCGGACGTGACCGTCGAGACCCACGAGACCCGGCTGACCGCCGGGAACGCGGCCGACCTGGTCGCCGGCCGGGACGTCGTCGTCGACGCCGCGGACAACTTCCCGACGCGGTACCTGGTCAGCGACGCCTGCACGCTCGCGGGCGTCCCGTTCACGCACGGCGCGGTCTACCGGTTCGAGGGCCAGGCCGCCACGTTCACCGGCGACGGTCCCTGCTACCGGTGTCTGTTCCCCGAGGCGCCACCCGAGGGGGTCGCGCCGGACTGCGCCACCGCCGGCGTGCTCGGTGCCGTCCCCGGCACCATCGGGACGGTCCAGGCCACCGAGACGACCAAGCTCCTGCTCGACCACGGCGAGACGCTTGACGGTCAGCTGTTAGTGTACGACGCCGCCGGAATGGGCTTCGAGACGGTGCCGGTCGAGCGGCGGCCGGACTGTCCGGTCTGTGGCGACGAGCCGACCGTCGGGAGCGTCGCCGAGGGGAACTACGAGGACCGGTGCTCGCTGTCGGACTGAGCCGGTCGACCGGGCACCAGGACGGAACGCGGACGGCCGGTCCGGCCGACGGGACGATCGCGGACCGCGCCGGCTATCACGTTCGATAACCGACCGGTCGGTTTTATTACACCCGAACCGCTCTCTCCGGCGAGTTCCCGTCCCCACTCATGACGGAAAGTGACACGTACGGCGGTCGACTGAGGGCGATCCCGCGGCTCCGGTTCCGGGCCCCGGGGTACGAGGAGTTGGTGTACGCGCTGGTGCTGTCCTGGGGGTTCTGTGACGGGTTGTCGACGCTGTTCGCCGCCCGGTACGCCGGCCCGGAGTTCGAGGCCAACCCGTGGATCCGGACGCTGTTGATCCAGGAGCCGCTGTCGGTACTCGTCCTGAAGATGGCCGTCGTGCTGTACGTCGGCGTCGTGCTGTTGCGGTGTCGGTCGGTCGTCGTGCGGGTGCCGTGGTGGCGGGGGTGGCTGGTCGCGGTCGTCGCCGGCGGCGCGCTGGTCGCGCTGCTCAACGTCGTGGTCGGGCTGGTCGCGGCCGTCGCGTGAGAGCCGGCGGGTCGTCGGCGTCGGCGACCCCGGACGGCGGTTCGGTCAGGCGTCGGCGATCGCGAGTCGCTGGACAGCGTCGCCGGGCGGCCGGTCGAACCGGTCGGGGTGGAGCGTCCACGCCAGATACTCGAGCGTGTCCACCAGCCGCGGCCCGGGCCGGTTGACGAAGGCGCTCCCGTCGACGAGGTATACCTGCCCCTCGCGGACCGCCGTCAGGTCCGACCAGCCCGGCCGTTCGAGGAGGTCGTCGAGGTTCTCCCGGGTCTGATCGACGTCGAACCCACACGGCGAGACGATCAACACCTCGGGGTCGTAGTCGCGGAGTTCCTCCCACTCGCGGGGCCGGGAGTGGGTGGCGGTCTCGGCCATGCCGTACTCGCCGCCGGCGGTCGCGACGGTCTCGGGGATCCAGTGGCCGGCGACCATCACCGGGTCGGTCCAGTCGAGCACCGCCGTCCGGGGACGCTCCTCGACGTCCGCCGTCGCCCGCTCGACGGCCCCGACCCGCTCGCCGAGGTCGCCGACCAGTTCGTCGGCCCGCTCCTCGCGGCCGAGCGCGGCGCCGATCTCGCCGATCGAGTCGAACAGGTCTTCGAGCGTGTGGACGTCGACGGTCAACAGGTCGGCGTCCAGTCCGAGGTCCGCGACGGCCTCGCGGACGACCACCCGGTCGACCGCACAGACGTCACAGAGCCCCTGGGTGACGATCAGGTCCGGGTCGAGCGCGGCCAGCCGGTCCCGGCGGATCTCGTAGACGCCGCCCGACGCCTCGGCCTCGTTCACCTGGTCGTCGATCTCGTCGCTCGCGGCGTCGGCGTCGACCCGCGAGCGCTCGACGGCGGGCAACTCACGGGCCGCCGGCGGGTGGTCGCACTCGTGGGAGACGCCGACCGGCTCGACCCCGAGCGCGTAGACGATCTCGGTCGCCGAGGGCAACAGGGTGACGACGCGCATACCGTCGTTCCGGCCGCCGGCGCCTAAACGCTGGCGTCGGCGTCGGCCGTGTCGGCCCCGCTCCCGTCGGCGGTCCCCGGACCGCCGCTCCCGGGGTCGGGCTCGCGACCGCTCTCGGCCCGCACCGCCGTCACTCCCGACCAGGCGAGGTAGACGACGGCGCCGAGGAAGACGAGCAGGCAGATCTCGTCGACGAGCGCGGTCAGCCCGCTCACGTACGGGTCGCCCCGGCTGTGGCGCCAGGCGACGAACGCGTACGGCAGCAGGGACAGCGGCACCAGCAGGAGCGCGGTACAGCGTCTGATCGTCCGTCGGAGGGCGGCGTCGGACACGACGGGACTCTCTCTCGTCGGCCGACATGAGTCTTGTCCCGGCTCTCCGGGTACTGTTTGCTGTAGCAGCGACGACCGAGATCGGGAGGAAGACCGCCCAGGAAGCCCCGGCCGGCTCGACTCGGGGGTGGTTCGAGAGAGCGACGCTCTCTCGTCATCACGAGAGACCGCCGGTCTCTCGAACGACCGTCCTGCGCTCCTCGGCCGTCGACCTGCGGTGTCTGCTCACGGGCGCCGCAGTCCCGAGCGCAGCGAGGGACGAGGAGCGCAGCGAGCCGCGGGAGTGCAGCCGGCCGGGGCTTTCCAGGCCGTCTCACCAGCT
>CAZMWG010000083.1:0-12060 GCA_964569925.1 uncultured Halobacteriales archaeon | reverse complement strand
GCCGCGTCCGGGTGGAGCTCCGTCATGCCTCTCGGGCCGGGTGGCCGACACTTAGCTCCTCCGCCGGGTGCGGCCTCGTCGGTCCGGGACGCCCGTCGCCACCGGCGGATCCACGCTCCGGGACGGGGCCGTCCGGGCTGGCCGTCGGCCCCCGACCGAGGGGTCGCCGGCAGCTATTTGCCTCTCGACCCCGGAACGGGGGCGTATGGCGTACGGGCCCGACGCCGTCCACGAACTCATCGTCGAGTCCGGCCGGTCATACCCGGTGAGCGCGCGGCGGCTGACCGAGAGCATGCCGATGGAGAACGTCACCATCGACGAGGCCGGCAACTCGATGCTCCTGTCGGAACTGCTCGCGGCGGCCGAGGCCGAGCGCTTCGAGAGCCGCGCGCACCTGGAGCGCGAACTGGGGCCGGTGTGTGCGGCCGAGAGCGAGGCCCGGCGGTCGGGGCTGGTCGACCGGATCCGGCGGGTGTTCCTGGGCCCATGAACACCCTCCGCGTGGTCTCGGCCGGCGGCGGCGCGCTGGTCGTCGCGGCGGCCCTCTGGGCCGCCCTGCGGTACGGGGACCCGTCGCGGTTCCTGCCCGGCGCCGCCGTCGGGGTGGTCGTGGCGGTCGCCCCCCGGGGGATCGCACGTGTGAGACACCACGCCCGATCCCTCCGGGAGCGCCGCGGCGAGGACGGGCCGCGCCACGGCCCCGAGCGGGGGGCGATCTTCGTCTCGGAGACGAAGGTCGAGGACCCCCTCGACCGCCTGGAGGCGATCGTCCCGGCGGTGCGGGCCGACGGGAGTTACGACGAGGTGGCCCGCGAGCGGTTCGAGGAGGGGCCGGGGCTGTCGGTCGTCTACGGCGGCTTCCACAACTCCTTCGTCCGGGTGTCCGAGGCCGGCCGGGTGGTCGTCACCGGCGCGTCCGAACGGACGACCGAACTGGTGGAGACGGTGAGTGACGCCGCGGACCTCTCCTTCCGGCGGCGACGGACCAGCCCCTTCGCGGGCCCGGACCCGGTCCGCGGGGCGCCGCGGGTCTTCCTCGGCGCGGCCCTGGTCGGGTTGACCGTCGTCGGCCTGGTGGTCGTCGCGGGCGGCGCCTACCCGTCGCCGGCGTACAACCCGGCCGAGCGGACGGTGATGGCGGGGATCGACGCCCGGGGTGACCTCGACCCGCGGATCTCGCGAACCGACAGCCGGCTCTCGCGGGCGGCCTTCCTTGCGGCCGTCGTCGACGAGGAGTCCCTCGAGATCCGGTGGGTCGGCAACGACAGCGAGCGGGTACGACGCCACGGGGAGCAGGCGCTGACGGCCGCGCGGGACGCCCGCGCCCTGCTCGCGTCGACGCGGGCCGCGGGGCTGACGTCGGCCCAGCGCGAGCGCGCCGACGGGATCGAGCGGCGTCTGGCCGCCGCACAGCGGTCGGTGGCGGCGGCGCTCGCGACGAAGACCGAGCGGACGCCGACCGAGCGGACCGACGGGATCGTCGCGGTGGGCGACCGGCTCCGGACGGCCGCCAACGCGACCGCCGCGACCGGCTGACGGGGTGGTCCCCGACGGGGGCGTCCGGCGGCGCGCGAACTCGGACGGAGCCGCGGCGCCGGCGGCGCCCGCTACCCGGACAGCGCCGTCAGACAGCGCCCGCCCAGCCGGACCCCGCCCGGCGCCCGGACGGCCTCCAGCAGCGCCCGAACGTCGGCGTCGGTCCGGACCCCGTCCGTGGCCCCCGGCGCGGCCACGGTCAGGGTGTACCGTCCCCACGCGACCGCGGTGCGGTACTCGGCGGCGAGGGCCGGCGCCGTCTCCCGTGCCGTCGCGACGTCGGGCCACCGGTCGGCGATCAGGACCAGCGAGGAGCCGGTCGGCCGGCCGTAGGTCGACTTGTGCCGGATCTCGGGGAACGCCCCCACCTCCAGTTCGTTGGGTCCGTCGAACGTCGACACGTCGATCCCCTCGTCGACGGACCACCCCTCCAGCCCGACGCTCACCGCCGCGTCGACCGGCACGGGCCGGAGGGTCCGGGGGGCGGCGTCGCGGGGCGGGGCCGGACACCCGTCGGGGACCGCTCCGAGGGTGCCCCCGACCGCGGCGGCCGCGACGGGCGCCGGCGTCACCGTCGGCGTCCCGGCCCCTGGCGGGCCGCCCGTGACGGACGGACCGACCGGGCCGAGCGCCGACAGCGCGACCCCGGCGAGGGCGACGAGGACGAGGGCCGCCGCGACGCCCCGGGGCGCGGACCGCGCGGCCGCGGCCGCCGCCGACGCGGCGCGTGACACGGTCGACCGACGGCCCGAGGCCACCCGCCGGAGTCGAGGTGGCACCCGACCGACCCGCGAGGCGGCGGACCGGGCGCGCGCGGCGGCCGCACGGAGCCGTCCCCCGGGACCCGGCCGGTCGTCCAGCAGGTCCCGGCCCAGGTGGTCGGCGACCAGCGGCGCCAGTCGCTCGCGGTCGACGGCGTACAGCGCCATCCGGTGGAGGTCGGCCGCGTCGAGCACCCGCGCGTCGCCGGCCCGGTCCCGGTCCGTGACGGTTCCGACGACGACGACGTCGACGTCGACATCGACGTCGTCGTCGGGGGGCGCCGCGGGGACGGCGCGGGCGACGAGGAGGGTTCGGCGGCTCCCCCCGTCGTCGGCCGCCAGCCGACCGGCGCCGAGGTCCTCCGTCCGGAGCCCGCGGGCCTCGTAGAGGGCGGCGACGAGGGCGGTCAGCGCGGCGCGGTCGAGGCTCCCGACCCGGTCGACGAACGGCGCGCGGGCCGGCGGGTGCGGGGTCACGGCCGCTCGCGGGTCCCTCCGGGGAGGGCGTCGGCGCCGAGAGCGGGCACGGTCTCGCGGGCCACCGGTCAGTCGGCCGTCGTGTCCGACCCCTCGACGGTCCGGACCGTGTCGGCCTCCGGGCGGCCGTGGGCGTGGGCCTCGCCGGTGCGGGCGTCGAACAGGTGGAGGTCGTCGACGTCGAAGGTCACGCGCACGGTCTCGCCCTCGGCGGGCTCGACCCCGGTGGGCGTGCGCACGCGGAACTCCTCGCCGCCGAGGTCCAGGTAGACGAAGTTGTCCGAGCCGACCACCTCGACGACGTCGACGGTGGCCTCGAAGCTCCGCTCGGGCGGAGCGCTCGGGTCGATGTCGACGTTCTCCGGACGGACGCCCAGTTCGAGTTCGTCGGTCGGGATCCCGTCGAGGATCCGGCCGTCGACCTCGTAGGCGAACGCGTCGCCGACGAGCCGCCCGGCGCCGCCGTCCCGTTCGACGGTCACCTCGCGGAAGTTCATGCTCGGGCTGCCGATGAAGTCCGCGACGAACCGATTGGCCGGCTCGTGGTACACCCGCTTGGGGGCGCCGATCTGCTGGAGCTCCCCCTGGTCGAGGATGACGATCCGGTCGGCCATCGTCATCGCCTCCTCCTGGTCGTGGGTGACGTACACCGTGGTGATGCCGAACTCGGAGTGGATCCGGGACAGCTCCGTCCGCATGTGTTTGCGGAGCTTCGCGTCGAGGTTGCTGAGCGGCTCGTCGAACAGGAACAGCGAGGGCTCCCGGACGATGGCCCGGCCGGTGGCGACCCGCTGTTGCTGGCCGCCCGACAGCGCGGACGGTTTCTTCTCCAGCAGGTCGTCGATCCCCATCATCTCGGCGGCGTTCTCGACCCGTCGGTCGATCTCCTCGTCGTCGAGGTCGGTGCTGAGTTGGAGCCCGTAGGCCATGTTCCCGCGGACCGTCTTGTGCGGGTAGAGGGCGTAGGACTGGAACACCATCGCGATGTCGCGATCCTTCGGGGCCCGCTCGTTGATCCGCTCGCCCCCCAGTCGGATCTCCCCGTCGGTGACCGTCTCCAGCCCGGCGATCATCCGCAGCGTGGTCGACTTCCCACAGCCCGAGGGCCCGACGACGACGATGAACTCGCCGTCCTCGATCTCCAGGTCCAGTTCCTCCACGGCCACGATGGCCTCGGAGCGCGTGTCGTACACCTTGGTCACGTCGTCGAGTTCCAGGCGAGCCATGGCTGGGTCGTTCGTCGCGTGGCTACGACGGCTCCGTATTTATACATTGTCGTCCGTTGACTTTCCACACGCCGACGGGTCCGTGACGCGTCGGCCCGACGGCGGGAGCGAGAGCGGCGGGTCGGAGAGCGTCCGGCGGAGGGGACCGGGCCGGGGGGTCGCTCGTCGCCCGGGAGCCGGGCCCGTCAGCCGCCGGGGGTGCCTCCGAGACCCGCGCCGACGTACCGTCGCGAGAGGCCGTAGAACACCACCGGCGGCGCGACCAGCAGGAGCAGCGACGCCATCAGGACGTTCCACTCCCGGAGGACGTCACTGCCGAGGATGTAGTAGATGGCGACGGTGGCGGTGCGGTTGGCCTCGTCGCTGGTGAGCACGAACACCCACAGGAAGTTGTTCCAGGCGGTGAGGAAGGCAAAGAGCGCCGCGGCGGCGACCGCCGGCAGGCTCAGGGGCAGGACGATCCGGAGAAAGGCCGTCAGTTCGTTGTGGCCGTCCATCAGGGCCGCCTCCTCGATGTTGTCGGGGATCCCCTGGCGGAAAAAGCCCTGGAGCAGCCAGATGTTCTGGGGTAACACGAAGATCGAGAGCCCGACGATCACGCCGATCAGCGAGTTGACCAGATCGAAGAAGTAGAACACCTCGTAGACGGGGATCGTCAGCACGATCCAGGGGAACATGACGGTGAAGACGGCGGTGTAGAACAGGGCCTTCCGGCCGGGGAAGTCGAGTCGCGCGAAGGCGTAGGCCCCGGGGATGGCGAAGAAAAGCGAGATGATCGTCGCGCCGAACGAGACGACGATGCTGTTCCGGAAGTAGGTCGCGAAGGCGAACCGCTCCCACACCTGCGAGAACGCCTCGAGGGTGAGTTCGCTCAGGGCGGGGACGAAGCCGGTGTCGGGGCTGATGGCGGCGATGTTTGTCAACACCGACGTCCGGACCACCCAGTAGTACGGCACCAGCGCGAACAGCGCGAAGGCGACGATCCCGGCGTACAACAGCGTCCGATCGCGTCTGTTCTCGTTGAGCATGGGTTCAGACGTAGAGGTTCTCCTCCTCGTCGATGGCCTTGACGTACACCACGGCGGCGGTCATCGACAGCAGTATCATGGCGATGCCGATCGTGTACGCGCGGCCGAAGTTCAGGTTGACGAAGGCCACGCGGTAGGTGAGGATGCTCAGCAGCATCGTGCGGGTGCCGGGACCGCCGCCGGTGAGCGCGAACGGCTGGGAGAACTCGGCGACGTTCCAGGCGGTCCGCAACGAGAGGATGACGATCGTGGGGATCAGCAGGCGAGGGAGGGTGACGTCGCGGAACCGCTGGAGCCGGCTGGCGCCGGCCTGTGCGGCGGCCTCGTACTGCTCGGTCGGGATGCTCGACAGCGCCGCGGCGTAGATGATCGCCGAGTAGGCGTAGTCGTGCCAGGTCTGGGCGACGATCAGCGAGACGAACGGCCACAGCCCCGTGGCGAGGAAGGCGGGCGGGTCGATGCCGACGATCGCCAGCGCCTTGACGACGAAGCCGAAGTCGTTGTCCAGGAACCACATCCACACCACGCCGCCGGCCAGCGGCGCGGCGAAGTACGGCGACATGATCAGTGCGCCGATCCAGTCCTGGAGCTTGTCCCGCAACTCGTTCAGGAGGAGGGCAGCCAGCAGCCCCAGCGCCAGTTGGAGGAACGTCGTCCCGACCACGAACGCGACCGTCAGCCCGAACGCGTAGACGAACAGGTCGTTGGTGACCAGCCACACGTAGTTGCCCAGCCCGATGAACTCGCCGGGCGAGCCCAACTGGGCGTCCGTGAAGGTCATGTAGATCCCCCGGACGATCGGGTAGTAGAACAGGGCCGTGAACGCCAGAAAGGTGGGGACGATGAACACGTACCCCGTCCAGTCCTCCCGCATCCGGTCCAGGAGCGTGCGGTCGTCGAGCCCGTACTGCTCCCGTATCTCCTCCCGGGAGCGGACCTCCTCCTGCGCCATGGGTGGCCCGAGTCGTGGTGGGAAAATAAAACTTTGGCCCACGGTACCAGTTCACTCGGAGGGTGGAGCGGCGGCTGTCGGCCCGCGGTCCGGGGGGCGTCCACGCCGGAACCGGGGGTCAGGCGCGCGCGGGCGTCGGCGGGGACCGGCGCCGCCTCACGACGGGATCGAGCCGGTGTTCTCCTCCGAGAGCCGCGTCAGCATGCGGTCCCGGACGATCGAGGGAAGCTCCTGGACGTCGTGCTGGCCGGCGATGGACTGGCTGATCGTCTCGTTGATGTCGGTCCACCGGATCGGGTCGGTCGGCCAGACGTCCCACGGTCCGCCGGTGTTGCTGTACTGTGGGCCGTAGTCGACCATGTTCTGCAGTGCCCGATCGAAGTTCTGCGGGAGGTCGTACTCGCCGCGTAGCGTGTCGAGCTTGGGCGCCAGCCCGGGGATCGCCTCGTAGTGTTCCCCCCAGGCCGGCAGCACGAAGTCGTTGTCCTGCATGAGGTACTGCCCCAGCGCCCAGGCGCCCTCCTGTTTGGCCTGGCTGACGTCGCTGAAGATGGTGTGGGCCTGTTCGAGCCCCCAGACGTGCCCGCCGTGCTCGCCCTCCACGCCCTGGAGGTCCTCGTTGCCGATCATCTCGCCGAACTCGGGATCCGTCCGGGGGTTGGGCAGCAGCATGAAGTCCCCGTCGCCGCCGTTCCAGCCGATGTCGACGTTCTCGTCGACGGAGACCCACCGGTTGGCCGTCGGCAGCGCGTAGGTGAACGACGCCACCCGGCCGCTGAGCATCAGCGAGGGGATGTCCTCGTCGCCCCGCGAGGCGGCCTCGTCGCTGCTGAACTCGTTCGCCAGCTGCACGCACCCCTTGATCCAGCCGTCGGTCTTCGGGCGGTCGTCCATGTCGTCGTTGGCGATCACGACCTCCGGATCCGTCCCCGACCCCCGGATCCAGGGGTCGGTTCCGCCGGTGTAGGCCGTCCGGCAGTACCCCCAGTACGACTCCAGGTCGCCGGGGACGCCGGTCTCCTCGTAGGCGATGATGTCCTGGTTCTCGTCGATCCGCTGGAGCACCTCGTAGAACTGGCTCCAGGTCGCCAGCTCCTCCATCGGGTTCTCGACGCCGGCCTCGGAGAAGGTCTGCGGTCGGATCCCGAGGTTGCTGTTGGTGTTGCGGATCGCCCCGACAGCCCACTGGTAGTCTCGGAAGTTGGTCACCTGCTTGCCGGCCTCCGTGAGCTGATCCGGGAGCGTGTCGCTCTCCTCCATGAACCGCGAGTGATCGACCAGCCGACCCTGCTTGAGATACTGCAGGCCCAGCCCGCCGGTCTCCGCGAACGCGGGGACGTTGCCCGAGGAGACCGAGGTCGTGATCGTGCTCTGGATGTCGCCGTACGACGCCGTCTGGAGGTCCACCTGGTAGTCCTCGTTCTTCGAGGCGAAGTCCTCCATCGAGTTCTGGAAGTGGGTCTGGATGTCGGCGTTCTCCACGGCGTTGGCCGAGACGAACGTGACGGAGGTGGTGCCGGAGCCGCCGGAGTCGCCCCCGCCGTTGCCGCCACCGTCGCCACCGTCGCCGCCGTCGCCGCCACCGCCACCGTCACCGTCGCCGCCGTCGCCGCTGCAGCCGGCCAGCGCGCCGAGCGCGCCGGCACCCGCCGCGCCGGTCGTGATCCGAACGAACTCCCGTCGGGACGTGTCGCCATCGAGGGTCGACTCTCCGTGGTCCTCGCTAGCACTGTCTCTCGACATACAGCTATCATCAACGAGGGATAGTATATATAATTAATGACGGTTGGGGCCGGAGGGGGCGGCGGCCCACAGTTATTTAACCATCTCGGACGGTCCGGTGGGTATGACGGAGGGAGCCCCGGCCGCGGCGGTCCGGACGGTGTGTGAGGTCGTGCGGAGCGCGCTCGGTCCGTGCGGCGCGAACAAACTGCTCGTCCAGCCGGACGGAACCGTCACGGCGACGGCCTCGTCGACGGAACTGCTCGACCGACTGGAGCTACACGACCCCGGGACGACGCTGCTGGACTCGGCGGCCGGGAGCTTCGGCGACCGCCACGGCGACGGGACCGGACGGTTCGTCGCGCTGACCGGCGCGCTGCTGGCCGCCGCCGAGGACCTCGGCGAGCGGGGGGTCCACCCGACGACGATCGAGCGGGGGTACCGGGCGGGGCTCGACGCGGCGCTGGACGCCGTCGAGCGGACCGAGCGGCCGCTGTCGTCGGTCGGTCCCGCGGCGGTCGCCCGGACGGCGCTGACCGGAACCCGGGACCCGCGGGTCCGCCGGACCGTCGCCGATCGGATCGCCGAGACGGTCGCGGCGACCGGCCCGGCGGCCGTCGACGACGTCCGGGTGCTCTCGAAGACCGGCGGATCGACCGCCGAGACCGACCTCGTCGAGGGGACGGTGCTCGACAGGGGGCCGGTGCTCGACGCGATGCCCCGAACCGTCGAGGGCGGGGTCGCGGTGCTGTCCTCCACCGTCGACGTGCCCCGACTGGGCGGCGACGAGGGGCCGCTCGGCCGACGAGTGGTGCTGGAGGCGGACTCCTTCGAGGACCGGGCGGCCTTGGCCGACGGGGAGTCGGCGGCCTTCGAGCGGCGGCTGTCGGCGGCCGTCGGGGCGGGCTGTCGGGCGGTCGTCACGGAGCGGTCGATCAACGAGCGTGTACAGTCGGCGCTGGCCGCCGAGGGGATCCTCGGGCTCCAGCGGGTCGACGCCGAGCACGCCCGCGCGGTGGCTCGCGAGACCGGCGCGACGGCGGTACCCTCGCTCGACCGGGTCGACGGGACGACGATCGGGCGCGGCCGGGTCGCGGTCCGCCGGAAGGCCGGCCGGGACGTGACCGTCGTCGAGGGGGGCGGCGAGACGCGGACGCTGTTCTGTCGCGCCCCCGACCCCAGGAGCACGGCCGCGTTCGAGGCCTCCGTCGAGGGGGCGCTGGCGGCGACGGCGGCCGCGGTCGAGGACGGCCGGGTCGTCCCGGGGGGTGGGGCCGTCGAGGCGACCGCGGCGGGGGCGGTCCGGGACGCGACCGCGGGGATCGACGGGCGACACCGGCTCGCGGCGACGGCGTACGGCCGGGCGCTGACGAGGATCCCGCGGGCCCTGGGCCGGACGGCCGGGCTCGACGGCGCGCGGACGGTGATCCGGTTGCGGGTCGCCCGCTCGGAGGGGCGGGACGCCGTCGGCGTGGACGTGCTGGCCGGGACGGTCGGCGACGTGCTCGGCGAGGAGCCGGTGGTCGACCCGCCGTCGGTCGTCCGCGCGGTCCTGCGGGAGGCGACCGAGGCGGCGATCGGGCTGGCCCGGATCGACGAGCGGCTGCCGGCCGCGGACCTGAGCGAGGAGCCGGTCGACCCGCCGGACGCCGTCCCCGGGCCCGAGCCGGGCGAGGAGGCCGACTGAGGGCGCGGAGACGGCGTCCGGCGCCTGCGGGTGGCGACCCGCCTGCGCGCCCGTCCCCGGGCCGGGCTACCGTTCCGGCCGCGGGGTGTAGCCGGGGAGGTCGACGCCGGGGTACAGCACCGCGTCGACGGTGAGCAACCGCTCGGCGACGGCGGCGGCGGTCTCGATCGCCTGGGAGAACACCCGGCGGGGCTCGACGACGCCGGCCGCCCAGGCGTCGGTCGGCTCGCCCGTCGCCGGGTCGACGCCCGCCGAGCCCCGGCCCGAGGCGTGCTCGGTTCGGAGCGCGGCGACCGTCTCGACCGGGTCGTGGCCGGCGTTGCGCGAGAGGGCGGCCGGCACGCGCTCGACGGCGTCGGCGAAGGCGTCGACGGCCAGTTGTTCGCGGCCGCTCACCTCGGTCGCCGACGACCGGACGGCCGCGGCGACCGCCGCCGCCGGCGCCCCCGCCCCGGGGAGGACCTGTCCGTCCATCAGCGCCGTCGCGGTCGCCTCCAGGGCGTCGACGGCGGCGTTCTCCCGCCGGGCGGCGCCGCCCCGCGTCTCGGCCGAGGCGACCAGCGTCCGGACCGGGCCGGGACAGTCCTCGAAGACGGTCCACACCTCGTCGCCGATCCGTCGCTCGGAGACGCGGCCCGCACGGCCGACCCGGTCCGGGGTCACCTCGTCGACGTCCGGCACGACCGTCCCGCCGGTGGCCCGGGCCAGCCGGTAGGCGTTCCGTTCCGGGTAGGTCGCCTTGTCGACGACGGCCAGTCCCGCCGTCTCGAACGGCCGGACCGTCGACTCGTCGAGCCGCTCCGTACACACCAGGACGTCGACGCCGACTTCCCGGAGCCGTTCGGCGGCCGTCCGCAACCGTCGCTCCAGCCCCTCCCGGTACTCCCGGGCGGCCGCCGTCGAGGACAGCCTGACGCCGTCGCCGCCGTCCAGGACGCTCGCGGTCTCCTCGGGGTCGACCGCCCTGTCCAGCACGGCCACCCCGGCGTCCCCGATCGGCTCGCGGACGCCGCTCCCGTTGGGGTCGGCGTCGTCCGGTCGCGAGAGCACCAGCCCCTCGTACACGCCGGGGGTCGCCGCCGGCGCGGCCAGCACCCGCGCGTCGTCGGTGTCGACCCAGCCGTCGGCGCGCTCGCCGGCCAGCGCCGTCACCGTCGTCGCGACGTCGTCGGCGAGTCGGTCGCGACCGTCCAGCGAGGTCATCGCGGTCGCGGCGACGTCGGCGAGTCGGTCGCGACCGTCCAGCGAGGTCATCGCGGTCGCGGCGACGTCGGCGAGCCGATCGCGGTCGCCGACATCGACCGACCTGGCCAACTCGTCCAGCGCCGTCCCGGCCCGCGACCGGGCGATCCCGTAGCCGACGACGACGCTGCTCGGGGCCAGCCCCCGCTCCAGCAGGTCGAACCCCTCCTCCAGCAACCCGCCCGCGAGCAACACGGCCGCGGTCGTCCCGTCCGAGAGCCCCTCCGCCATCCCGTCGACCCCGTCGACGAACAGCGCGGCGACCGGGTGGGTGAACCCGTCGCCGCGCTCGACTGCCTCGAACAGACGGCCGCCGTCGTCGGTCCGCACCGTCTCCGGCCGGTTCTGCGGGTCGACGGTGCGGACGAGCTTCTCGCTCCCGTCGGGCCCGTAGGTCGACTCCACCAGCGAGACCGTCGCCGTGACCGCCCGCCGGACGTACCGTCGGGCCGCCGCGTCGCGGATGGTCCACTCGCCGCGGTCCGGGTCCGCCGCCCCCGGCTCGTCGCCGCTGTCGACAGCCATGGCCGATCCCCACGGACCCCTCCGGTTTAAGAGTTCGTGCCATCGCCGGGTCCGCGTCCGGCGGCCGGGACCGTCACGGACGGCCGTCGTCCGACCCGCTCGCCGTTCGACGGCCGCTCGACCACCGGCCGGGCGAGAGCGCCGGTCCCCGTCGCGTTAGTCACCACCTTCCGCGGATACCGGCGTCCGAAAGATATCGTCCATCCGCGGAGATCCGGGTTACGGACCGGTCGAGAGCGTTCACCTGGACCCGGGCGTTCGAACATGTCGAACGCGGCCCCGGCGAACGCCGGCCGGGCCGGGACCGCCGAGGACGCGACGGCCGGGTCCGGATACACGGAGCACACCGTTGCGGGCGCCGAAACGGGCACTCACGTCCGTCTCGGTGGATCGTGTGGGCCTCGGGGACCGGACCGGTGGAGGGAACGGGACCCCCGGAGGTCGTCGCGTCTCCCCGCCGGTCCGTTCGGTATATCGGAACACGACCGCCCGCGGCGCCCGACGGTCGGCCGCGAATAACGGTCGTACTGTCGTTATCACCCGACGAGGGCGGCGACGGACCGCGACGGAGCCCTCGATCGGAGGGCGCGTTCAGCATATCCGAACACGGGCCGCACGATCTCCTGGCACGCCGTGGGGAAGGCCCGGTCGCGGGATCCCCGGGGACGGCGGATCGGGAACGGGACCCGGCGCGACCGGCCCGTACAGTTATCACCCCGGTCGCGGTTGGTGGGGGCATGGCGCCGGAGATCACGGCCGTCGAGAGCATCGAGTTCGCCTTCCCGCTCGAGGACGTCGGACACAGCCCCAACGGCTTCTGTCTGGTGTACGAGCCCGGGACGACCACCCGTCGGAAACTGTTCGGGATCAGGATCCACACGGACGTCGGGATCACGGGCGAGTA
>CAZMWG010000082.1:10499-12064 GCA_964569925.1 uncultured Halobacteriales archaeon | reverse complement strand
CTGCGCCACTCGGCGACCCGGTCGCTGCTGACCCGTGACGACGTGATCGTGGTCGCGTCGGTGTCGGCGATCTACGGGCTGGGGGACCCGCGCAACTACGTGGACATGAGCCTGCGCCTGGAGGAGGGCCAGCGGATCGACCGCGACGAGCTGCTGGGGCGGTTGGTGGACCTGAACTACGAGCGCAACGACGTCGACTTCACGCAGGGCACGTTCCGGGTGCGAGGCGACACCGTCGAGATCTACCCGATGTACGGCCGCTACGCCGTCCGGGCGGAGATGTGGGGCGACGAGATCGACCGGCTGGTGAAGGTCGACCCGCTGGAGGGCACCGTCCAGGGCGAGGAGCCCGCGGTCCTGTTGCACCCGGCCGAGCACTACTCGATCCCCGAGCAGCGCCTGGAGCGGGCCATCGGGGAGATAGAGGACCTCAAGGAGAAGCGGGTGCGTCACTTCGAGCGCCAGGGCGACCACGTCGCGGCCCAGCGGATCGACGAGCGGACCACCTTCGACCTGGAGATGCTGCGGGAGACCGGCTACTGCTCGGGGATCGAGAACTACTCCGTCCACCTCTCGGACCGCGAACCGGGCGAGGCCCCCTACACCCTGCTGGACTACTTCCCCGAGGACTTCCTGACGGTGATCGACGAGTCCCACCAGACGCTCCCCCAGATCCGCGGGCAGTTCGAGGGCGACCGCTCTCGGAAGGAGTCGCTGATCGACAACGGGTTCCGGCTGCCCACCGCCTACGACAACCGCCCGCTGACCTTCCAGGAGTTCGAGGAGGCCGTCGACAGGCGGCTGTACGTCTCGGCGACGCCGGCCGACCACGAGCGCGAGCACAGCGGGCAGGTGGTCGAACAGATCGTCCGGCCGACCCACCTGGTCGACCCCGCGATCGAGGTGACGTCCGCGACCGGGCAGGTGGAGGACCTGCTGGAGCGGATCGACGCCGTGCCCGACGACGAGCGGGTGCTGGTGACGACGCTCACGAAGCGGATGGCCGAGGACCTCACCGAGTACCTGGAGGAGGCCGGCGTCGACGTCGCCTACATGCACGACGAGACCGACACCCTGGAGCGCCACGAGCTGATCCGGTCGTTGCGGCTGGGCGAGATCACGGTGCTCGTCGGCATCAACCTCCTGCGGGAGGGTCTGGACATCCCCGAGGTGAGCCTCGTGGCGATTCTGGACGCCGACCAAGAGGGGTTCCTGCGCTCGGAGACCACGCTCGTCCAGACGATGGGGCGGGCCGCCCGCAACGTCAACGGCGAGGTGGTGCTGTACGCGGACGACCCCAGCGACGCGATGGAGTCGGCCATCGAGGAGACGAAGCGGCGTCGCCGGATCCAGCGCGAGTACAACGAGGAACACGGCTTCGAGCCGACCACCATCGAGAAGGAGATCGGCGAGACCTCGCTGCCGGGCGCCGACACGGACACCGGCGACGTCACCGGCGACGGCCCGGACGACGCCGACGAGGCCGCCCGGCAGGTAGAGCGCCTGGAGGAGCGGATGAGCGAGGCCGCCGACGACCTGGAGTTCGAGTTGGCCGCCGACATCCG
>CAZMWG010000082.1:0-10489 GCA_964569925.1 uncultured Halobacteriales archaeon | reverse complement strand
ATCCGGGAGCTACGCCGGGAGTTCGACCTCGGCGGCGAGGCCGACGAGGGCGTGCCCGCGCCGGGCCCGGACGAACTGTAGCGGTCGGCCGTCGCCCGCCGATCGTCGCCCGCGGCGGTCGGGCCGGCGCCGCCGATCCGATCCCGCTACGCTCGCCAGTAGGCGGGGGTCAGCAGGACCAACACCGGGATGATCTCGATCCGACCCAGCCACATGAGGAAGGTCATCAGCAGCTTCGTCGACCGCGGGAACGGGTCGTAGCTCGCGAACGGGCCGGCGACGCCGAAGGCGGGGCCGACGTTGAAGAAGGTCGCCGCCGCAGCGCCCATCGCCTCGAACTCGGTGACCGCCATTCCCACCCGCGCGGCGTCGACGACGACCAGGATCGTGGCCAGGATGAAGGCCACCAGGCTGACCAGCGTGTACGCGTAGATGTCCCGGATCGTCTCTTCGTCGACGACGCTCCCGCTGAGCCGGACCGGCCGCACGGCGCTGGGGTTCGCGGCGGTGAACAGGTCCCGGCGGAACGCCTTCACCACCACCAGCCAGCGCAGCGCCTTGATGGAGCAGGTGGTGGAGCCGGCCATCCCGCCCAGGAACATACAGACGAAGAGTAGATGTTTCGCGCCGGCAGACCAGAGGTCGAAGTTCGCGCTCGCGTAGCCGGTGGTGGTGGTGATCGAGACGACCTGGAAGACGGCGTGGCGGGCGATCCGCTCGGGGTCGGTGTAGGGGGCCCCGTCGACGAACAGCACGGCCCCAACCCCGAGCGCGAACAGGGCGAGGATCCCCAGGTAGAAGCGCAGTTCGTCGCTGTCCCGGACCCGGCGGAAGTCGCCGCCGAGGGCGGCGTAGATCAGCACGAAGCTGGTCGCCCCCAGAGTCATGAACGGGACGATCGCCCACTGGACGGCGGGCGAGAAGGCGGCGATGCTGTCGGCCCGCGGCGAGAAGCCGGCGGTCGACATCGTGGTGAAGGCGTGTGCGACGGCGTCGTAGAGGGTCATCTCGGGGGCCAGCCCCGCCGGACGGAGCCCGTACAGCACCGTCACCTGCAGCGCGGTCAGTCCGATGTACAGCTTCCACAGCAGCGCGGCGGTCTCGGAGATCCGGGGGGTGAGCTTGTCGACGTCGCGGGTCTGTGTCTCGGTCTCCATGAGCTGTGCCCCCCCGACCGACAGCCCCGAGAGCACCGCCGTCGCCAGCACGAGGATGCCCAGTCCGCCGAGCCACTGGAGCACCGCCCGCCACATGAGCATCGCCCGGGAGTGGCGCTCGAAGTCGACGACGATCGTGGCGCCGGTCGTGGTGACCCCGCTCATGCTCTCGAAGAGGGCGTTGACGGGCTCGCCCAGCGCCCCCTCGCCCGCGAGGACGAACGGGGCGGCGCCGACGACCGCGAGCGCCAGCCACGTCAGCGAGACCATCAGGAACGCCTCCCGCGTGCGCAACTCCCGCGGGGCGATCGACCGCTCCAGCGCCAGCCCGACCGCCGCCGTCCCCGCCGCCGGGACGAGGAAGGGGACTATTCTGCTCCCGTCGTAGAGGGCCAGCCCCAGCGGGACGAGGAGCGGGATCCACAGCCACTTGCAGATCGTCCCGACGAGCCGACAGCTCACCCGCCAGTCGACGCGACGGCTCATACCGCGTCGAGCACCGCCGAGAGGGCGTCCGCCGAGGCGAACAGTACCACGCGGTCCCCCGGCTCGATCACGGTGTCGCCCCGCGGGACCACGAGCTTCGACTCCCGGACGATCGCTCCGACGACCACGCCGGCGGGGAGGTCGGCGACGCTCTCCCGGATCGGCCGTCCGGCGAGGACGCTGCCCGCCTCGATCGCCATCTCGACGACCTCGGCGCGGCGCCCCTCGATGAGCGAGAGGTTCTCGATCCGGCCCTCCTCGGCGAACCGGACCACCTCCTCCGCGGTGGCCTCGCGGGGGTTGATCGCGACGTCGACCCCCACCCGACCGAACAGACCCGCGTACCCGCCCTCCTCGACGACGGCCACCGTCCGGGCGACGCCGATGTCCCTCGCGAGCAGCGCCACGAGCAGGTTCTTCTCGTCGCTGCCGGTCGCCGCGACCAGCGCGTCCGCGCCGTCGACGCCCTGTTCGAGCAGGAAGTCGACGTCCGTGGCGTCGTGGTGCATCACGAGCGTCCCCGGGAGCGCCTCGGCCAGTTCCCGGCTCCGGCGCTCGTCCTGCTCGATCAGACGCGGCTCGAACCCCCGCCCCTCCAGCAGTTTCGCCGTCTGGTAGCCGATGTCGCTCCCGCCCACGACGACGACCTCGCGGGCCCGCTCCGAGCCCCGCGCCGCCGAGACGGTCTCCGAGAACGCCCGCATGCTCTCCGGACTCCCGATGACGACCGCCCGGTCGCCGGCCTCGATCCGGGTGTCCCCGCGGGCGATCACCACGTCGCCGTTCCGGACCAGCGCGGCGACGGTCAGGCCGTCGAGGGCGTCGGCCTCCGACACGGTGTGGCCGGCGACCTCGCTGTCGGCCGCTACCTCGAACTCGGCCATCTGGACGAGACCGCCGACGAACGGGTCGACGTCGACCGACGACGGGAGCCCGATCACCCGCACGATGTCCTCCGCGGCCAGCAGCGTCGTCGACACCATGAAATCGACGCCGAAGGCTCCCTCGGAGAGACGCCACGTCTCCAGGAACTCCACGTTGCGCACACGAGCGATGGTGAAGGCGTCGCCGACGGTCTCGGCGGTCCCACAGACCACCAGGTTCGTCTCGTCGTCGTCGGTGCAGGCCACGAGCATGTCCGCCTCCGTGACCCCGGCCTCCCGGAGCGTCGACAGCGACGACCCGTCGCCCTCGACGGCCAGCACGTCCAGCGAGTAGGTGAGCTCCTCGACTCGACCGGGGTCGATGTCGACGACCACGACGTCGTGGGCGTCGGCGAGTCCGGCCGCGATGTTCGACCCGACCTCGCCCGCTCCGACGACGATCACCCGCATCGGCGCTCCCTCGACGCGTCCATCGGCTGTGTCCAGGGGACAGTCCCACAAAAAGGGCGGCTCCGGACGCCGGGACCCGCCGACCCGGATTTCGTATCGCGGCATGTGGTTTACCGGCGACGCGACCACCGCTCAACCGGCGGGGTCGGAGCTGACCGACACGCCCCGTGGTCGCCGACGGTTCGGACGGTCCGTCGGCGCCGGCCGTCGCCCAGCCCGCACTCGACCGGGTCGAGGCCGGCCGGACCCGGCCTCGTGGCCGTGTCGTAACGCCCCGGCGGGAGGCCGCCCAGTCGCCCGGTCGGTGTCGGGACGTCACCCGGTCGCGGGGGGTCGGACCGGCGCCGCCGCTGGGACTCCGTCCCGTCCGAGCGACCGCCTCCGACGGCCCCGCCACGACGCCGCCGACCGAAGCGTCGTAGGTGTGAACAGCGCGCGCGGGCCGCGACACCGACACGCTCCTCTCGGGGTCGCCGCGACGGCCCCTCGTTGCCCGAGACGCGTGGCCCGGAACGCCCGGCGTCGACACGGTGGAACCCGCCGAGCGACGCTCCGAGCCTCCGACGACTCCGCGGGACGGCCGGTCCCGGACGAGCCGGGGGTCTCGCCGCCGATAAACCGTCGAGCGCGATACACAACCGCCGCCGACCGAGATACAGCCGGCTGCGCCGGCGAGTCCGGACCGGACTCACGGCGTGGACGGAGACGGCCGGGCCGGCGAGCCCGAGGCTCGCGTCCCGGCGTCGCCGCCGGCCTCCGGGCGCTCGGGCCGGACCGCCCGCGGGAACGGCTACTCGTCCCCTCCGGAGGCCGACCGGTCGTCGAAGGCCTCGGTCCTGCCGGGGAGCAGTCCGGTCGCCATCAGGCGGCGAGCGATGGCGACGACCCCGTTGTCGAACCCGCGGCCGAAGACGCCGTACTCGTCGGTCCGGCCGTCCTCGGTCCGGGTGAACGAGCTCACGAGCAGCGCCTCGCGGTCGACCAGCATCAGCCGGCTGATCTCCGTGTCGTCCCCGAGGAGTTCGGAGGGGCCCAGCCACGCCAGTTCCGAGACGAACACCTCGACGTCCGGCAGGGCCGACCGGACCCGCTCGCACAGTTCCTCCGTGACGGTCCCGACGAGCACGTCGACGCCGCGGCCGACGGCCGCCGACAGCCGCTCGGTGAGTTCGTCGGTGAACACGCTCTCGCTGCCCAACACTAACAGCACTTCCAACTCCGCGTCGTCGAGCAGCCGGCGGGCTCGGCCGGCGACGCCCGCCTCGCCCGACAGCGCCCACACCTCGTGGGTCACGTCCGAGTCCTCGCCGTCCGCCACCGGCTCCAGGGCCTCCAGGGCCTCCCTGAGGCGGTCGGTCCGCCCCTCGTACTCCGAGCGGATCGTCCCGACGGCCTCGTCGACGGGCACCGCACGGAACGTCTGTGGGTTCGAGTGCTGTGTCTCGACGAGCCCCTTGCTCTCCAACACCCGGACGGCGTCGTACACCCGGGTGCGTGGCACCTCCGAGGCCTCGCTGATCTCCTTGGCGGTCCCGCGGTCCTGGCGGGCCAGCGCCACGAACGAGCGGGCCTCGTACTCCTTGAGGCCGAGTTGCTGTAACAGTTCGATCGCCTGCCGTCTCTCCGTTCTGTCGTCCATGTGGGTCCCAACCTCGACTACGACCGACCTACGTCGCCCGCCCGTTTAGTACGTGGGTGACGTTCCGTGGCCGTTCACCGCGTTGGTCGGTCGAAAGCCGCGGGTATCGGTCGTCCGTCGGGTCGCGTCGCCGCGCCGTTCGGCTGTTAACTCACTTAATCACAATAAAAATATATCCCTCCGGCCACGACTACGCGACGGCGCGTGGCTACACGGGTCCCAACCTTCGTCGCCGCGTGCCAGGACCACCCCCGCGGGTGGTTCCCGAGACGAGTACGATGACAGATCCACGCGACGAGCCACGGTCCGCCGCCGTCGAGCACCTGGAGGAACTGGGACTGAGCGCGTACGCCGCGCGGACGTTCGTGGCGCTGGCGGGGTTTGAGGAGGCGACGGCACGGGACGTCAGCGACGCGGCGCAGGTCCCCAGGACGCGGGTGTACGACGCCGTCGAGGAACTGCGCGGGTGGGAACTGGTCGACGTCCAGCAGTCGACGCCCAAGCGGTTCTGTGCCGTCTCCGCCGAGACCGCCAGCCGACGGTTCGGCCGGGAGTACGGCCGCCGGGTGGACGAACTGGCGACGGCGCTGGACGAACTGGAGACGGCCGACCGGCGCTCGGAGCCACGCGGCGTCTGGACCGTCACCGGGCGCGAGGCCACGACCGAGCGGGTCGTCGAGTTCCTCCGGTCGGCCGACCGGGAGATAGTCTACATGACCGTCGGGGAACTACTCGACGACCCGGTTCTCGAGGCGCTACGGACGGGCGCGGACCGCGGGGTCGAGATCCGGATCGCGGGGATGTCGGACTCCGTCGAGACGACCCTCGCGGACGCCGTCCCCGGCGCCGACACCTTCGAGTCGGTGTGGGAGTGGTCGGACACCCCGGCGGGCCGGATGCTGATGATCGACCGCCGGAAGACGCTCGTCAGCGTCCTGACCGAGGACTCGGCGGGGGCGCCGGAGCCACGCGACGAGACCGCCATCTGGGGCGAGAGCGACGCCAACGGCCTGGTGGTCGTGTTGCGCGCCGTCTTCACGTGGGAACTCGGCGAGAGCCCGTGACCTTTCCCCCACATACGTTAACCAACATAATCACAACAACAGTTATCCATCGTCGGGCTCCTACCATGAACGACCGCACGGCGGCCGGCCGACGGTCTCCACACAGATGACCCACGACGGACACCCACCGACGGACGAACCGACGCCGGACGGCGGCGAGAACCCGGTCAGACACCGCTGGGACGGCCAGGGACGGCCGAGCGTGGCCGTCGTCGAGGCGGTCGCCGCGACGATCGGCCGCGATCCGACCGAGATGACGCCCCTCCAGCGGACGGTCGACGTGGACGCGCTCGACTCGCTGTTGGACGGCGGCGACGGATCGCCGGTCAGCGTCTCCTTCGAGTACCAGGGTCTCCCCGTGACCGTCGACGGCGACGGCGGCGTCACGGTGTGGCCCGACGGACACGAGTCGGTCTGATCAGGACCGATCCCCACCCTCTGTGAGCCGACCCGGTGGAGTTTCCGTTCCGAGGATGTCCGCCACTCGACGGTAGCCCGACGGTTCACCCGTGAGTACCCGACGACCTCGCGACGACGGGTCGACGACGACCGGGGACGGAACCGCCGACCGACCGACGACGGTCCGGCACGAACGGGTATTATCGCCGGCGGTCGACCGATCACATGGACGCCGACCGCGACGCCGGACTTCCTCCGCGTGACCCGACGGCACGCCTCGCGGCGAGCCTCGGTTTCGGCGACGACACCGCGGCGCTCGAACGGATGCTGTCGATGCCCTCCGTCGCCTTCGACGCTCTCTCCGAGAGCCACCGGCGCTCGATCGTCCGGTACCTCCTGGACACCGACCCTCCCGCGACGCTCGACGATCTGGCGACGCACGTCGCCGCCCGCGAGCGCCGGACGTCGCCGGCGGCGGTCACGGCCGGCGAGCGCGACGAGGTGGCCGCGCGCCTGATCCACATTCACCTCCCGAAGCTGGTGGCGTTCGGACTGATCGAGTGGGTGCCCGAGCGGGGGGAGGTCCGCCTCCGGACCGACGACGACCACGACGATGACCGACACCACCGAGCGACGGGAGACCTACGGGGACCGACGGAGGGAACGCACGCGAACGATTGGGACCGGTGAGTGGTTCTCGATGGGCGAACGCGCCGGGAACCGGGACCGCGAACCGGCGGTCGACGTGGCGGACGCGCCGCTGGTCTACCGGGGTCGCTTCGTCGGCCGGCCCAGCCGCGCCGTCATCGAGGCGCTGATCACGCTCGAGGAGGCCGACCTGCGGGAGCTTCCGGTCACCTACAGCGTGATCGACCTCGACGCCCTCGACGGGCTCTATCGGGACCCCGAGCTGATGGGCCACCCCGCGGAGCTGAGCTTCTCGCTGGGCCGGTACCGGTTCTTCCTCTCCTCGGACGGGCTCGTCGAGGTGTTCGAGTTCCCCGGCGGGGTCGAAGTCGACCCGCCGGCCGGCGACGGCTCCGAGGACCCGACCGACCGCTCGGCCCCCTGAGAGCGGCCGAGGGCGGCGTCACCGACGAGGCGTCGAGTCCCCGTCGCCGCGTCGGTCCCGAGCCCGCTCCGTCCGCGCCCGCTCGACGAGCCGGTCGAGCCGGTCGCCGACCGGCGGATGGGTCGACAGCAGCCGGCTCAGCGGGTGGTCGTCGTCGCCGTGGACCAGCAAGGGGGTGAGCAGGCCGCGGTCGGGTTCGGCGGCGCGGTGGAGCCGCCACAGCGCCCGGGCCAGCGTCAGCGGGCCGACGACCGCCGCGGCCCGGTCGTCGGCGGCGTACTCCCGGTCCCGGGAGTAAGCCAGCAGGAACAGCGTCGAGGCGAAGCCGACCCCGCCGAGCAGGCGCAGCGTCGACCCGTGGACCCGGCCGGGGAGCGACCGGGCGGCGGCCGCCGGCCGTCCGGTCAGGACCGTCCACAGCTCCGCGAGCGCGCCCGCCACCAGCGCCACCGGGAGCACCAGCGCCGCCAGCGCGATCACGAGCGACTGCCCCGCGCCGTAGGCGACGGTCTGGACCAGCGCGTCCCGGCTCTCCAGGTGGGCCAGCTCGTGGGCCAGGATCGCCTCGAACTCCGCGGCCGAGAGCAGGCCGAACAGCCGCTCGTCGACCACGACCGCCCCGTCGGGACCGCCGACGGTGAAGGCGTTGGGGGTCGCCAGCCGCGCGACGTACAGCGTCGGGACCGGGAGCTCCATCGCCGCCGCGAGCCGCTCCAGCCGGCGGTAGACCCCGGGGGCGCGACCGGGGTCGAGTTCGACCGCGCCGACCCGCCGGGGCACCCCGACGACGGTCAGCCGGTAGCTCGCGTAGCCGACGACGAGCGCGCCGAGGATCACCCCCGCGATCGCGGCCGGGAGCGAGGGCGGACGGCCCGCCAGCAGGCTCACGAGACCGACCAGCACCGTCGCCGCGATCAGGTACGCGGTGGCCGCCGACGCCGGAACGGCGACCCGCAACAGTCGGTGGCGCCGTCTGCCGTCGCGCTCGCGGTCGTCGGACGGACGCGACCGTCGGTCGGACGACCGCGAGCGGGTCGGTCCCGACACGGCTCAGGCCTCGCCGGCGAGGTGCCGGCGGATCGACTCGGCGGTCGACTCCCCCACGCCGTCGACGCCGCGCAGCTCCTCGCCGGAGGCCTCCCGGACCCCCTCCACGCTGCCGAACCGCCGCAACAGCCGGCGGCGGGTCTCCGGCCCGACCCCGGGCACCCCGTCGAGCGCCGTCGACACGTCGTCCCGGACGGTGGTGTGGTACTGGACCGCGAAGCGGTGGGCCTCGTCGCGCACCCGCTGACAGAGGTGGAGGTGGGCCGCGTCGTCGGGCCAGTCGTGGACGCCGTCCGGGGTGACGACGAGCTCCTCGTCCTTGGCCAGCGCGACCGCCGGCACGTCCCACCCCGTCTCGGCCAGCGCGTCCCGCGCGGCGCCCAGCTGTCCCTCGCCCCCGTCGATCAACAGCAGGTCCGGGTCCGGCCGGTCGTCCCGGCCCTCGATCGCCCGCTCGGCCCGCCAGCGCACCAGCGCACGCATGCTGTCGTAGTCGTCATTGCGGTCGGGCAACTTCTTGCGCCGGTAGTCGGACTTGGCGGCCTCCCCGTCGACGAAGGTCACGTTCGAGCCGACGGTGGCCGTCCCCTGTGCGTGGCTCACGTCGAACCCCTCGATCCGGTCGGCCGCGTCGAGCCCGAGTTCGCGGGCCAGCGCCGCACAGGGGTCGGCCTCGCGGGTCGACCGGCGGGCGTTCTTCAGCGCCAGCTCCACGAGCGTCGCCTCCCGGCCCGCGCCGGGCACCCGCACCTCGACCCCCTCGCCGGCGAGCCAGGCCTCCACCTCCGGGTCCGCCGGCCGCTCGGAGCAGAGGATCGCCTCGGGCAGCCGCCGCTCGGCGTAGTACTGCGTGACGAAGGCCGCCAGCACGTCCCCCACGCCGCCGGCCCCCGCGTCGGACTCGTCGCCCTCCGGAGCGTCGAGCCGGTGGCGCTCGCGCTCGACGAGCTGTCCCCCGTCGGCGTGGAGCCGGGCGACCGTCGCCCGGTCGCCCTCCCGGACCGCGCCGAGCACGTCGACGGCCGCGCCGGCGTCGTCCGTGCCGTGGACCGCGGCGTCGGCGTCGCCGTGCAGCGCCTCGACGGCGGCGAGCCGGTCCCGGAGGTTCGCCGCGCGCTCGAACTCCCGTCCCTCGGCGGCGGCCTCCATGGCCTCGCGGATCGGCCCCACCAGCACGCCCGTCTCGCCCTCGAAGAACCGCTCCACCCGCTCGACGTCGGCGGCGTACCCCGCGGCGTCGATCTCGCCGGTACAGGGCGCGGTGCACAGCCCCATCTCGTAGTCCAGGCAGGGCCGCTCGCGGTCGGCGTACTTGTGGTCCGAACAGCCTCGGAGACCGAACTCGGCGCGCAACGCCTTCACGACGGTCTCGACGCGGCCCTTGTCCGTGAACGGGCCGTACACCGTCGCCCGCTCGTCCGGGTCGCGGGTCACCTCGATCCGGGGAACCTCGTGGTCGGTGAGTTGGACCAGCGGGTAGGACTTGTCGTCCTTCAGGCGGACGTTGTACGGCGGCTGGTGGCGCTTGATGAGGTTGGCCTCCAGCAACAGCGCCTGTGTCTCCGTGTCCGTGACCGCCACCTCGACGCGCTCGGCCTCGCCGACCATCCGGGCGATCCGGCTCGACCGCGGGTCGGCGTACGACCGCACCCGCTCCCGCAGGTCGACGGCCTTGCCGACGTACAACACCCGCTCGCCCGCCTCGAACCGGTAGACGCCCGGCTCGGCCGGGAGGTCGGTCGCGCTGTCCCGGACTCCGCTCACGTCCATCGACGCCGATTGGGCTCGGGCGGGTTTGAACGTCACGGGAGCCCGCGCAGCGGGCCGGGGTCGACGGTGAGCTGGTGGACGCGATGTCGTCGGGAGTGGGGGGCTGACGGACACGGGACGCCGTCCGGCCCGGTCGACGGACCGGCCGCTGTCGGATCGATACGGTGAGAAGGTCGCCGACGGTCGCCGCGGGCGGTCGGCCGTTCGTCAGAACGGGGCCTCGGGGCCCTCGTCGTCGCCGACGTCGCCGCCGCGGGACTCGCCGGGCATCGACGGGCTCATGCCGCCGGCGCCGCCGGACATCCCCTCGGAGCCGTCCATGCCGGTGCGGGCGTGGACCTGGCTGATCTCGGGGATCTCCTTCGTCATGCGGGACTTGATCGCCTGGATCGTCATCGGGGAGATGCCACACCCGGAGCAGGCCCCGCCCAGACGGATCGTGACGCTGCCGTCCTCGCGGTCGATCTCCTGGATGGCCGCGCTGCCGCCGTGCATCTGGATCTGCGGGAAGTTGCGCCGCA
>CAZMWG010000081.1:0-12446 GCA_964569925.1 uncultured Halobacteriales archaeon | reverse complement strand
CGACCCGCCCGAGCCGGTGCCCCCGCCCAGCCCCGCCACGACGAGGAACGCGTCGACCTCGTGGACCGGGATGCTGTCGATCGCGCCCTGGATCTCGTCGATGTCCTCCTCGGCGATCTCCGCGCCCAGTTCGTTGTCCGCGCCGACGCCGTGGCCCTTCACCCGGGCCTGGCCGATGAGCACCCGTCGGTCCTCCGGCACGTTCTCCAGTCCCATCAAGTCCGCCTTCGCGGTGTTGACCGCGACGGCGGAGCGAACGATGCCCGACCCGGTTCGCTCGTCGTACTCGAGGAACTTGTCGACGATCTTCCCGCCGGCCTGCCCGAAGCCGATCATCGCGAGTTTCATGATAGTTGTTCCGCTCAAAAACGGTATGAGCGAACTCGCGTAAAAGCTTTCGGGCACCCTTTTTTCGACTGACGAGTTCCGGATCGAGTCGCCGTCCGACGGACGACGGACGGGCGTCGTGCGGGCGTCCGACGGCCGCTCGACGGACGTCGCGCGAGCGCTCGGTCGCCGTGTCGGCCCGCCCGCTCGCGGGGCCCTCTCTCCGGGACGAGCGGTCGTCTCCGCGCGTCTCGGAGGCCAGGCCGTGGCCTCCGACGGATCGAGCGAGCCCCGGAAGGCCCGGACGGGTTCGTCGGCATCGCGTGGGTGCGCCGGCATCGGACAGGCCCCGGCGTCGGGCGGAGACCTCGAGCGGGCTCGCCGCGCCGGACGGATCCGCTCCGCGCCGGTCTACGCCGGCTTCGCCCCGGCGAGGTAGGCACGCAGCGTCGTCAGTTCGGACTCGTCGGCGCCGAACGCGTCGACGTCGTTGTCCGCGGGCGCGTTCTCGAAGTCGAGCGAGCGGTACTGGTCCCGGCCCATCGGGAAGCCGATCCCCCCGAGGACCGTGAGCCCGACCTTGGCGAGCCCCATCGGCAGCGGGACGATGGTGATCGAGCGACCCTCGGCGTCGTACACCTGGTCGGTCACCTCCCGGAGGGTGAGCCGCTCGGGGCCGCCGACCTCGTAGGTCGCCCCGACGTGGTCGTCGTCCTCGACGGCGTCGGCGATCATCGGCACCAGGTCCGCGACGTGGATCGGCTGGAAGACCGTCTTCCGGCCGCCGCCGGGCAGCGGGTACAGCGGGACGCCGGGCGCGAACATCCCCTTCAGACGCTTGGTGAACGGGACGAACTCGCCGCCGTCGCCGAAGACCACCGACGGTCGAAAGATCACCCAGTCCAGATCCGACTCCCGGACCTCCGCCTCCGCCTTCCCCTTCGCGCGGATGTAGTGGGTCGGCCCCTGTGGGTCCGCGCCCAGCGCCGACAGCTGAACGAACCGCTCGACGCCGTGGTGTCGGGCCGCCGCGACGCAGTTCTCCGTGCCGCCGAGGTGGACCGTCTCGTGCATCGCGTCGCCGCCGTCGGGCTTGAACAGCGGGGAGAGCGCGACGAGGTTGATCGCCGCGTCCTGCCCCTCGAAGGCGTCGACGATCGACTCGTAGTCGGTCACGTCGCCCGTCGCCGCCGCGACGCCGTCGGGGAGGTCCCCCTCGCCCGGGGAGCGGGACAGCGCCGTCACGTCGTGGCCCCGTTCGTCGAGTTCGCGGCAGAGATAGCCGCCGATGAACCCCGCGCCGCCGACCACCAGTACGTTCATACCCCCGAGGTGTTCCGGCCTCCCCTAAAGTTGGAGGGGTCTGGGTCGTCCGGTCTCCGTCCCCGCGTCGCGCGTACACCCGGCGAGGATCACGCGGACGACGGGCGGGCACCCCGGTCGTCGTGTCACGATCGGAGTTACAGAAGCACTCAGGGGCCGCGAGCCCGAAGCTGTCGTATGACCGTCATCACCGACATCTCCGTGCCGGCAGACCAGTTCGCGCTGGGCGAACTGTTCGAGGCCTACCCGCGGGTCGAGATCGAACTCGTACGGGTGATCCCGCTGCGGGAGGGCGTGATCCCGCTGCTCTGGGTCAAGTACGCCGACCCGGAGGCGGTCGAGGAGACGCTCGGCGGGGACCCCCTCACCGAGAGCGTCAGACTGCTCACGGAGGCCGACGGCCGCCACCTGTTCGAGATCCGCTGGAGCTCCGAGATCGACTCGCTCGTGACGCCGCTGATCGAGAGCGGCGCCGAGGTGCTGCGGGCCGACGGGACCGCCGAGGCCTGGGAGTTTCGCCTCCAGTTCTCGAGCAGGGCGTTGCTCGGGCAGTTCCGCGACGCCTGCCGGAACAACGACGTCCACTTCCACCTCGACGCGCTGTACAACCCGGTGTTGCCCGCGGAGGACCTCGAAGAGGGGGCGCTCACCAGCGAGCAGTTCGACATCCTGGCGACCGCCCACGAACACGGCTACTGGCAGGTCCCCCGGGACGTCGAACTGCGGGAGGTGGCCGACCTGATCGGCATCAGCTCGAACGCCGCCTCCCAGCGGATGCGCCGCGGACTGGACACGCTCGTGGGACGACTCGTCGCCGACAAGGACGGCTGAGACGCCGGCGAGGACGACAGAGACGCCGAGGGGGACGACCGAGACATCGGCGAGGGGGACGACAGAGACGCCGAGGGGGACGAGGCGTCGGCCGACACGGACCGATCCGTCGCTACGGTCGGTCCGGGTCGGCGTATAAACTCCGGTATCATTACAGGCACGGACCATCCCGCGGGAGACACTACGGGAGGTATGGAGCAGAGACGGTCCGACGAGATCTCCACGGCCGACGCCTTCGAGCTGTTCGTCCACCCGTACCGGCGTCGCCTGCTGACGACACTGCTGGATCACAACCCCGAGGACGAGGCCCGGATCCCCGAGGACCTCGCCGTCGACGACGACGAGCTGGAGGCGATGCTCCTCGAGATGACACACCTCCACCTACCGAAACTCGTCGACATGGGGGTCGTCGACTGGGACGAGGCCGGCGACGTCGTCCGGCGGGGACCGAACTTCGACGAACTGCGACCGCTGCTGGAACTGGTCGTCCGTCACAGCGACGAACTCCCCGACGGCTGGCTGTAGACGACCCGGCGGACCGTCCCGGACGCCGCCCGGAACGCGACCCGCCCTCGCCGTCTCTCGATCTCTCGTCGACCCCGCCCATGCCGGCACCCGCCGGCTCCGTCCCTCGTGACCCCGTCCCCGCCGGAACGAACCCGGATCGGCCGGTCCTCCGTCACGCACAAGCCCCGCGGCGACCTCCCTCGATCATGGACAGCGACGTCGACGTCGCCGCGCTCGCGGGGCGCCTGCGAGCCGAGGCCGCGAGCGTCGACGAGCGCCGCGCGCTGGTCCTGGCGGGCGACGAGGCCGGCACGCGGGAGCGCGCCCGAGCGACGCTCGACGGCGCCGGGATCGACCGCGAGGCGACGACCGTCGTCGGCCCGGACCCCGTCGTCGACTGCGAACACCTGACGCCGGTCCACAGCGGCGACCTGCTCGGTCGCACCCGCGAGGCGGTCGTCCTCGACTGCCACGCGGAGTGTCGACCCAACGCCCTGGGCCGGGCGGTGGGGGCCGTCGACGGCGGCGGCCTGCTGGTCCTGCTGACCCCGCCCCTGGCCGAGTGGCCCGACCGTCGGGACGCCTTCGACGAGTCGCTCGCGGTCCCGCCGTTCGATATCGCGGACGTGGGCGGGGCCTTCCGCCGACGGCTGGTGGCGACCCTGCGCGCCCACCCGGGGATCGCCGTCGTCGACGAAGGCGTCGAACGCGACGGACTGACCGACCCCGCCCCGCGACTCCCCCGCGAGCCGCCGGCCGTCCCGACAGAGGGCGACCGCCGGTTCCCGGCCGCGGCCTACGAGCGCTGTCGGACCGACGACCAGAGCGCGGCCCTCCGGGCGCTGGAGGCGCTCGCGGACCCGGAGACGGCGGTGGTCGTCGAGGCCGACCGGGGCCGGGGGAAGTCGAGCGCCGCCGGCCTCGCCGCGGGGAGTCTCGCCGCGGCCGGCCGGGACGTGCTCGTGACCGCCCCGGGCTACCGGGGGGCCCGCGAGGTGTTGCTCCGGGCGGCCGAACTGCTGGCGGACACCGAGGCGCTCCGCGACCGCGACAGCGGGGAGAACCCACACGAACTGTCGACCGACGACGGCCGCGTGCGGTTCGCCGACGTCGAGACCGCCGCCGGGGCGGCCGCCGACGCGGACGTCGTGATCGTCGACGAGGCGGCGGCGCTGCCCGTCCGGACCCTGGAGCGGTTCCTCGCGGCTCCGGCGGTGGCCTTCGCCACCACGGTCCACGGCTACGAGGGCGCCGGCCGGGGGTTTTCCGTGCGCTTTCGCGACCGCCTCGGGGCGACCGACCGCGAGACCACCGACGTCACGATGACCGAGCCGATCCGCTACGCCGCCGGCGACCCGGTCGAGTCCTGGGCCTTCCGGGCGCTGTCGCTGGACGCCCGGCCGGCCGTCGACCCGCTGGTCGCCGACGCCGACCCCGCGGCCGTCCGCTACCGGCGGCTCTCGACGGCGGACCTGGTCGCCGACGAACACCTGATAGGAGAGCTGTTCGGCCTGCTCGTGCTCGCACACTACCGGACCGAACCCGACGACTTGGCGCGGCTGCTGGACGCCCCGAACGTCGCCGTCCGCGCGCTGTCCCACGACGGCCACGTCGTCTCGGCGGCCCTGCTGGCCCGCGAGGGCGGCCTCCCGGCGGACCTGCGCGCCGAGATGTACGAGGGTGCTCGCGTGCGGGGCAACATGATCCCGGACGTGCTGACGACCCAACTCCGGGACGAGGCGGCCGGGGTTCCGGTCGGGTGGCGCGTGCTCCGGATCGCCACCCACCCCGCGGTCCGCTCGCGGGGGCTGGGCTCGCGCCTGCTCGACGAGATCCGCGCCGAGGCCGGCGAACGCGGCGTCCCCGCGCCGGCCGACGGCTCCGACCTCGGCGTCGGCGGGAGCTCCGGCGACGCTGACGGCCCCGACTCCGGCCTCCCGGACGGCGCGGGGCGGTCCGCCGACGGACCGCGGACCCGCGAGCCCGCCGACTGGGTCGGCGTCGGCTACGGCGCGACCCCCGAACTGGTGACGTTCTGGGCGGCCAACGGCCACCGGACGGTCCACGTTTCGACGACCCGCAACGCCGAGAGCGGGGAGTACTCCGCCGTGATGCTCGACCCGCTGACCGACCGCGGCCGGGCGCTCGCCGACCGACACGCCCGCTGGTTCGGCGAGCGGATCGGCGGCGTCCTCTCGGACCCGCTCGACGACCTCGACCCGGACGTGGCGCGTGCGGCGCTCCGGGCGACCGACGCGGCGACTCTCGCGGGCGCGGTCGGCGACGAACGGGAGACCGGACCGGAGGGAGACGGCGCCCCGCCGCTCGTCCTCTCGGACCGCGAGCGGCGCCACCTCTCGGGGATCGGTGCCGGCGCGGCCACCTTCGACACGGACCCGACGACGGTCCGGCGGCTCGCCCTGCGACACCTGCTCGCGCCGGCCGCCGACCTCGACCCCCGCCGGGAGCGTCTGCTCGTCCGGAAGGCCCTCCAGGGTCGGCCCTGGGACGCGGTCGCGGCGGAACTGGAGTTCGTCTCCACGGCGGAGTGTATGCGTGCGCTGGGCGCCGCGGTCGAACGACTGATGAGCCTGTACGTCGACGGATCGACCGAGCCATGATCGACGTCCTCCCCGTCGCGCTCGCCTTCGCCCTCCTGGTCGGCGGCGTCGTCGGGAGCGTCCTGCCGTCGCTCCCCGGCGCGCTCCTGTCGCTCGCGGGCGTCGTCCTCTACAGGTGGACCACCGGCGAACCGGGCGCTCTGCCGTTCGGAGCGCTGGTCGCGGCCGCCCTGTTCACCTGGGCGGTCGACCTGCTGGGCGGCGCCGTCGCGGCCCGCGTGGGCGGCGCCTCGACGCTCACCGCCGCGGCCGCCGGCCTGGTCGGCCTGGTGCTGTTCTTCGTCACCGGCCCGCTGGGTATCGTCGTCGGCGTCGCGGGGACGGTGTTCGTCCTCGAACTGCTCCGCGGGCGTGACGCCGCCGGCGGCGCGAAGGCCGCCCTGGTCACGACGGCCGGGATGCTCGCCTCGACGGTCGCACAGGCGCTGCTGACGGCCTCGATCCTCGTCTCGATGGTCGCGGTCGCGCTGCTGTAGGACCGCCCGCCGGAGTTGCATCCGGGACGCGGGGAGCGAAACTTTATCCGAGAGCTACGAGCGATACCCACCGATGGCATCGAACGACCCGGCGGACGGGGACGACACGGGGGATCGGGAGGGAACCGGGGCCGGCGCGGCCGGAAGCGACTCCGGGGCGGGCGGCGCGGCCGACGCGGCCGAGGGCTGGTCGACGGCGGAGGTCCGTGGCGGTTCGGACGGTGTCGACCGGGTCGAGGCGGCCGACGACGCCGACGCCCGACCCGGGAGCGTCCCGCCGGAGGCAGCCCCCCGGGAGGCGGAGGGGGAGCCACGCCGCCGGGAGCGCGCCGACCCACAGCCCCGGTCCGAGCCCGACCGCGAGCGCGGACGGACCGGCAGCAAGGGCGAGGACGGCGGCCGGGCGGCCCGCGATCCGGCGCGAGGGCGGACGGGCGGTGGTGACGCCCGGCGTCGCGAGGACCGCGGCCGGCGGGCCTACCCCCGGGACGGCGTCGGCGACGTGTTCTCGAAGCCGGCGACGATGGCCGAACTGAAGCGTGGGCTCGTGCTGTTCGGCTCCATCGGGGTCGGACTCGGGCTCGTCCTGTTGGTCCCGATCGGACAGCTCTCGGGGGGCGGATCGGGCGGCCTGGGCTCCGGGTCGAGCATCGGCGGCGGGCTGGGCGCCGGTCTGGCGGTGCTGGGTCTGCTCGGCGCCTCGCTGGCGATCGGTCCGGCGGTCGGCGGTCTGTTCGGCCTCCACGCCGGCGGGAACCTCCGGGGCGAGCCCCGCAACCAGACGTACGCGACCGCGGCGCTGGGGGCCCTGCTCGGCGGCCTCGTGCTGGGCGGGACGGTGTTGCTGTTCGCGGCCGTCGCCGGGTCGGGCGGTCTCGACGCCTTCCTCGTCCCGCTCGTCCTGGCGGCCGTCGGGGCGGCGCTGGCCGCTCTCGGCGGGTCGTTCGCGGCCGTCGCCTTCGGCGGTCCGCCTCCGGGAGCCGACGGACGGGCCGAGGCGACCGCCGATCGGGCGCCGCGAGCGGACTGACCGGCGGACGCTGATCACCGAGCGAACGGACGACACCCGGCGCGAGGACGAGCGACCGGGCTCGACGTCGGAAGCGATCGGCCGCGTTCCGGCGTCGACGAACCGAGAGGCGAGCGACGGTCGGGGACGACCGACGAGACCGGCCGCGGGGACGAGCGGCCGGGCTCGACGTCGGAAGCGACCGGCGGAGCGAGCGCGACGGCGCCGGTCTAGACGCGGTTCTCGCGGCTCGGGTCCACGTCGATGGCGTCGACCGGGCAGACATCGACACACAGCATACAGTCGATACACTGGTCCTCGTGGGTCGGGTCGGCCTTGATCTCGCTCTCGGGGTGGTCCGGCGTGTCCACCCACTCGAACACGTCGACCGGGCAGTCCTCCAGGCAGGCGCCGTCCGCGATACAGAGGTCGAAGTCGACGGCGACATGGGTGCCGTGGATCCCCTGGACCTCGTCCGTGGGGTCCTCGCCGTCGGCGGTCCACACCCGGTGGCCCTCGTGGTCGCCGACCGTCTCGTGGGTCGTCTCGAACTCGGGGTCGATTGCCATACCGCGACTGGGGCGTCGAGCGGCGTTAAACCTTCCACCGAACGGCGACCGCCGGCCGGCCCGCGTCCGTCGGCGCCCGGACGGCGACGGCGAGACACGCCGGGTTTTAGGCCGGCGGGACGAAGGCCGGGTATGGCCGTCTACGAGCGCGCCGTCGAGGTGTCGGCGCCCCTGTCGGAGGTGTGGGAGTTTCACTCCCGTGCGAGCGGACTCGAGGCGCTGACCCCGGGCTGGATGAACCTCCGGATCGAGGAGACCCGCGGGCCGGACGGCGAGCCCGACCCCGGGGTGCTCGAAGCCGGGTCGACCGTCGTCTCGACGGTCCGGCCGTTCGGCGTCGGTCCGCGCCGGCGGTGGGTCTCCGAGATCACGGAGCGCGAGTCCGGCGAGGGGTACGCCCTGTTCCGGGACGTGATGGCGGAGGGACCGTTCCCGGAGTGGGAGCACACCCACCGGTTCGCCGAGGACGACGGCCGGACGACCGTCCACGACCGCGTGGAGTACCGGCTCCCGCTGGGGCCGCTGGGCCGGGTCGCCGAACCGTTCGGCCGGATCGGCTTCGAGCCGATGTTCCGCTACCGCCACCGGCGGACCCGAGAGCTGCTGGAGTAGTCCGGAGTCCGGTCGGTCGAGTCGCGCCGCTTTTGCCCGCGCCGCCCGCAACGGCGTCCGTGTACGGAGCGACGACCGGCCGGGGGAGCCGCCGGGGGGGCGAGCGGCGGTGAGCGAGCCCCGCGTCGACCCGCGGGTGGCGCTGGCCCTGGCGGTGGTCGCCGTCTCGACCAGCGCGATCCTGGTGCGGTACAGCGGGGCGCCGGCGGTCGTCGCGGCCTTCTACCGGGTGCTGTTCACGACGCTGCTGCTGGCGCCGCTGCTGGCCGCCCGCGACTACGACCTCGGGGGCGTCTCGCGGCGCGGGTGGGTCGCCGCCGGCGGCGCCGGGCTGGCGCTCGCGGTCCACTTCGCGACCTGGTTCGAGAGCCTCGCCCACACGAGCGTCGCCGCCTCGGTGACGCTGGTCCAGACCCAGCCCGCCTTCGTGGCGCTGGGCGCCTGGCTCCTGCTGGACGAGCGGGTCACCCGCCGGGTGGCCGGCGGCGTCGGGGTCGCGGTCGCCGGCGCGGCGCTGCTGTCGGCCGGCGACCTGCTGGGGGGCGCGGTCGGCCCGCGGCCGCTGCTGGGCAACGGGCTGGCGTTCACCGGCGCCGTCACCGCCGCGGCGTACGTGCTCGTCGGGCGGTCGCTGCGCCGGCGGCTGGCGCTGGTGCCGTACGTCACGGCCGTCTACGGGGTCTGTACGGCGGCGCTTGGGGTCGCGGTCGTCGCCGGCGGCCACCCGCTCGTGGGGTATCCCCCCCGCGAGTGGCTGCTCTTTCTCGGGATGGCCGTCGGGCCCGGACTGCTGGGCCACACCGTGGTCAACTGGGCGCTGGCCCACGCGGAGTCCAGCGTCGTCAGCGTCTCGCTGGTCGGCGAGCCGGTCGGGAGCGCGCTGCTCGCGCTGGCGCTGTTCGGCGAGGTGCCGACCGGCTGGACCGTCGTCGGCGGCGCCGTCGTGATCGCCGGCATCGTCCTGACGGCGCGGGCGCGGGCCGGCGAGGAGCCGACGGAGTCGGACGCGCTCGCGGGCGACGCCGACGTGACCGGCGAGGACGGGACCGCGAGGACCTGACGCCGGTCGACGGACCGCTTCGGGTCGACGCCTCCACAGTCCCCCCGGCGCCGCGGGCTCACCCGCCGGTCGCGGCCCGGCGTTCGATCTCCCCCTTCAGCGCGACGCCGTCGAACCGGTGGTCCGGGCGGAGGTTGACGAAGTCCAGGAAGTCCCGGGCGGCCAGCAGGTCGTCGTCGTCGTAGTGTCCGTCGGCGGCCGCGGCGGCGGCCGTGGCGCCGATCCGGGGCTCCAGGGCCGCCAGCGCGCAGGCCACGTCGTACGACCGGGCGTCGGCGACGTCGCCGCCGACGTTGGTGGCGTCGATAAAGTACAGCCGCCCGTCGACCACCAGCAGGTTCTCCCCGCGGAGGTCGCCGTGGGCGAGGCCGGCCCCGTGCATCCGCGCGAGGAAGTCGAAGACGGTCGGGGCGTGGGCCTCGACGCGCTCGGACGACAGGGCGTCGAGCGTCTCGAACTCGGGGAGGAACTCGGAGACCAGCACCCCGTGGCCGTCGTACTCGAAGGCCTCGACCGGTTCGGGGGCGTTGACCCCCAACTCCCGCATCCGTCGGGTGGCCGAGAGCTCGTGTTCGGCCATCTGGACCGGCGTGCCGAAGTGCTCGAAGAAGCCCTCCGTCCCCGAGGAGAAGGCCCCGAGGTTGCGCCCCGCGGTCAGCAGCGCGTGCAGCAGGGAGTGTTGCTCGGTGACGATCTTCACGAACCACCGGTCGTCGACGTTCATCGGCGTGGAGAGCCAGTTGTCGGCGTCGAGGAACTCGACGCGAGCCGCGGGCTCGTCGTGTCGCTCCAGCAACTCCCGGACGACACCCTCGACCTCCGCCCAGGGGACCGAGCCGCGCAGCAGGCGGCGAAACGCCATCCCCCGAACCTCGGGGGTCCGGAGGCATACGTCTTCGGCCGGGGGCAGCCTCAATCGCGTTCGGTTACACCGATGGCGATGTCGGAGCCGGTGAGACGGCCTGGGAAGCCCCGCCCGCGTAGCCTGTTCGGCCGGCCGAAACGGGTGGGGTCAGAGGGAACGGCTGCGTTGCGGGCGCTCGCGGAGCGCCCGCCGCGAAACAAGTAGCCGCCGGCGCGCCGGCGGTCACTCCTCGTCCTCGAACGGCGAGCCGACCGCGTCCGGTTCGTGGCCGGCGAGGCTGATGATGTTCTCGCGGCCCACCCGGAGCTTGCTGATCTCGCCGTCCTCCGCCATGTCCGACAGCAACATGCTCACCTTCGACTTCGACCACTCCGTGTTCTCCACGATCCGAGCCTGTCGCATCCGGCCGCCGTTCTCCTCCAGCATCCACACCACGCGGTCGCTGTCCGAGAGGCTCTCGGGGACCGGCTCGGTCTCGCGCTCCGTGACGTCGCCGTCGGCCTCGGCCCCGGCCGCGTCGGTCTCGGTCGGCGTCGCGGACTCCGCGCCGGACCCGGACCGCGAGCGCGACCGCATCCCGCCCGCGCGGAGCCGCTCGAAGACGCCGGTCCGCCAGGCCGCGACCGCCACCGTCGCGAGCGCCACGAACAGGACGCCCGCCACGACCAGCCCGCCCCCGGAGTCGGTCTGCCCGAGCGTGCTCGGGACCGGCCCGACGCCGGCGGTCGCGGCCGCGCCGGCGGCGGCTCCGCCGGTGTTCGTCGTCCCGACGGCGGCCGCTCCCGGGCCGAGGGCGGCGTCGGGGGCGCTCGCCGCCGCTCCGCCGGTGAACGTCGCGACGCCGGCCAGGACGAGGAGGGCGACGAGCCCGGGACCGACCGGACGTGTCATCTAGCCCAACCCACCCGAGGAGGGGGTAAAAACACTGCGGGTGGCCGCCGTGCCGACCGTCGGTCGAGGACGGCTCGGGGACCGGTGGCCGGCCCGGACCGCGGGCAGTCGGCCGGTTCGGGACGGGATCGGACGGAGAGCGCGACGCGGGCGAGGGCTACAGCGCGTCGGCGAGCGCCTCGACGGGGTGGGGTGGCTTCCCGTCGCCCCGCGCGGCGGGCCGGTCGCCCAGTTGCGTGCGACAGGACGCCCCCGGCGCGACCACCGTGTCGCCGGGGCTGTCGGCGACCTGGTCGAACAGCAGCCGTCCGACCGCCTGGCTCATCGAGTAGTGTTCGGCCTCGTACCCGAAGCTGCCGGCCATCCCGCAACACGTCGAGTCCAGCGGGTCCACCTCGTAGCCCGCCCGCCGGAGCACGCCGACGGCGTGGTGGTCCTTCGAGGTGGCCTTCTGGTGGCAGTGGCCGTGGTAGGTCAGCCGCTCGTCCGGGGCCGTCCAGTCGACGGCCCGGTCGAGGTCGAACCGGTCGAGATACTCACAGAGCCCGTAGGCGTTGTCGGCGACGGTCCGGACCTCCTCGCCGGACAGCAGGTCCAGGTAGTCCGACTGGAACATCACCGCGTCGGAGGGTTCGGCGGCGACGAGGTCCCAGTCGCCCGCCAGGTCGTCGACCAGCGCGTCCACGTTGTGTCGCGCCCGGGCCCGCGAGCGGTCGAGCAACCCCTGGGAGTGGGCCGCGCGGCCGCTGGGCCCGACGCCGTCGGGTACCCGGACGTGGACGTCGGCGGCCTCGAGCACCGCGACGGCCGCCCGGAGCACGTCCGGGTGGCTGTAGTTGTCGTACGTGTCCGGGAAGAGCAGGACCTTCCGCTCGGCGGTCGCCGCGGGGACGGTCGAGTCCCGGTCGGCGAACCACGACTCGAAGGAGGTGGCGGCGAACTCGGGGAGATCCCGCTCGCCGGCGATCCCGAGGACCCGTTCGGCCAGGAAGTCGCTGCCGGGCGCCGAGGCCAGCCAGTTGGAGACGGGCGCCAGCGCCGAGCCCAGGCGGCTCACCGCGTCGACGTTGCCGAACAGCCGCTCCCGGAGGCCGACCCCCTCGCGCTGGTGGGCGGCGTGTTGGACCTCGGCTTTCAGCTTCGCCATGTCCACCTCGCTGGGACAGTCCTTCGCACACCCCTTGCAGCCGACACAGAGGTCCATCACCTCCGCGAGAAACTCCTCGTCGGTCGCCTCCACGTCCAGGTCGCCGCTGGTCGCCGCCCGGAGCGCGTTGGCCCGGCCACGGGTGGACAGCGACTCCTCCTCGGCCGCCCGGTAGGTCGGACACATCACCCCGCCGGTGGTCTCCTGG
>CAZMWG010000080.1:0-12495 GCA_964569925.1 uncultured Halobacteriales archaeon | reverse complement strand
CCAGCCCGAGGTTGATCGCGTCCTCGCCGGCGGCCTCGAACACCTCGCGGATGCCCGAGATGGACACCCGCTCGACCCGCGTCGCGAAGTCGGTCATACCCCGTAGGGAGGGGGCCGCGCCGTTAACTCTTGCCGACTCGACGGCCCCGGGACGGGCGACAAACCGCCGCGGGTCGCCCCTCGCCTACTCGTCGGCGGCCTCGCGCAGTCGATCGACGTGTGTGCGAAGCTTCCGCAGGGTCGCGTCGGCGTCGGCGTACCCCTGATCGTACTCCTCGAGACACGCGTCCACGTCGTCGAGGAAGCGCTCGACGGCGTCGTCCCGGCTCATGTCGGCGACTGGGCCTCCGGCGACAAAGTCGCTCCGTTGGCCGCCGGAGCGACGGCGAGTCCGTCCCGTCCACCGGCCGCCCGACGGAGCCCGGTCGGGGAGTCGTCCGTCGGCCGTCCGGTCGCGACCCGCTTGGTCTCCTCGGCGTCCGTGAACCAGTTTTCACGGCGTTCACGAAGATATTTACGGCAGGACGCGTCCAGTGGCGCGTGAATGTGTGACGGAACGGACGTGACGGAACTGATCACGGCGCTGGCGCTGGTGGGCGTCGGCGGGGTCGGCGTGGCCGCCGCGGGATTGCCGCTGGCGGACGCGGGACTCGACCAGGAGGTGACCGTCGGAACGACGGTGTACCTCGACGCGGGCGGGTCGACCGACCCCGACGGCGGGTCGCTGCGCTACGAGTGGCGTGTCGAGCGACCGAACGGATCGACGGTCGAACTCGAAGGGTCGGGCCCGCGGGCCTCCTTCGGGCCGACGACGACCGGCCGGTACGAGGCGACGGTGACCGTGACCGACGACGACGGCGAGACGGCGACCGACACGCTGTACGTCGACGTGGACGAGCGGGTCGGACCGTTCGTGAATCTGTCGGGGCCGAAGGCCGTGTTCGTGGACTCGGAGGCGGCCTACCGGGTGGAGGCGTCGATCGAGGAAAGGGCGCTCCGGCGGATGCACCTCTACGTGAACGGGACCGAACGCCGGACGTTCGGCCTGAGCGGCGACGAGGTGGATCGGAACGTGACGCTGAACCTCTCGGGGACCGGGCGATACCGAGCGAAGGTCGTGGTGCGTGGGGTCAACGGTCGGGTCGGCATCGCGAGGACGGAGACGGCATCCGTACGGCGGCCGACGAGCGGCGACGGTGGTTCCTCGTCGAGGCCCCGGTCACCGGACGGGGGTGGGGCTGGAGGAGACGACGATGACGACGAGGAGTTCACTCTCGGCCCCTGTACGACGGACTGCGTGCATCGAACCACCGCTGACAACGCTACGGCGGTGGAACTGCTCAACGGGAACGCCGAGCAGGTGCCCGTGATCGAAAACAAAGACGGGGGTCCTGTCGACCTCTCGCTGGGACCACACCGGGGTGAAGTCGAGATAATGTCCGCAAGCAGATTTCAACTTCTCGATAAGGATAATGACGGAGACCTGACAGGCGAGGAGATCCCTGGCGGTGACAACGGACGGCTGTACAGAGAGGAAGCAAAAAACACCGGTGAAAACGCCGCAAAGCGGCTCAACAACGAACATATGTATTGGAGAATACTTTTGAGCCGGTCGGGCGAGGGAGTGATGAAGAATCGTTCGAACGCCCGGAGAGACGCTTCCACAGGAACAGATCTCGGTTCAAAATCTCGAAATAATCAAAGAACGGAAGATCCAGCATCGACACAAGCAGACGAGGGCCAGAACCACGGGGTGAAAGCCGACCCGAAGAGCGTGGCAGACGAGTATCGGACTCGGTTCTCGGGCGATGGGGGGTCCTCGGGGAGTGACACAGGCGAAGACGTTACGATTTCATCGACCGTCGACTCCTCATCGGTAAGCCCCGGTCCGTCGCGGAGAAGAGAACTCCCGACGACCGGCTCGGCATCGACCACGACGATCTCGCCGACCGTCGATTCGTCCTCAGTAAGTCCGAGCCCATCGGAGATCGGAGGGATTCCAGGGATATGAGAGATCTCATCGTCGTGGTGATCGTGCTGCTCACCACGTCAAGCGGAATCTGCAACCCTGTCCTCTCGGACATCGGACACGGTCGAGACCGGTCCGACGACGAAACCGTATCGACCGAGGGATTGCAGTCGGGCGGAGACGCTATGATATGTGACGTGGATCGGCGCCCAGGAGGCCGGAACGGGGGTTCCGATACCGATACCGCCGAAGACGGACAAATCGGTAACGATGATCCGAGCGTTCATGACGGTGATCCCGGAGAAGACACGGAAGCCGAAGAGAACGCTGATTCAGAATCCTACCGACACCTGAACTACACTGCCAGGTGGATAGAGAACGAGATCCCGACCGAGGCCAACGTCTCCGGACTGAGGGTCACCGAGGGCAAGCGGAACATCACCGTCTCGTATCGCACCAACGAAACTGTCTATCCCGGGGGTATATATCCCGCTATCGGCGGAGCCGCCGCGGTGGTCCACCACTTGGACAACGGAACCGAACCGGACAGACAGTACGTACCGGAACTCGTGAACTTCCATCTACGGAACTCGTCCGGGACGCTGATCGTCGATGGCTACGTTCGACCCGCATGGGCCACGCTGTATCGAAGTACGAACATGAGTCTGGTCGAACTGAGCCTCCTCTTCGAGAGCAGTCGGAGAAACAGAACGACCATCGGACACGCCAAGCCCGAGGACGGCCCCTCTACACGTGAAGGCCGACTCGAGGTCACGAAGGAGAGACTTCGGGAAGGGTTGACGAGTCCGGTCGAGCGGGTTCCGCTGGGATCGATCGAGGTCGACGACGAACAACTGGTCGCCACGTACAACTACACGGATCCGGGTAACCTGAGCACTCCCTGCGAGTCGTGTCTCCGCTCGCTACGCGAGTACAGGGATGCCGTGGAGCCGTACGGACCGACTTACGCCCCTGCGAACGGACTGAAAGTCGAGGTCCACATCCGCGGCGAACTGTACGGCACCTACCGCGTCGAGAACAGACACGCGTTCGGTTTCTCCGTCTTCCCGGAGCTCCGGGCACAGATCCTCTCGGGTCTCGTACGCTCCGACCGCGTCGTCACGCCCAAGGAGGAGATCGTCGCGAACACGACGGGATCGTAGGCGGTCCCGGCCCCCGGCCGTCAGGCATAACCGCCGCGGACCCGGAGCGAGGGTCCATGCCCACCTTCCGCGACCGGGGGCTGTTGATCGACGATCGGCTCGTCGTCGCGGACCTCCACCTCGGGAAGGGCGACGCGTCGTCGGTCGAGTTGCCGATCGGCGACTGCACGGACGTCGTCGACCGACTGCGGAGCCTCGCCGAGACACACGACCCGGAGGAGATCGTGGTCGCGGGGGACCTGTTACACTCGTTCTCGACGCTGCCCCGGACCGTCCGGGACGCCGTCTCGGACCTGTCCCGGATCGGCCGCGAGGCCGGCGCGCGCGTCGTCGTCGTGCCGGGTAACCACGACACCATGCTGGAGTCGGCCTGGTCGGGCCCCGTCGAGTCGGAGTACCGGATCGGCGACACGGTGGTCTGTCACGGCCACGAGGAGCCCGCGGCCGACGCCGAGCGGTACGTGATCGGCCACGACCACCCGACGATCGAGATCGAGGGACGACGCCGCCACTGCTACCTGGTCGCGGAGGGGAGTTACCGCGGTGCGACGGTGATCCAGTTGCCGGCGTTCAACCGGGCGCTACGGGGGGTCGTGGTCAACGAGATGCACGCCCGCGAGTTCCAGTCGCCGCTGGTGACCGACGCCGACGCCCTGCGCCCGGTGGTGTGGGACCCCGACGACGAGGAGACGCTGTCGTTCCCGCCGCTGGGCGAGTTCCGCCGGCTGCTGTGACCGCGGTCCGTCCCGACGGGGTTTTCTGCGTGTCACCGGCGACGACGGCCCGCGGAGCGGTAGGTATATGTGGAGCGACGGTAGACCGTCGCGCATGGCCGCGACAGAGACCGCGCTACTGTTGATCGCGCTGACGCTCGTCGTACTGGCCGTGCTGACGGTCGCGAGCATCAGGCTCCTCGAATCGACGCTCCACGGCGAGGAGGAGGAGGGCGAGGGAAACGGGAGTGACCACGGCGGCCACGCCGCCTGACCGGCGAGTCGACGCCGCGGGCCGCCGTCCCGCGCGGTCGACTCGCCGTGAGTCCGCCGTGTCACTCCGCGAGCAGGTCGGCCGCGACCCGGCCGCTCTCCATCGCGCCCTGGATCGCCGACCAGCGGGTGTAGTCACCCGCGAGGACCACCGGCCCGTCGGGGGCCGTCGGGGACGGCAGTTCCCCGCGGAACCCCGGCGGCTGGACGGACTGGGCGAACGGCACCCGATCGGTCGCGACGAGTTCCAGCCCGTCGAGCCGGGCCTCGGGGTACCACGACGCCAGTGCTTCCCGGACCGCGCCGAACAGCAGGTCGTCGTCGTCCTCGGGCGTCCCGAGGAAGGTGGCGGTGTACAGTTCCCGGTCCTCGGGGGCGTACTCCGGCGCGACGGGCGACATCGGGGCCACCTGGTTCGGCCGGTCGTCGGCCACGTTCAGCACGATCCGCCTCCCGATCGGCGGCGCGCTCCCGGAGGGGATCGCGACGTGCTGGGTGACACAGCCGACGCGGTCGGTCGGCGTCGCGACGCCCGTGAGTTCGGCGGCCGTCGCCGGGTCGGTCGCCACCACGGCGCCGTCCCCGGTCAGCGTCTCCCCGCCCGCGGCGACGGTCACCTCGCCGCCGTCGGCGAGCGAGCCGTCACCCGCGGCGTCGACGCTCTCGACGGGCGTCCCGGTCTCGACGGTCGCGCCAGCGGCGACGGCCCGCTCGTGCAGTTGCTCGGGGATCGCCCCCATCCCGGCGGCCGGCACGACGGTCTCGCCCTCCGAGAGCATCTTGAAGGTGTACCGGAAGACGCCGCTGTCGGTCGACAGCGTCCGGTCGAGCGTGATCCCGCCGTAGAACGGGGCGGCGAAGTTCTCGACGAACGCCCGCGAGAACCCCCGCTCGGCCAGGAACTCGCGGATCGACTCCCCGCCGGCGTCGAGCAGTTCCTCCGGGTCGCGCCGGCGCAACTCCCGCTGGAGGGCGAACACGCGGAGCTTGTCCGCCGTGCGGACGTCGCGGTTGAGGACGGTCTCCAGGGCCGCGCGCGGCGCACGGAACGGGTCCGCCAGCGTCGACCGACGGCCCGGCCGAGCGATGGTCGCGCCGGGCGAGAACGTCCGGAGGTCCAGCGCGTCGAGGTCCAGTTCCCGCCGGACCGCCGGGTAGGCGGTGAAAAGCACCTGGAACCCCCGGTCGAGGACGAACCCGTCGCGCTCACGGCTGTGGACCCGGCCGCCGACACGGTCGTCGCCCTCCAGCAGCGTCACCGCGTGTCCGTCGGCCGCCAGGTGACGGGCCGCCACGAGCCCCGCCAGCCCGCCGCCGACGACGACTACCTCCGACATGGTCGCGGCTTGCGCGGCCCCGGTGAAAACGCCGCCGGATCGCGCCGACCCGGCGGCCTCCGTCGCGTCCGACTCGAAGGACTCCACGGCGTCGCCGACCGCCACCGTGTCGCACTTGCCCGCTCGCTCCCTGGGACGGCCATGGAGACGACGACGGGGTTTCGCGGCCTCACGTGTACCGACTGCGGGACGACCCACGCGCCGACGGACGCCGCGGCCCGGTGTCCGGACTGTGACGGGGTGCTGACGGCGGCGTACGATCCCGTCGACCTTGACCCGGCGAGCCTCGACGGGCGACCGGACGACGTCTACCGGTTCGCCGACCTGCTCCCGGTCGGACGCCCGGCGGCCGGCTCGCTGTCGGAGGGCGGGACGCCGCTCGTGGACTGCCCGGGGCTGGCGTCGGACCTCGGCGTGGGGGCGCTGCACGTGAAAGACGAGGGGCGAAACCCCACCGGCTCGGTCGCGGACCGGGGGCTCTCGGTGGCGGTCGCGGCCGCGACGGCCCGCGGCGAGTCGGCGGTCGCGCTGCCCTCCACCGGCAACGGCGCGCAGTCGGCGGCCGCCTACGCCGGCCGGGCCGGCCTCGACTCGGAGGGCTTCGTCCCCTCTCGCTGTCCGTTCGTCAACAAGGCGATGGTCAACGTCCACGGCGGGGAGATGTCGGTCGTCGGGGGGCGGTTCGCCGACGCCGTCGCGGCCTACGAGGACGCGGTCGCGGCGGCCGACGAGCCGCCGTTCCCGGTCGGCCCGGCCTCGCCGTACCGGCGCGAGGGCGTGAAGACGCTGTACTTCGAGACCCGGGCGGCCCTGAGGAGCGTTCCGGACGCCGTCGTGGTGCCCGCCGGCCACGGGATCGTGACGGCCGCGGTCGGGCGGGCGATCGACGACGCCCGCGCGGCGGGACTGGCCGACGGGTCGCCACGTCTGTTCGCCGTCCAGCCCGACGGCTGTGCGCCGATCGTCGCGGCCCACCGCGAGGCTCGGCCCGTCGAGGCGGTCGAACACCCCGACACGATCGTCGGTCCGCTGGAGGTGCCGGACCCGGCGGTCGGCGACCTGGCCGTCGAGGCCCTGTCGGCGGCCGACGGCGGGGCGGTCGCCGTCGACGACGACGCGGTGCTCGACGCGGGGCTGCAAACCGCGTCGGTCGCCGGCCTGGAGGTCGGCGCGACCGGCGCGGTGCCGGTCGCGGGCGTCGAGGCGCTGGTCGCCGACGGCGAACTGTCCGGGGACGACGAGGTCGTCGTGATCAACCCCGTCGCCGGGAGCAAGGAGAGCGATCTCCTCCGGAGCCGGCTGATGAGCCAGGGGGTGTGAGTCGAGGCCCGCGGGCTCCCGGCGGGTGACGGTCGACCCGTCACGGCCGCGGACGCCGGGTATTTAAACGCGGATCGCCTACGGAAGGTATGAGCGAGAGCGACGTCGAGCCCGAGGAGGTCCCCGGCGACGACGCGGAGTGGCGCGAGATCCTCACCGAGGAGGAGTACCGGGTCCTGCGCGAGCAGGGAACGGAGCCCCGGTTCAGCAGCGACCTGCTGGACGTGAAAGACGACGGCGTCTTCCGGTGTGCCGGCTGTGAGGCGGAACTGTTCGACAGCGGCGAGAAGTTCGACTCCGGCACGGGCTGGCCGAGCTTCTGGGACGTCTACGACGAGGGGTCGATCGAGACCCGCCGGGACACCAGCCACGGGATGAACCGGACGGAGGTCGTCTGTGCGAACTGCGGGGGCCACCTCGGCCACGTCTTCGACGACGGGCCCGACCCCACCGGCAAGCGCTACTGCATCAACGGCGCCGCGCTCGACTTCGAGGAGACCGAGGAGTAGCCGGCCGCCCGGGAGGAATCCCACGGACCGACGAGCGGACGTCGCCCGGGAGAGTGAACCGGCGAACGGCCGACGACCGACCGGGCGACACTCGTCGTTCGCCCGGACGGGAACGGTCACGCCCCGAATCTTTTTGTCACAGTCCGGTGGGTAGGTGGACGTGAGCACGAACGTCGCCGGATCGCTGAGGGGCTGGCTGGAGGAGGTACCGCTGGTCGAGGGGGTCGCGGCGGGCACGGCCGCGTTCCTCGGTGGCTACGTCGCCTTCGTGGCGGTCGTCTGGACGCTCGGCGGGGGATCCTCCGGACCGCTGCTCGGTCAGGCGACGCTCCTGGCGGTCCTGTTCTACAACGCCCACTTCGTCGCGATGCGGACGACCGACGGCCTCGCGCCGTGGGTGCTGGACCCGGAGACGATCGACCCGCTGGCCCGGGCGGTCGCCGCGGGGACCACGACCGTCCCGCCGGTCGTCTACTACGCGATTCCGGCCGTCGCGGCGCTCCTGGCCGGCGCGGTCCTGGCCTACCGGACCCACGGGGAGCCGGCGCCGGTGGTCGAGACCGCCGCCCGGACGGGGCTGGCGACGGCGCCGGGCTACCTGCTGGTCGGGCTGGCCGGCGTGGTGGCGGTCACCTCGCCCACCACCGCGGGCAACGTCGCCCGGCCGGACCTCCTCGGGACGCTGCTGTTCTGCACGGCCTACCCCTTCGTGTTGGGGACGGTCGGCGGGCTGGCGGGGGCCACGCTGGCGCGGTCCCGAGCCGCCGAGAGGGAGTCGGCCTACGCGTAGCTGTGCTCGACGAACTCGAGGATCCGGTCGGACTCGGCCATGGTGACGCCGCGGTCCTCGTCGACGAGCACGGGGACGCCGCGCTGGCCGGAGACGCGCTTGACCTGGTCGCGCTTCGAGTGGAGCGCCTCCACCCACTCGGTGTCGTAGTCGACGCTCAGTTCGTCGAGCCGGTCGGCCACCTTCTCGCAGTACGGACAGCCGTCGAGCTGGTACAGCGTCACGGACATACCCGACGGGACGGACGCGAGCGGCAAGCCGTTTTCGACCGTCGCTCCGTGCGGGGAGTCGGGTCTCCGGCGCCGACGCTCAGACAACGCCCCGGGCCAGCGACCCCCACACCGGCGCGAGCAGCGCCGCGGCGAGGGTGACGTAGCTGGCCGGCGCCAGCCGGAGCAGCTCCGTCGGCGCGAGCCCCGGCGTCGTCACGACGGTCCCCGCGAGCGCCGCCAGCCCGACGACCACGCCGGCGGCGGCCGCCCGCGGGAGCGTGCGGCGGGTGAGCCCGACCAGCGCGCCGGCCGCGACCAGCCCCAGCCAGTGGACGGTGGCCAGCGCGAGCCCGGCGACCAGCGCGACCGCCAGCGCGGCCGTCCGCCGGCGGCCGTCCGCACGCAGGGCCGCCAGTCGGGCCCTGGCGGACGACCCCGGAGACCGCGAGCCTCCCGCGTTCGACGAGGGCGGCCGTCCCTCGTCGCTCACTCGCCGGCCCCCCGGAGGTCGACGTCCGGCTCGCCGTCGGGGACGCTCCCGAGCCGGCGGTACTCCCCGTCGGCGTACAGCGGCAGTTGATCGACGTAGGAGTCACCCGCCGGCCGGCCGTCGTTGCCCCCCGGGATCACGTCGAGCGACTCGCCGCCGAGGTCGGCGACCAGCCGGTAGCTGGCGCCGTAGCCCGACGGATCGAACGCCCGGACGGTTGCGGGCGAGCCGTCGGTGGGTCGGCGCGGGTAGTTCAGCCCCCGAACGACGCTCCCGAGGTTGTGGTCGATCCCGGTGGTGTTGTAGTCGCCGTAGGTCTCCCACCCCTCGCGCTCGATCTCGTCGACGGCGGCCCCGGCGGCCTCCGCGAGCACGGCCGTCCGGTCGCCGCCGAAGGCCTCGTGGTCGGGCGGGAGCGTGACCGTCACCCACGCCGGCGGCGGCGAGACGCCTCCGAGGTCCCGCTCCTCGAGGAACGGGTCCCAGGTCCGGTCCAGAAACGCCGGCCACAACCGGGCGAAGAACAGGGCGGCCTCGGAGTCGCGGTCCATCCGGAAGTCCCAGTCGGCCAGCGCGTCGATCCAGGGGTCGGCGCGGTCGGGCAACCGCTCTCGGGCGCCGACGATCCCCGGGACCAGCAGTCGGGCGCGCCCGTCGACCGTGTCCAGTTGCAGGTCCCGCAGCGCGAACCGGTCGAGGTCCTCGCGCTCGACGGCCTCGTCCAGGCGCTCGTAGATCCGCCGGCCGCGAAAGCCCGACGCGTAGCGGCGCGCGATCGGGTACGCCGGGTCGTCGAGCGGGCGCTGGTTCGCACTGGCGACGTAGTCGGGGTCGATCACCGCCGGCTTCTCGTCGAACGGGACGAACCCCGCCCAGGAGGAGACCCCGTAAGGCTCGTAGCCGTCCCACTCGGCCTCGCCCGCGGAGCCGTCGAACACTCGCCCCCCGGGGACGACCTCGCCGTCGATCCGCCGCACCGGGATCCGGCCGGCGACCTGGTACAGCGTCCGACCGTCCGCGTCGGCGTAGTGGACGTTCTGGGTTGGGACGTCGAACGCCCGCGTGGCCGCGCGGAACTCGTCGACCCCGGTCGAGCGGTTCCACCCCAGCAGCGCCTCCAGGATGCCCGAGCCGGCGAGGCCGGTCCAGGCGACGCCGACGCCGCGGCGCTCCCCGCCGACCTCGCGCTCGACGTACGGGCCGTGGACGGTCCGGCGGGCCGTGACGGTCCGGTCCTCGCCGCCCGAGACCGCGATCGTCCGCTCCTCGGTCTCGAACGGACGGTCCTCGCCGCGGTAGCGGTAGCTGTCGCCGTCGACCGCGTAGCCGTAGCAGTCCATCACGTCGGCGCCGACGTTGGTGACCCCCCAGGCGCCGCGGTCGTTCTCGCCGATCACGACGAAGGGCGCCCCGGGGAAGGTGGCGCCGGCGACCCGCCGGTCGCCGATCCGGTAGCCCAACTGGTACCAGATCGGCGGCGCCGACAGCGCCAGGTGCGGGTCGTTACAGACGATCGGGTCGCCGCCCGCGGCCCGCTCGCCCGAGACCACCCAGGCGTTCGAGCCGGCCAGCGGCGGCCCCTCGAACGAGCGGAGCCACGAGACGAACCCCGGATCGGCCGCGTCCCGCGGGGTACCGGCCCGACCCGCCCGGGCCGCCGTCGACCCCCCCGTGGCGTCGTCGGCCCGTCCGCGGACGTCTCCCTCCACCTCGTCGGGCCGGACGATCGGCGCGCCGTGGTTCAGCCGGTCGGGGTACAGTTCGGCGTGCAGGTCGGCGTCCATGCGGCGCCGCCGGAGGTCACGCTCCAGGGGGGCGAAGCTGCCGGTGAGAAACCACGACAGCTCCGTCGCGATCAGCGCCGTGTCGACCGGTCGCCAGGGGTCGGGCTCGTAGCCGAGCAGGCCGAAGCCGACGCCCGGCGGGTGGTTCTCGACGTACTCGTTGACGCCCGCGACGTAGGCGTCGAGCTGGCGCTCGGCGTCGGTGCCGGCGAGCCGCTCGAGGTCGGCCTCGGCGGCCGCCTCGAAGTCCATCCGGACGTGAAACAGGTCGCTCTCGACGCCGGGTTCGCCGACCGCCGCCGCCAGCGTCCCGCGGGCCCGCCGCCGGAACAGGTCCATCTGGAGCAGCCGGTCGGCGGCCTGTGCGACGCCGGCGGCGTAGTGGGCGGCCCGCTCGGTCTCGGCCTCGACCGTCGGGACGTGGCGGTCGTCGTAGGTGACCGTCGCCGCGCCGTACGGGCTCTCGACGCGCTCGGGCGTCTCCCGCGCTCGCTCCCAGACGGTGCCCGAGAGCGGCGCCAGCCGTTCGAGGAAGCCTCCCGCCGGCGAGAGGGCGGCCGCGCCGGTCCCGCCGGCCAGCAGGGCGCCGAGCACCGCCCGTCGCGTGCGTCGTGGTGACACGCCACTTCACAGGGCGAGGGGCCACGTCAAAGTACGGTTCGAGAGCGGAGAGCGATGCGGTCGGGAGACCGTCGGAACGCCGGTCGTCCGGCGTCGCCGGCTACTCGTAGAGCCAGGTCTCGTCGACCCGGTCCCAGTCGACGAGTTCGTCCTCGTCAAAGAACAGCCCGATCTCGCGCTCGTTGGAGCCCGGGTCCTCGTGGTCGGAGCCGTGGATGACGTTGCGACCCAGGTCGAGACCGAGGTCGCCCCGGATCGTCCCGGGGGCGGACTCGGCGGGGTCGGTCTCGCCCATCATGTTCCGGACCTGCCGGACGGCGTCCTGGCCCTCCCAGACCATCGCCATGACGGGGCCGGAGGTGATAAACTCCACCAGCCCGTCGAAGAAGTCCTTGCCCTCGTGTTCGCCGTAGTGCTCGCCGGCGAGCTCCTCGTCGATCTGCATGAACTTGGCGCCGACGAGCTTCAGCCCGCGCTCCTCCAGTCGGCCGATCACCTCGCCGACCAGGCCGCGCTGGACGCCGTCGGGCTTGACCATCACGAACGTGCGCTCGGCGTCGCTCATACCTGTGCCTCCTCGTCTATCTCCTCGCCGTCCTCGGTCTCGTCCTCCGCGTCCTCGGCGTCGGACGCGGTGTCGGCCTCGTCGCTCGCCGCCGCCTCGGCGTCGGCCGCGGCGGCGCGCTCCTCGCTCCGGGAGCGGGCCTCGGCGGCCTCCTGACCGGCCGCGGTCCACTCCAGGTTCCGGGCGTCCCGGCCCAGGTCGGCGTTGTTCTCGCACTTCGAGGAGCAGAAGTGGACGGTGGTGCCGTCGGTGTGGACGAACATCGTCCCGGTGCCGGGCTCGATGTCGGTCCCACAGTAGTCACACTGGCGCTCTCGGGGCATTCACTGACCTCCGATCTGGTCGGCCTCGCGGGCCGTCTCCCGGAGCTGGAGCACGTCGCCCTCGCGGACGGGGCCCAGCACGTTCCGGGTGATGATCCGGCCCTGGTTCTCGCCCTCCCGGATGCGGCACTTGACCTGCATCGCTTCGCCGTGCATGCCGGTCCGGCCGACGATCTCGATCACTTCGGCGGGGGTGGAGCCGCCGTCGCCGTCCTCGGATTCCTCTGCGGACATCCGCTATCAGCTCCGGAGCTCCGCGACCTTCTCGGAGACGTCCTCGACCGTGTCGGCGGCCTCGCCGGCGTCGACGATCGCCGCGGCGGCGCTGCCGACCTCCAGGCCGGCCGCGCGGCCGACGTCGTCCTGGGCGCCGACGAACACGAAGGGCACGCCCTTCTCGTCGGCCAGCTCCGGGAGGTGCATCAC
>CAZMWG010000079.1:0-12728 GCA_964569925.1 uncultured Halobacteriales archaeon | reverse complement strand
ACGATGTTCCGCCGGACGTAGTTCGGGTTCGCGGGGTTCTCGACGACGTCCTCGATCGTCGTCTCGACGACCTCGCCGCCGTCGGCGACGCTCGCGACGTTCGTCTCGACGGCCCGGATCTTCTCCGTGCCGCCGCGGGTCTGGACCACCTTGATCCGGCGTTCGCCGACGCCGGTCTCGGTCGACTCGTTGCCGAGCTGGTGTTTGCGCTTCTTCCGGGCGTGACGCCGCCGACCGCCGGTCCGCTTGCGCGGGGACGGTCCCTGGTCTTTCATACCCCGACGGTAGCCGGGGGCGCACTTCAACGGTTCGAAGCGGCGCGACCGAGCCGAAACCGTTTCGACCCGACCGCGCGTGACGACGACCGATGAGTCTCCGGACCGCCGTCGCCGCGCCGTTCGCGACCGCCGGTACCCGGCGGATGGGGGAGAGCGAGTTCGTCGTCGCGCTGTCGCTGGACCGGGACTGGTTCTCCCCGGACCAGGCAAAGCGGCTGATCGACGTCGCCGAGGGCGAGGGGCTGCTGGAGCGGGCCGACGGGGAGCTCGCGGCCGCGTTCGACCCCGCCGACGTCGGGGTGCCGGAGGGGTTCGTCCCGGACGAGGAGATCTTGCGCGAGCGGTCGACCTTCGAGCGGCTGCTCTCGGCGGTCGTCGACGCCGGCGCGGAGAAACAGGAGGCCGTCGCGGCGATCAACCGGCTCCAGGGCGAACTGGCGATCACGCTCGAGGCCGCCGCGGTCGTCTACGCCCGCCGGCGCGGCGTCGACGTCGGCGACCTCGCGGACCGCGCACGGGAGGAACTCTGAATGGTCGAGGATCGGGTCACCGACGGCCGCCGGATCGCACAGCTGTTGGCCTCGGAGCTGACCGGTCTCGGCCGGGATACCCTCGGGACCGTCTCCGTCGTCGACGCGGACCGCGACGTCGAACCCTCGCCCGCCGGCGGGCTCGCCTACCGGCTCGAACGCGACGGCGAGCGGCTGGGACGGGTGCTGGTCCACGAGGAGGCGGCCACGCTCGAACTCCGGACCGCGGCGACCGACGGCCCGTCGGCCGTCGTCGACGCCGCCGACGCGGCCGGTTTGTCGAGCGAGCGCCGCGACGGCCGACTCGCCGTGACGGTCCCCTTCGGGGCGGCGGTCAAGCGGGCCGTCGACGTCGTCGCGTCGCTGTGACACCCGACCGCCGGGGCAGGGATTCGTCGATCCTACGGCGGCGGGCCGCCCCGGGAGAGCACGGCGGAGCTCCAGGCGACGAAGCCCACGAGCACGAGCACCGCGCCCAGCAGCGTCAACACGCCGGCGACGATCCAGACCGGGAGCGCGAACCCGGTCGGCAGTCCCAGCAGCAGGACGACCGGCGGCGCCAGCAACAGGAGCAGCGAGCCGCCGGCGACGGCACGGCGCTGTTCGGGCGAGAGTTCGACCCCGATCCGGAACGGGGCGTCCTCCGCGTCCGGTTCCGGCGCCGCCAGTCCGAGACAGAGCGTGGGAACGCCGACGAAGGTGATCGCGCCGGCGACGGCGGCGGTCCCGAACCCGGCGCCGCCGACCAGCCACACGGCGACGCCGGCGGCCACGAGCAGGAACCCGCCGACGAGTCCGACCGGCCGGAGCCGCGCGTCCGACAACAGTCCGTCGGGCTCCGGGAGCGGCCCGGCCACGGCCTCGACGTCCAGTAAGCGGTCCATACCCACGCTTCCGGTCCGGGAGACAAATCAGTTGCTGCCCCGCGGCCGTCGACTGCGCCGTCGGCCCCCGCGGGCGGTCGACGCGGACGGCCGGCCAGCGGAGGGACCGGGGGAGGAAAGGCTTGAGTCCGCGGGACGCGCTCGGGAGGACATGGCCTTCTTCGACCGGCTGGCAGGCCGGATCGCCGCGGTCGACAGCGTCGTCTCGGTCGGCCTCGACCCGGACCCCGACAGGCTCCCGCCGTCGGTGGCGGACGCGGACCTCCCCCGCTGGGCGTTCAACCGCCGCGTGATCGACGCCACCCACGAACACGCCGCCTGCTACAAGCCCAACGCCGCCTTCTACGAGGACGCCGACGGCTGGCGGGCGCTCCGAGAGACGGTCGCGTACGCCCACGGCAAGGACGTCCCCGTGTTGCTGGACGCGAAGCGAGCGGACATCGGCAACACCGCCCGGCGGTACGCGACCGCGCTCGACGACGACGGGCTGAACGCCGACGCGGTCACCGTCAACCCGTACCTGGGGAGAGACTCCCTGGAGCCGTTCCTCTCGCGGACCGACGCCGGCGTGTTCGTCCTCTGTCGGACCTCGAACGCCGGGGGCGCGGACCTGCAGGACCTCGAACTGGCGAGCGGCGAGCCGGTGTACGAGCGGGTGGCCGCGCTCGCGGACCTGTGGAACCGGGCGGGCAACGTCGGGCTGGTGGTCGGCGCCACCGCCCCGGCGGAACTGGCCGAGATCAGGGAGACCGTCCCGGGGATGCCGTTCCTTGTCCCCGGCGTCGGCGCCCAGGGCGGGGACGCCGAGGCGGCCGTCGAGCACGGCCTCGCCCCCCGTGAGGGCCGGGACGTCCGCGTCGGGCTGGTCAACTCCTCGCGGGGCGTGATCTTCGCCGGCGAGGACGCCCGCGGTGACTACTTCGAGGCCGCCGGCGCCGCCGCACGCCGACTGAAACGGCGGCTGAACCGACACCGGTAGCCCCCACGCTCGCGCCGTCACGCCGTACCGGCCCGACTCCGCGGCCGACCGTCTCCGCTTCGGCTACACGGCCGACCGGCCCTCTCCGACCCGACTCCGCGGCCGGCCGACCGTCGCCGTTCCCTCGGGGCTGGTTTTGGTATATAAATCTTCGGGACCGGTGTCGGCTCCGAGACCGGGGGGTGGTTTATACGTGGACCCGGGACACAGGTGGGAACGCACCGTGTGACCGGCGGCCGTGCCGGGGACGTCGAGTCCTGTCACGCTCCGCCGCCCGCGTCCCCGTTCGCGCCGGGCACGCGGTGGACTCACCGCCCTCGGGCCGGCTCGCCGGCCCTGCCCCCCGGCGGGTCGGCCCTCCGCCCCTCTTTCGCGTGTCGTCGCCCTGTCGGCCGCCCGGTCCCCGCCGGCGCTAGAACCGGTAGACGTCGACATCCTCCGGCAGTTCCCCGGGGTCGACACCGCCCGACCGACCCAGCTCCGGCGCACACTCCGTGCAGACCCCGTCCCCGTCGTCGAAGTGTCGGTCACAGACGAGCCGACCACACCGGTCGCAGGTCTCCTCGACGCCCGGCCGCTCACAGATCTCGCACAGTCCGGAGACGCTCATGGCAGACCGTAGCACGCGGTCGCGCTTGAACCCTCCGCCGGGACCGGCGGCAGTGTTTGCTGTAACAGCAACGACCGAGGTCGGGAGGAGTACCGCCCGGGAAGCCCCGGCCGGCTCGACTCGGGGGCGGTTCGAGAGAGCGACGCTCTCTCGTCATCACGAAAGACCGCCGGTCTCTCGAACGACCGTCCTGCGCCCCTCGGCCTGCCGCCTGCGGTGTCTGCTCACGGCCGAGGAGCACGGCGAGCCGCGGGAGTGCAGCCGGCCGGGGCTTCCAGGGCCGTCTCACCGGCTCCGGCACCGCCGTCCCCGTATCCAAACACGACCGGACCGCGGCGGTCGGACACGCGACGGTCGTCACACCCGCCACGACCTTCGGGCACCCCGACGCGACCGGGAAAGCCTCGACGGGGCGGGGCAGACCCCGGCGAAGCGTAAGACCGACGTGCCGGGCGTCCGAGGTGTCCGCCGATGCGCCCTGACATCTCCTCCCTCCGCGGCGCCGCCGCCACGGGGATGGCCGTCCTCGCGACGACCCTCTCCCCCCTCGCGGCGGCCGCGGCGGGCCTCCCGTCGACGCTCTGGACAGCCCTGAACCGTCTCCGAACCGGCCTCCGGCGGCTCGGCGCCCGTCTCTCCCCGCTCGCGCGCCGGGCCGGCGGGTTCCTGACCGGCCCGGTCCGGGTCGTCGTCCTCGGACGGCGGCCGGCGGTGTCGCTGCTGGTCGTCGCGGTCGCTCCGGTCCTCGCCGCGGCGACGGCGTGGTGGGTCGGCTCGGCCGTCGGCTACGGGACCCTCGTCGATCTGGTCGGCGGGACCTGGGACGGCACCGACCCCGCGACGGCGGTCTTCCTCGGGGTCGGGTTGCTGGCCGCGCTGGGTGCCGCGAGCGCCGCGGTCAACTCCGGGCTCGTCCCGACCACGGTGCTGGTCGCCGGCCCGGTGTTCGGTGCGGCGGCGACCCGCTACGGGACCACGGTCGTCGAGCCGTGGGGACCCGTCGTCGTCTCGCTGCCCGACGCCCTCGCCTTCGCGGCGCGGGTGGCTCTGGTCGTCGGCGTCCCCGTCGGCGTCTGCGCGTTCCTGCTGGGCGCGACCGTTCGACGGCTCGTCGGGGCCGTCCGCGGCGGCCCCGCCGGCGCCCGGGCCGAGCGGGTCTGATCGGGCTCAGTCCGTCCGGTCCTCGGCCTCACCCTCGTCGTCGGCGGCGTCGGCCTCCTCGGTCGCCGCCGCGTCCTCGTCCCCGTCGGCCTCCTCGGTCGACGTCTCGCTCTCGGCCGTCTCGTGGGTGTCGGCGCCGGCGTCGCCGACGTCGATCGAGATCGGTTCGCCCTCGCCGGCGCGGTCGGCGCGACCGCCCGTCCGCGAGGCGGCGCCGGCCAGGTAGCCGGCGGTCCCGCCGAGGAGTCCCCCGGCGACTGCGCCCGCCGGTCCGCCCCGCTTCAGCCCGACGACGGTGCCGACGAACCCCCCGGCCAGCGAGAGCGCCGCCGGATCGGCCTCGCTCTCCGCTCGATCCGCCCCGCCGTGTGCGTCGTCGACTTCGGCGTTCTCCTGCATGGCCGGAGCTACGGGTTCGGGGTACATACGTCGGTCGGCCGCGGCGATCGGTCGGCACGGGGGCGGTTCGACCGGGGACGGCCACAGGGCCTATGTCCCGGCGGCGCCACCTCCGACGGAGATGCCGAGCGAGCGCGTCGAACGGCTGGTTGCGGAACTCGACCGCGACGAGAAGCTGTCGCTGGTCCGCGGGACGGCGGACCCGGCGGGCGTCGCGACGGGTCACCTCTCCGGGGTCGACCGGCTCGGGATCCCGCCGCTGGACCTCGTCGACGGACCCCTGGGCGTGCGGGCCGGCACCGCGACGGCGTTCCCGGCGACGGTCGGCCTCGGCGCGGCCTGGAGCCCCGACCTCGCCCGCCGGGTCGGCGCGGCGATCGCCCGCGAGGCCCGCGCGAAGGGCCAGGACGTGCTGCTGGCGCCGGGCGTGAACCTGATCCGGGTCCCGCTGGGCGGTCGGAACTTCGAGTACGTCGCCGAGGACCCCGTGCTCGCGGGGACCGTCGGCGCCGGCTACGTCCGGGGCGTCGAGAACGAGGGCGTCGCCGCGACGGTCAAACACTTCGTCGCCAACGAGCAGGAGCGCGACCGGAACCGGATCGACGTCGACGTCGGCGAGCGGGCGCTCCGGGAGGTGTACCTGACGCCGTTCCGGCGCGCCGTCGACGCCGGCGCGGGCGCGGTGATGGCGGCGTACAACCGCGTCGACGGCGAGCACGCCACCGCGAACGAGCGGCTGTTGACCGACCTGCTCCGGGAGGAGTGGGGGTTCGAGGGCGTCGTCGTCTCGGACTGGTGGGCGACCCACGACGAGCGGGCGCTGACCGCCGGGCTGGACGTGGAGATGCCCGGCATCTCCGGGCTCGAGTGGGTCGCGCCGACGGTGCCCCTCGCGGCGCTGGTCCGCCGGATCGACCTCTCGGGACGGCTCGGGGTCGACCCGCCGCTGATCGAGCGCCTGTCCGACCGCCTGCTGCGCGGGAGCGGCCAGCCCGACCCGTTCGACCACGGCCACTTCGGCGACCCCCTCCGGACGGCGATCGAGCGCGGCGAGGTCGACGCCGAAGCGCTCGACCGCGCCGTCGTCCGGGTGCTCTCGCTGTACGAGCGGGTGGGGGTGCTCGACCGCGACGGGGACCGGTCGCCGGTCGTCGACGTCCGGTCGAACCGGACGCTGGCTCGCGAGGCCGCCGTGGCGGGGACGACGCTGCTCGACGAGGACGGGACCCTCCCGCTAACACCGGGCCGGGACGGCGAGCGACTGGCCGTGATCGGCCCGAACGCCGACCGCGCGAAGGTCGGCGGCGGCGGCTCCAGCGAGGTCGACCCCGCGGCGACGGTCGGCCCGGTGGCGGGTCTGCGCGAGCGGACGGAGGCGCCGGTGACGTTCACCCGGGGGGTGGAGCCGATCCCGGAGCCCTCGCCGTTCGATCTCGACCTCGGGCTCCCGCGGGCGCCGTGGCGTGGAGGCCCGTCGATCGGCGACGCCGTGACGGCCGCCGAGCGGGCCGATGTCGCCGTCGTCGTCGTCCAGGACGCCGCCACGGAGGGCGAGGACCGCGAGACGTACGGTCTGCCCGGCGACCAGGACCGGCTGATCGAGGCCGTCGCCGACGTCGCGCCGACGGTCGTGGTGCTGCGCACCGGCGGCCCGGTCGCGACGCCCTGGGCCGACGAGGTCGCGGCGGTGGTCGAGACCTGGTACCCGGGGGAGGCCGACGGGGGCGCGCTGGCGGACGTGCTGTTCGGGACCGACCCGGGCGGCCGTCTACCCGTGACGTTCGGGCGCGCGCTGGAGGACTACCCGACCGTCGGCGAGGGGCGCTACCCGGGTGCCGGCGGCGTCGTCTCCTACGACGAGGGCGTCCTCGTCGGCCACCGCGGGTTCGACGCCGACGACGTCGAGCCCCGCTACCCCTTCGGCGCCGGGGAGTCGTACGCGGCCTTCGCGTACCGGGACCTCGACGTGGGGCCCGCGGACGGGCCGCCGGGGACGGTCACGGCGAGCGTGACCGTCGAGAACGTCGCCGACCGCCCCGGCGTCGAGGTGGTCCAGGCCTACGTCGAGCCCCCCGCCGGCGGGATCGAGCGCCCGCCCCGGGAACTCGGGGCCGGCGAGCGCGTCGAACTCGCGGCCGGCGAGTCCCGCCGGCTGTCGATCCCGCTCGCCCCGGAGTCGTTCGCGGCGTACGACGGCGGCTGGCGGCGCCCGGGCGGGGAGTACACCGTCGCCGTCGGCCGCTCCTCGCGGGACCTGCGGCTCCGGGCCGCGGTCGAACTCGCGCCGATCGATCGGCTGGATTTATGATCGTCGAGGTGCCTGTTCGAGGCATGCGCACGGGGCGCTCGCGCTCGCGACCGGCCGCCCGTTCTCCGACCGACGACACCGCCCCGACCCGTTGTTGAGCGCCGGCTCGATCCTCTCCCGGTCCCCCGGCCCGGACTCGCCGTCGTCCGCGAGGCCCGCCGGGGGCCGACACGACCCCACTGAACCGACACGAACGAGAGCCCCACGACCGACTCCACGATGCTCGACAGACTCCGCGAGGACGTCCGTACGGCGGTAGCGCGCGACCCGGCGGCGAGGAGCCGGGTCGAGGTAGTCCTGACCTACCCCGGCCTGCACGCGGTCTGGTGTCACCGGATCGCACACTGGCTGTGGGGTCGGGGTCACCCGCTGGCAGCCCGGGTGCTGGCCCACGTCGCCCGGGTGCTGACCGGCGTCGAGATCCACCCGGCGGCCGCGATCGGCGACCGCCTGTTCGTCGACCACGGGATGGGGACCGTGATCGGCGAGACCGCCGAGGTCGGCGACGACGTCCACATGCACCACGGCGTGACGCTGGGCGGGGACTCGCCCGATCCGGAGAAGCGTCACCCGACGATCGGCGACGGGGTGACGATCGGCGCCGACGCGACCCTCGTCGGCCCGGTGACGGTCGGCGACGGGGCGACCGTCGGGGCGGGCGCGGTCGTCGTCGACGACGTCCCGCCGGGGGTGACGGTGGTCGGCGTCCCCGCGAAGCCCGTCGGCGGCGCCGGGAGCGGGGACGAGACGGTCGAGCGGTCCGGCGACGCGACGGGACGTCCCGAGGACGCCGGGGACGCGGCCGACGGCGACGGACGCCGGTCCATCGGACCGGCGGGCGGGAGCCGGGGCGACACGGGTCCGGAGGGAGCGAACGCGGGCGGTACGGACGCGGGTGACACGGACGATGCGGACGCGGACGGCGCGGGCACGGGCGCGGACGGGGGCGGCGAGGGGACGCCGGGGGATCGATCCGGGGGGAGCCGGTCGGTCGAGTTCCCCTGTGACTGTGCCGGGCGGGGCGACTGAGCGACGGGCGAGCGGCGGCGGGCGACGGAACACCGGGGGGCCGATCGAGCGTCGACCGACGACCCGAGGGCGACGGGCGACCGGACGACGAGGGGCGGCCGGGCGCCGGGCGGCCGGCGACGGGCCGGGCGGGCCGACCGCAGTCGACCGCGCTCACTCCTCGCGGCGTCCCGTCCCCGCCGCCTCTCACTCCTCGGTCTCGGGCGCGTCGGCGTCGACCCGCCGGGTGACGTCGACCCGGTAGTGTCGCAGGACGTCCCGGCCCAGCAGGACGGGATAGTCCATGTGGCCGCGGTCCTCGACGCTCGCGGTGACGGTGTGGCGCCGCCCGCCGACCCCGATCACGAGGTCGACGACCGGCCGGGATCTCCCCTTCTTCGAGCTACCCGACCGGACCGTGACGACGTCGGTGATCGGCCCCGTGCCGATGCGGGCGGCGAGTTCGGTGTCGATGCTGGAGCGGGTGGCGCCGGTGTCGGACTTGGCCAGCACCGTCTCGCTCCCGCGGGTCCCGGCGACGACGACCTCCTCGATGTAGCCGACGTCGACCGGTTCGGCCGGCTCGGAACGGCGCCGGGGCGGCGTGCAGGCCGGTCGCGAGTCGTCGAGGCTCCCGGCGAGGCGGTCGACCGCGTCGGGATCGACGCTGCCGCCGGCGGTCTCGATCGCCAGCGCCGCGATGGTCGGCGCCGGGTTGACCCCGGTCGCGCGGAACAGTCCCCGGAAGCCCGCCGTCGGGTTGACCTCCAGCACGGCGTGTTCCTCGCCCCGCGCGATCACGTCGACGCCGGCGTAGTCCAGGCCGACCGCCTCCGTCGCCCGGACGGCCGTCTCGGCGACCCCGTCCGGCAGGTCGTCGGTCGCGTCGGCCACCGCCCCGCCCAGGGCGACGTTGGTGCGCCACTCCCCCTCGCCGGCGGTGCGGTACATCGCCGCGATCACCGCGCCGTCGACGACGTACACCCGGAGGTCGCGGTTGGGGCCCTCGCCGCCCAGAAACGACTGCAGGAACGCCTGCCGGTCGCCGACGGCGGCGTCGACCGGCCGGTCCAGGTCCACCAGCCAGGTGCCCCCGCCGTGGGTGCCGATGGCGGTCTTGTAGACGGCCCGCTCGCCGAAGCGGCCCCGCTCGGCGTTGAGCCGGTCGGCCGACAGCGCCATGTACGCGTCGGGCACCGGGAGGTCGGCCTCGGTCAGCGCCGCCGCGGTGGCGAACTTGTGCAGCGCCACCGCCACCGCCCGCGGGTCGTTCAGCGTCGGGACGAGCCGGTCGACGGTGTGGGCGAGCCCGAGCCCCTCGGCGGGGTGTTGGTCAGAGGAGAGCAACAGCCGGTTGACCACGACGTCGACCGACGGCGAGAGCGTCGCCTCGCCGTCCTCGACCTCGACGGTGAGGTTCTCCCGGCGCAGCCACTCCGTGTCGGCGCCCAGCGCGGTCGCCGCGTTGAGGATCGCCTTCGTCTCCTTGCTGCTGTGCAGGCCCAGGACGCCGACGGTGACGTCCGCGGCGTCTCCGGTTTCGCTCCCGTCCGCGTCGTCCGCGTCGCTCATGCCCGGGGGACGACCGGCGGGGCGAAAACGCTGGCGGGCGTCTCCTCTCCGGCCGGCCGCGTCCCGGAACGTCACACGTTTCTGGCCTCGCCGTGTCGTCGGCGCATGGAGGTCGAGCCGTTCACGTACGACGGGGGGCGGGTCGATCCCGGCGAGCGTCAGAACCTCCGGTACACCGTGAGCCAGACGTATCTGGGCGACCCGGTGAAACTCCCCGTGACGGTGATCGTCGGCGAGGAGCCCGGCCCGACCGTCTTCCTCTCGGCGGCGGCCCACGGCGACGAGCTCAACGGCGTGGAGGTGGTCCGGACGGTGGCCCAGGAGTGGGACCTCTCGGACCTGCGGGGGACGCTGGTCTGTCTCCCGGTGTTGAACGTGCCGGGGTTCATCGCCCAGGAGCGGTACCTCCCGATCTACGACCGGGACCTCAACCGGTCGTTCCCGGGCAGGGCCGGCTCCACGAGCGCCAAACGGATGGCCGACGCCGTCTTCCGCAACTTCGTCGAGCCCTGTGACTACGGGGTCGACGTGCACACCTCCACCCGAGGCCGGACGAACATGCTCCACGTGCGCGCGGACATGTCGAACGAGGGCGTGGGGCGGGTGGCGCGGGCGTTCGCGTCGAACCTGATCATCGACACGGAGGGACCGAGCGGCGCGCTCCGGCGGGCGGCCACCGAGGCGGGGACGCCGACGATCACCGTCGAGATGGGGGGGGCCCACCGGTTCCAGCGGGGCCTGATCGACCGGGCGCTGGACGGGGTCCGGTCGGTGCTCGCCGAGTTCGGGCTGCTGGCGGCCGAGTGCGTCCGCTGGCCCGGCTGGCGGACCGTCGTCGAGTCCGGCGACAAGACCTGGCTGCGGGCCGACGCCGGCGGGCTGGTCGAGACCCACCACCAGCGGGGGGCGCTAGTCTACGAGGGCGAGCCGATCTGTACGATCACCAACCCGTTCAAGACCGAGCGGGTGGTCGTGGAGGCCCCCTTTACCGGCGTGCTCGTCGGCGTGGCCGAGAACCCGCTGGTCTACCCGGGCAACCCGCTGTGTCACCTGGTGAGCCTGGACGAGGCGACCCTGCGGGCCGTCGAGAGCGGCGCCGGTCACTCGCCCGGCGCGCCGGCGACCTGAGCGGCCCGGAGCGGCCCGCTCGTCCGGTACATCCGCGGCCCGCGCCTCGAACACGGACGGTAACGAGCCCTTTCCGGCACGCCGAAAGCCCAACGTAGAAAGGTCTTTGAGTCCCCGCACCAACCCCCGCACGTATGAGCCAGTCTTACGACCGCGGCACCGTCGAGGACTTCGGACGGTGGCGGGAGTTCTCGGCCGGGATGTGGGCCTGGATCTTCCACAAGTTCACGGGATGGGTGCTCGTGGGCTACCTGTTCACCCACATCGCGGTGCTCAGCACCGCCATCCGCGGCGACGCGCTGTACACGAACACCCTCAGCGGGCTCGAGGCACTGTTGATCGTGCGGTTTCTCGAAGTCGGGCTGTTGGCCGTCGCAGTGTTTCACATCCTCAACGGGATCCGCCTGCTGTTCGTCGACCTCGGGCTGGGACTGGAGTCACAGGACCGGAGCTTCTACGCGTCGCTGGTGTTGACGGGTGCGATAACGGTCGCGAGCGTGCCGACGTTCCTCGGGGGTGCGCTGGTCTGATGGCCGAACACTACTCCTCGTTCGACCGGGGCGGTCGGCGGTGGCTGTTCCAGCGGCTCACCGCCGTCTTCCTGATCGGCGTGTTGAGCTTCCACTTCATCCTGCTTCACTTCGTGAACCACGCCGCCGAGATCACGTTCGCGGGGACGCAGGTCCGGATGAGCCAGGTCGGCTACTTCGCGACGATGTGGCTGTTCCTGGTCACCGCGACCTTCCACGGCGTCAACGGCGTCTACAACGCCCTCGTCAACCAGGGGATCACCGGGACGGCCAAGCGGGCTGTCGCCGGCGTTCTCGTGCTCTCGGGCGTCCTGTTGATCGTCCAGGGGACCCGCGTCGCGCTCGCGATGACGAACCTACTGTGAAACCATGAGTACCCAGAAACAGAAGACGGAGACGGAGACCGAGACCGAGACGGAGAGCGAGCCGCCGGTGGAGTCGCCGGGCGACCGGCGCCGACGGGAGAAAGGCGAGCGGGCGGTCGAACGGCAGGCCCAGCGCAACGTCGTCGACTCGACCGACGACCCCGACGACACGGTGGAGCTGAAGGTGTTCCGCTACGACCCGGAGGTCTCGGGCAAGCAGGAGCCCCGGTTCGACGACTTCGAGGTCCCCTTCCACAAGGGGATGACCGTCCTCGACGCGCTGATCTACGCCAGAGACCACTTCGACTCGTCGCTGACCTTCCGTCACTCCTGTCGGCAGGCGGTCTGTGGCTCGGACGCCCTGTTCGTCAACGGCCGCCAGCGGCTGGGGTGTAAGACCCAGGTCGGCGAACTGGACGAGCCGGTGCGGATCGAACCGCTCCCACACCAGGACGTCGTGAAGGACCTGGTCGTCGACATGGAGCACTTCTACGACCAGATGGAGGCCGTCGAACCCTTCTTCGACCCGGACGAGTTGCCGGAGGGCGAGCGCGAGGAGCAACGCCAGAGCCGGGAGAACCGCGAGACGATCAAGACCTCCACGCGGTGTATCTGGTGTGGTGCCTGTATGTCCTCCTGTAACGTCGCGGCCGGGGACAACCAGTACCTGGGGCCGGCGGCGATCAACAAGGCCTACCGGTTCGCGATGGACGAGCGGGAGGGCGAGGACCGCAAGCAGGAGCGGCTCCGGATCGTCGAGCAGGAACACGGCGTCTGGCGCTGTCAGACCCAGTTCTCCTGTACGGAGGTCTGTCCGAAGGACATCCCGCTGACCGAGCACATCCAGTCGCTGAAGCGGGAAGCGATCAAGAACAACCTGAAGTTCTGGTAGCCGTCGGCAACACGCCTAAGTCACGGAGTTCCTAACCCCAATCCATGCACGAGCACGACGTCATCGTCGTCGGCGCCGGCGGCG
>CAZMWG010000078.1:8460-12896 GCA_964569925.1 uncultured Halobacteriales archaeon | reverse complement strand
CCGTCCGCCGGTAAGTGTCTTTCACCGATCGGGGGCCGCGGCGACCCGGTCAGTCCGGTTCCGACTCCGGATCGTCGGTCCCGAGGACGGCCGTGACGTACTCGTCGGCGGTCCGGCGCGCCGTCGCCAGGGTGTCGTCGTCGTCCAGGACGACCGCGCGGGTCCGGGCGCCGTCGGCGATCGTCATCAGCGCGCGCGCGACGTGATCGGCGTCGGCGTCCGCGAACACCCCCTCGTCGATCCCCTGGTCGATCACCGTCCGGAGCATGTACCGGACGTACTCGTCGTTCGCCCGGAACCGCTCGGCGAACGCCTCCCTGTTCGGCGCCTGGCTCCGCATCTCCAGCATCGCGGTCAGCAGGTCGCGGTGGTCCTCCGGCGCGACCAGCAACTTGTCGAGCAACAGTTCCAGCCGCCGCTCGGGGTCCGTCGTCTCGACCTCGTGGATCGTCTCGACGAACCGGTCGAGGACGTGCTCCAGGAAGGCCGCGAGCAGGTCCTCCTTCGTGTCGTAGTGGTAGTGGACCGCGGCGGTCGACTTGCCGTACTCCGCGGCGATCCGCTCGATCGTCAGCCCCGCGTAGCCGTGCTCCTGCAGCGCGCGGTCGGTCGCGCGCATGATCTCGTCGTCCGGGTCCGGCGCGGATCGCTCCGGCGAGTCGGCCATCACCTACCACTTCGGCCCGGCGAGCATAACGATTGTGACCGAGTCGTCAGTCCCGGTTACGGGCGGAACTTCGCCCGCGAGGGCACGAGGCCCTCGCCGGTCCGGACGTGACTCGCCGGTTCGCGTTTCCGAACGCTTTTGACTAACTAGTCAGTAAGTCGGCGTACCGACCGACATGGACGGAGTTCTCCGGCGGAGACCACGGACGCGATCGCCCGACGACCACGGCGGCCCGGAGGTCCGTCGCCGGTGAGCCTCCGCGAGCGGATCGGGGCGCTGTTCAGGGGTCCCGAGGAGTTCGACCTCACCTCGGGCACCATCGCGAAGCCGCTGTTCCTCCTGTCGATGCCGATCGTCGTCACGAACCTCTTCCAGACGGCCTACAACATCGCGGACACGTTCTGGCTGGGTCAGTACAGCACGGACGCCCTGGCGGCGATCAGCTTCGCGTTCCCGATGGTGTTCCTGCTGATCTCGCTGGGGATGGGCATCTCGGTCGCCGGGAGCGTGCTCGTCGCCCAGTACACGGGGGCGGGAGAGGAGGGGGAGGCCGAGTACGCCGCCTCACAGACGGTGACCTTCGCCGTGATCGGGTCGCTGGTGCTCGGGGGTGTGGGCTATCTGTTCGTCGACGAGTTCCTCGCGGTGATGGGCGCTTCGGCGGACGTGTTGCCGCTGGCCTCGGGGTACATGGAGGTGATCTCGCTGGGGCTCGCGTTCATGTTCGGCTTCTTTGTCTTCATCGCGCTCATGCGGGGGTACGGCGACACCGTCACCCCGATGGTCGTGATGTTCGGCTCGGTGGTGCTCAACATCGTCATCGACCCGTTTCTCATCTTCGGGTTCCAGAACAACCCGCTGTTCGGCGCCCTCGGACTCTCCGGCCTGGAGGCGTCGCTGTTCGCGGCGACCGGCTACGCCGGGTCGGGCATCGAGGGGGCGGCGATCGCGACGGTGTTCTCCCGCGGGCTGGCGTTCGTGGTCGGCCTGGCGATCATGTTCCGTGGCACCCGCGGCGTCCGGATCCACCTCCGGGACATGGTGCCGGACCTCTCCTATCTCCCGCGACTCGCCCGGATCGGGGCGCCGGCCTCGGTCGAGGGTACCGGCCGAGCGCTGTCGATCAACCTGCTGTTGTTCATCGTGGCGAGCTTCTCGGACCCGGTCGTCGCCGCCTACGGCATCGGGACGCGCGTGTTCTCGGTGGTCTTTCTGCCGGCGATCGCGGTGGCCCGCGGGGTCGAGACGATGACCGGACAGAACATCGGCGCCGACAAGCCCGACCGGGCCGAGCGGGCGGCCGGGCTCGCCGCAAAGACCCTGTTCGGGATCCTCACGGCCGCGGGCGTCGTCGTCTGGTTCGTCGCGCCCGCCGTCGCGGACGTGTTCACCACCAGCGACGAGGTGGTCGGTATCACGGCGGAGTTCCTCCGCTACGTCGCGCTCACCTTCGGGTTCATCGGCGTCATGCGGGCCTACACCGGCAGCTTCCGGGGCGCCGGGAAGACCCTCACCGCCGCCGCCGTCTCCGTGCTGATGCTCGCCGTGGTCCGCCTCCCGGTCGCGTGGGTGCTCTCGACGCCGATGGGCGAGAGCGGCGTCTGGCTCGCCTTCGCCGTCTCGAACGTGGTCGGCGCGATCCTCGCCTACGGGTGGTACCGGCGGGGCACCTGGCGCGGGGCCGACCTCACCGACTCGGAGGTCGACGTCGCGGCCGGGGACGGTGACGACGGATCCGAACCCGACTCCGAGGGCCCCGGTCCGGAGCCGGTCTCGCCGGACGACTGACCCGACGGCGACGGGTCCGTCGTCGGATCAGTCCTCGTCCGTCCGCCCGGCGGGGTAGGCCCGCGTCGCGGTCGCCTTGAACGAGGCGACGACCGCGTCGCCGGGCGCGAGGGCCAGCGTCTCGACGCTGGTCCGGGTCACCAGCACGGCCAGGTCGGCGTCGGCGCCGACGTCGACGGCCACCCGCGCCAGGGCGTCGCCCTCGGTCACCGACCGGACGGTCCCGCGAAACCGGTTGCGGGCGCTCGTCTCGGCCGCCGGGAGGCTCCCCGGCGCGTGCAGCGTGACCGCGTCGGCCCGGACCGCCAGCCGCACGTCCTCGCCGGCCGCGGGGACGACCGCCCGGACCCGGCCGGCGGCGGTCTCGACGGTCCCGAGTTCGCCCGCCCGTTCGACGACGATCCCCCGGAGGACCGTCTCCTCGGCCTCCGTGAGACCAGCGAACTCGGCCGTGACGCGGTCGAACTCCGCGAGCAGCGCCTCGGCCGTCCCGGTCAGCGAACTGCCGCCCCCGCCCGACCCGCCGCGGGTCCGCTCGACCAGGCGTCCGAACGCCTCCTCCAGTTCCACGACCCGCCGCTGGGACCGGGAGTACGACCGCCCGAGCGCGTCGGCCGCCGCGTTCAGCGAGCCGTGCTCGTCGACCGCCCGCAGGAGCGCCGCGTCGCGCTCCCCGAACCGCACGTCCCCGGCGGTCAGCGCCGCCGCGGCGTCCACGTCGACGTCGGGTTCGGGCTCCATACGGCGACCTGATCGCCGACGAGCAAAACGGTTATGCCCGGACGGACACAACGAATCGGTTGTGTCCGATCGGAAACAACGCCGGGACGGCCGGCGCTCGTCCCTCCGCGAGCGCGACGCCGCTCGGAGCGGTCGCGAGCGATCGGCCGACGGCGGGAGTCGGGGGCCGGCCCGGAGCGGGGTCGAGAGCTCCCGACGGGGGTTCCTGCGGGCGGCCGGGGTCGGGGCCGTCGTCGGACTGTCCGGGCTGGCGGGCTGTCTCGGCGATGGCTCCGCGGCGGGCGCGAGCGCCGGCGGCGACCGGGCGGCCGTCGACGTCCTCGCCGCGGGGAGCCTCCAGCACGCCCTGAGCGAGGGACTCGAGGCCGCGGCCGGCGTGCCGGTCCGGGTGGAGGCACACGGGTCGGCGACGGTCGCCCGTCTCGTCGCCGAGGGGCGGCGCGACCCCGACGTGGTCGCGCTGTCCGACGCGGCGCTGTTCGAGACGCCGCTGTCGCCGGCGTGGTACTCGGTGTTCGCGAGCAACGCGGTGGTACTTGCCTACGACCCCGACGCCCGGGGTGGTCGACGGATCGCCGAGGCGGCCACGGGTCCGGACCGGCGGTGGTACGAGCCGTTGCTGGGCGACGGCGTCGCGCTCGGGCGGACCGACCCCGAGCAGGACCCGCTGGGCTACCGGGCGCTGTTCGTCCTCGAACTCGCCTCGCGGTACTACGACGGCGCGCCGGCGCTGCACGAGCGGGTCCCGCGCAGAGACCAGATCTACCCCGAGACCGGGCTGATCAGCCGGTTCGAGACCGGCGCCGTCGACGCCGCGCTGGCCTACCGGAACATGGCCGTCGAGCGGGGGTACGACTACGTGGACCTCCCGGACCGGATCGACCTGAGCGACCCCGCGCACGCGGCGGAGTGGTACCGGACCGTCTCCTACGACCTACCGAGCGGGCGGACGGTCCGGGGGGACACGATCGGCTACGCGGCGACGCTCCGGACGGAGGGCGACGCGGCACTGGCGGCCTTCGACGCCCTCACGACCGGGTCGTACCTGGCCGAGTCGGGCTTCCTGCGTCGCGAGTCGTTCCCCCGGTTCGAGGGTGAGCCACCGGAGGCCGTCCGGCGGGCACTGGGGAGTGGCGGGACCGAAACGTTCGGGACGGACGGGACGGGAGTGCCCGAGACGGACCGAAGCGGAGCGCCCGGGACGGACGGGACGGGAGTGCCCGAGACGGACCGAAGCGGA
>CAZMWG010000078.1:0-8360 GCA_964569925.1 uncultured Halobacteriales archaeon | reverse complement strand
AAGCGGAGCGCCCGGGACGGACGGGACGGGAGTGCCCGAGACGGACCGAAGCGGAGCGCCCGGGACGAACGAGAGAAGGGGCCCCGGAACGGACGGGACCGGAGCGTCCGGGCCGGACGACCGGCGACGGGCGGGGGAGTGAGCCGTGGCGGCCGGTTCGGCCCGATCCCGGCGACTCCCCGCCCCGGACTGGCCGACGGCGGCGCTCCTGCTGGGCGGTCTGTTGCTGGTCTACTACCTCGCCCCGGTGGCGTCGCTGTTCCTCTCGGCGACGCCGGGGGAGGTGCTCGCCGGTCTGGGCGACCCCGCGGTGCGGTCGGCGGCCGCGACGTCGCTCGCGTCGGCCGCGATCACCACCGTGCTGGCGACCGTGTTCGGACTGCCGCTTTCCTACTGGCTCGCCCGGGCCGAGACGCCGCTGACCGGCCCCGTCCTCGCGGCCGTCGTGTTGCCGCTGGTGTTGCCGCCGACGGTCGGCGGGGTGGTGTTGCTCACCGTCGTCGGCCCGGAGACGCCGGTCGGGGCGTCGGCGGCCGCCGCCGGGCTCCCGCTCACCCGGTCGCTGGCCGGCGTGGTGCTCGCACAGACGTTCGTCGCCTCGCCGTTCGTCGTGGTGACCGCGAAGGCTGCTTTCGAGGGGGTCGACGGCCGCCTGGAGGAGGTCTCGCGCTCGCTGGGCAAGGGTCACCTGGCGACCGTCCGGGACGTGACCCTGCCGCTGGCCGCCCCGGGGATCGTCGCCGGCGTGACGCTGACCTTCGCCCGGGCCATGGGCGAGTTCGGCGCGACGACGATGCTCGCCTACTACCCGCGGACGATGCCGGTCGAGATCTGGACCACCTTCGTCTCGCTCGGTCTGGAGGCCGCCTACCCGGTGGCGATCCTGCTGGTCGTCGTCGCCGCGCTCGCGCTGACGGTGTTGCACACCGTCGCGGTTAACCCCTGGCGGTGAGTGGCCCCGAACCGCCCGGATTCATGAATCTCCAGTCGTGAGGGGGGACCGATGGCTGGAACGCTCGCACAGGCGGGACTGCTGTCCGGAACGCTCACGCAGGCGCTGTCGTACACGATGCTCGCCGTCGTCGCGGCGCTGGTCGGCGGCCTGATCGCCGTCTTCCGCGCCCCCGGCCCACAGATGGAGAGCAACGTCCAACACCTGGCGGCCGGCGTGGTCACCGCCGCCGTGGCGGCCGAACTGCTGCCGGACGTCCACGAGGCGACGCCGCGGGTGGTGGTCGCCGGCTTCGCGCTCGGCGTGGCGGCGATGCTCGGCATCCACAAGCTGAGCAAGACCATCGAGAAACGCGACATCGGGGGGAGCTTCGCCGGCGCCGCCGGCCTCCTGATCACCGTCAGCATCGACATGATCATCGACGGCGTCCTCATCGGGGCGACGTTCCTCCGGGAGAGCGCCACCGGGATCATCATCGCCGTGGCGCTCTCGATCGAGGTACTCTTCCTGGGTGTCGCCGGCGTGGTCGCGCTGCCGTCGGCCGTCTCCCGACTCCGGAAGCTCGCGGTGCCGGCGACGTTCGGCGTCCTGCTGACGGCCGGCGTCGTCGCCGGCGTCCTCCTGCTGGACGGCGTGACCGGCGCCCCGCTGAACGTGATCCTCGCGTTCGGGTCGGCCGCACTGTTGTATCTCGTGACCGAGGAACTGCTCGTGAAGGCCCAGAAGGTCCCCGAGACGCCCGTCTCCACGACGCTGTTCTTCGTCGGCTTCCTCTCTATCTTCCTGCTCGACATGTTCCACTGAGACCCCGCCGGCGCCCTTCGAGGGGGCCACGGGGCCGTTCCGCTCGCCGTCAACTCGCCGGCACGGTGCCCCGCGTCGGGTTCAGTCACGGGGCGGTCCCGGGGCGCGCCGAACGGCTTTCCCGGGCGCGGCCCCGACGGAGCGTATGGAACTGCTCGTGACCGGCGGCAACGGCTTCATCGGCCGTCGAGTGTGTGAACGCGCGGTCCGGGAGGGCCACGCGGTGACGAGCGTGGCCCGTAGCGGCCCGCCGTCGCCGGACCAGCGCGGGCCGTGGGCGGAGTCGGTCACGTGGCTGGCGGCCGACGTGTTCGCCCCCGACGAGTGGCGGGCGGCGCTGTCGGGCGTCGACACGATGGTCCACTCGATCGGTACGATCTCCGAGCGTCCCGACGAGGGTGTCAGCTTCGAGCGGCTGAACGGCGACTCGGCGATCCTGGCCGCCCTGGAGGCCGAGCGGGCCGGCGTCGACCGGTTCGTCTACGTCTCCTCGTCGGCGAAGCCCCCGCTCGTCGACGCGGCGTACATCGACGCCCGGCGACGCGCCGAGCGAGCCATCGCCGACCTGGAGATGACGATCCCGGTCCCCCGGTTCGGGGCCGTCTACGGGCCCGACCAGCCACACTTCCCCGCGGTCGCGAACCGACTGTTCGCCGCCGCCGGCGCGTTCGAGCCGGTCGCCCGGCTGTTCGGCGCGAACCGACCCCTCGGCGTCGAGCGCGCCGGGGCGATCACCTACCGGCTGGCGACGACGGCCGACCCACCGACGGGACCCATCCCGGCCGACACGCTCGCCGAGATGGCCTGACCGGGGGCGACGACACGCCGCGAGCGATCGCCGACGGCGGACACCTCGCGGTCGACTGACGGCGACGTCACACGGTGGGACCGTCAGGGGACGGTTCGTCTCGGCGAGAGGGCGGTTCGGGGCCGTCGAGCTACCCGTTCTTCATCCCGTAGCCCCACCGCCGGAGGACCGCCTGTGGGGTGGTCCCCTCGGCGCCGGCGACCAGCATCGCCTCGACGACGTCGGTCTTGTACACCTCCTCGTCGAAGCGCTCCTCGGCGTCGTCGACCGTCTCGGCGATCAGCTCGCGGGTCGAGGACTGCAGGAACATCGGCTGCTGGTTGCGCCCCTGCTTCACCGACTCGCGACGGTACTTGTAGGGCAGCGACCCCAGCTCCCGCTCGTGCTCCGGGGCGGGCTCCGTCTCCGGGGCCGTCCCGCGCCGGGAACCCGACCCGTTCGCCGGCTCGTCGGTCCCGGACGGGGACCCGGAGTCCGGTCCGGCAGCCGCCGGGCCGGCCGCGTCGGTCGTCGCGCCCACGGCTTCGGCTCGCCGGTCGTCCGCGGCGTCGGGTCGGTCCGCTTCGTCCTCCTCGGGCTCGTCGATCCCGGCGTCGTCGGCGAACGGGTCGTCGCCGGCGCCGGGTTTCATGCCATCACCTCCACGGTCCCACGGAGGTGTCCCGCGAGCCGTTCCAGTTTCTCCAGGGTCTCCCGCTCGTAGTCTCGCTTACGGGTCCGGTGTTCCTCGACGTAGCGGAACGCCGAGCAGCGCCGTCGCCAACACCCCTCGAACAGCGACCCCCGCTCGTTCAACACGACGGGGACCTCGTACTCGCGCTCGCGCATCGCCGCGAGCATGTCCTCCTGGTCGTTTGTCCCCCGGAAGCGGTTGGGGACGATGGCCAACACCCCGACCTCGATGCCGAGGTTCTCCTCCAGCCCTGGGACGAGTTCCTCCAGCCCGTCGACGGACTTGCGGCCCTTGCCGGAGGGCTCGAACGGCACCAGCAGCGACCGCGTGGCGTGGATCGCGTTGTACAGTTTCACGTCGGCGGTCGCCGGCGGGTCGACGACCAGCGTGTCGTAACGCTCGTGGACGTCGTTCTCACGGAGCACCCGCAGCAACTGGACGTTGCGGTTCCAGTTCTCCCCGAAGTCGCTGGCCTCCTCCTCGCGGCGGCTCAGGTGGCGGTCCAGCCCCTCCAGGCTGTTGTGCGCGGGGACGACGTCGACCCCCTCGCTGGACTCGATCAGGTCGTCGAACCGGCCCCGCTCGCGCTCGACCATGTGCCGAACTAGCGAGTCGGCGCCGGCGTCGGCGCGGCCGTCGCCGGTGTCCAGCAGGTACGACACCGAGGCCTCCTGGGGGTCGAGGTCGACCACGAGTACGTCCCGACCGGCGCGGGCGTCCGCGACGGCGAGGTTCGCCGCCAGCGTCGACTTGCCGACCCCCCCTGCCTCCGAGTACGTCGTGTAGGCGAGCATAGCCGTGTCACGGACTCGATCACCCATAAAGTTCAGTCAGACACCTCAGCTATTCGAGCCGACCATACAGTATAGCTGGTCGGCTTAGCTAAGTCAGCTGACTTAGCTGATCCGATCAGCCGATCTGTCCGACTATTCCGTGCAGCGTTATCGGTCAACCACACCGTTCAACTGTGCCACTCGGCTGTAGCGCTCAGCCACCTCGCTCACCTGGGTGAAACGGTCGACCCGGTCGGCTGGGCGGATCAGTCGAGCCGGCGAGCGGAGTCGAGTGGCTGGACGGTACCGCGGGCGACGATCGCCAGTCGAGGCGGTCTGTCCAGTCGACCGGTATAGCCAACTGGCTGAGCCGGTGGACTCGGCTGACCGGTCGGCCGACGGGGTGGCCGGTGGACCGATACCGCCGATCGGTCCGAGATCCCGCCGGCGACGCCGCGAGGCGACACGGGGCCGGCGGCGGGCCGGCGCGACCGACCGGACGGGGCGACCGGGCCGGTCGGCCGAGCCACTCCGGTGGTGTTCCGGTCGAGATCACCGCCTCAAGCTCACGGCCGACCGAAGCCGTCGAGACGGACGGTCCGGCGACCGCGCGTGTCGTGTGGCGGGCGTCGTCCGGATCGAGGGGGCGGTTCGCGGGGCGTGGGACCCGGTTCGACCTGGAACCGCCGGATCCGGCGGCGGCCACACACACCGGGTTTCCGGTGAAATCTCGACACGAAACGGAGGTCGTGAGCGGCGGCGTTGCGGGCGGGGACGCCGGCCGCGACGTCGGGGCCGTCCGAAGGGTCGAGACCGGCGAGGCCGTAGGGCCGGTCACGCCCATGGACAACACCTGGCAGTCCGGCTTCCGGAGCCAACGGGCGGAGATCCGGAACGCCGAGCTCGACGTCGAGGGACGGCTCCCCGAGTGGCTCGACGGGACGTTCCTGGTGGACGGGCCGGGGCAGTTCGAGGTCGGCGAGACGCCGCTGGCACACTGGTTCGACGCGCTGGCGCTGCTCCGTCGAGTCCGGATCGCGGACGGGGGCGCCACCTACGCCGCGCGGTTCGTCCGGAGCGAGGACTTCCGGGTCGCGCGCGAGCACGGTCGGGTGCGACGGCCGCTGCCGGGGACGCCGGCGAGCGGCCGACCGCTCGGGCGGCTCCGCCGGACGCTGTCCGGCCTCCAGGACAACCCGGCGATCGGCGTCCTCCGGATCGACGGAACGGTCTACGCCGTCTCCGAGACCCCGATCGGGATCGCCGTCGACCCGGAGACGCTGGCCACCGTGGGCCGGCGCGACCTGACGGCCGGGCTGGACGCGGACGCGACCCTGGGCCACTGCCACGTCGTGGACGGGGTCCAGTGGGGGCTGGCGACGAGTGTCGGCCGCGAGTGTGTCTACACCCTGTTCCGGCGGTCGCCCGGCGAGTCCCCGGAGCCGATCACCCGGTTGCGGTTCGGAACCCACCCGCCGTACGTCCACTCGTTCGCGCTGACCGAGCGGTACGCCGTCGTCCCCGAGGCGCCGTTCGGCGTCGACTTCCGTCGGCTGCTCCTCGGAGCAGCCCGCGGGCGGACGTTCGCCGACTGCGTCGCTCCACGGGACGAGCCGGCACGCTTCCACGTCCTGGACCGGACCACCGGCGACCGCGTCGCCGCCGTCCGGGGCGATCCCTTCTTCATCTACCACTTCGCGAACGCCTACGAGGACGACGACGCGATCGTGGCGGACTGCGTGCGGTTCGACGACGAGCGGGCGATCACCGCTCTGACGGTCGCGAACCTCCGGAGCGACGACCCGAACGTGCCCCGCGGCGACCTCGTCAGGTACCGGCTGCCGCTGTCGGGTGGCTCGGCCCGGCGGGAGCTACTCTGTCCCGGTCCCGCCTCGTTCCCGACGGTCGACTACCGACGCGTCAACGGCCGGCCGTACCGGTACGTCTACCTCGTCGCGACGGAGTACGGCGGGCTCCCCACGGCGGTCGCGAAGGTCGACCTGGAGCGAGGGACCGTCCGTCGGTGGTCGGAACCGGGAGTTCACCCCGGCGAAGCCACGTTCGTTCCGGCGCCCTCCGGGACGGCCGAGGACGACGGCGTCCTGCTGTCGCTGGCGCTCGACGGGGCCGCCGACCGGTCGGCCCTGCTCTGTCTGGACGCGGAGACGCTGACCGAACGCGCCCGACTCCCGCTCCCGCACCGGGTCCCCTACGGCTTCCACGGACAGTTCCTCGCGACGGACGATCCGGGTCGGTCGATGGCCTGACTCGGTCGATCCGCCACCCGCGAAACCGGGGCGTCCGTGGGGTAGCGACTCGTCGTGACACGACCCGAACCCCAGGGTCGAGGCGGCGAGAACAGGGACGAACACCCGGACCGCGGGTCGCTCGTCCGATGGTCCCACGAGCGAGGGGTCGGATCGTGTCGGCTCTCGCGGCGGCCGGCTAGTCGGCGGCGACGACGTCCTCGTCGGTAGGCCCCTGGCCGTCGTAGTCGGCGACGAACGTGTCCAGGCGGTCGGGGTCGTCGGCCCCCGGGAGCCGGCGGTCGGCGGTCACGCAGTCGGCCTCGACGCCCAGTCGGTCACACACCAGATCGGCGACCGACTCGGCCATCTGCCGGTAGGTCGTCAGCTTGCCGCCGACGACGCTTGCCGCGTTGGCGACGCCGTCCTCGGCGTGGTCGAGCCGGAAGAACCCGCGCGAGATGCCCCGCCGGTCCTCGGCGGCCTCGTCCGGTTCGTACAGCGGCCGCACACCCCACCAGCTCCGGACGACGTCGGCGTCGGCGACCGGGGGGAGCATCGCCGCACACTCCTCGATCGACCGCTCGACCTCCCAGTCCTCCTGCGGGTAGTCGTCGGGATCCGACACCGGGACGCTGGTCGTCCCCAGGACGGTCTCGCCCTCGTGGGGAACCACGATATCCCCGTCGTCGGGGTCGCGACAGCGGTTGAGCACCGGGTGGGGTCGGTCGTAGTCGACCGACACCATCACCCCCCGAGCGGGTGCCATCGACACGTCCAGTCCGGCCATCGCCGCCACCGACCCCGCCCACGCGCCCGCCGCGTTGACGACGAACGTCGGTTCGATCGTCCCGTCGACCGAGCCGCCGACCGACGCCGCCTCCACGCGGCCGTCCGCCACCTGCAGCCCCTCCAGCGGCGCGTGTGTGTGGACGGTCGCGCCGTTGGCGGCGGCGTCGGCCGCGGTGGCCGCGACCAGCCGCGAGGGGTAGATCACCGCGTCGGGGACCCGCATCGCCCGCTCGACGGTGCCGGCCAGGTCCGGGGCGAGTTCGCGGGCGGCGGCGGGGTCGATCTCCTCGGCGTCGATCCCCACGTCCGCACAGGCCGCGCGCTTCTCCTCGAAGTAGTCGTCGTCGTCGGACTCGAGCGAGACGAACAGCCCGCCGGTGTCCCGGACACACGCTCCGGCGATCTCACGGAGGACGGCGTTCTCCTCGATACACTCCGCGGCGCCGGTGGGGTCGGCCTCCGCGTACCGCGCGCCGCTGTGGAGGAGCCCGTGCGAGCGTCCCGAGGTGCCCGATCCCAGCCCGTTCCGGTCGATCAGCGTCACGTCGACGTCCCGGAGCGCGAGGTCGCGTGCGACGCCGGCGCCGGTCGCGCCGCCGCCGACGACCAGCACCGTCGTGTCGATTGTCATGGCTCCATATGACGGTTCCACACACTTCAATTCACTAGCGACACGACGCCGTGACTCAAGATCCGGGCGCGCGTCGGTCGTGGGCCGCCGCAGCGTCGTTCGGGCCACCGAGCCAGTCGTGTGATGCTTTCAACACTAATAGGCGAGTGTCGAAAAAAGCCTTCTCAAGACCTACAGTGCCTCTTTTCTCGGCACCCCGTCTCCGGACACCGCTCGAATACGGGGTCCCTCAGAGCACGGCCCAAGAGTCAGGGGTAGTTTTATAATGATCCATTTAGACGTTTACTCACGGGTGGCAACCAGAAGTAAACGCCGCCCAGGAGACACCCACATGGCAGACAACTACGTCGGTTCGATCGATCAGGGGACGACCGGGACCCGCTTCATGGTCTTCGACCACGGCGGTCAGGTCGTGGCCAACGCGTACGAACAGCACGAACAGATATACCCCGAGCCCGGCTGGGTCGAGCACGACCCAATCGAGATCTGGGAGAACACCAAGGACGTCGTCACGCGGGGGCTGGAGGAAGCCGGTCTGGACGCCGACCAGCTGGCGGCGCTGGGCATCACCAACCAGCGTGAGACCACCGTCGTCTGGGACGGGGAGACCGGCAAACCCGTGCACAACGCCCTCGTCTGGCAGGACCGCCGGACCACGGACCGGGTCGAGGAACTCGAAGC
>CAZMWG010000077.1:0-12909 GCA_964569925.1 uncultured Halobacteriales archaeon | reverse complement strand
GCCCTCCCCCTGGTCGGAGGCGTTGGTGCCGTCACAGACGACGTCGATCCCCAGTTCCCGGGCTCGATCGTACATCGCCGAGAGGCGCATCGAGCGGCAGTGATAACAGCGCTCGTCGCCGTTCTGCACGAACTGCTGGCTGTCCAGTTCGGAGAACTCGACGATCTCGTGGCGGACGCCGATCTCGTCGGCGACGCGGGTGGCGTCGCTCAGTTCCGCGGCCGGCAGCGTCTCGCTCTTGGCGGTGCAGGCCACGGCGTCCTCGCCCAGGGCGTCGTGGGCGATCGCCGCGACCACCGCGGAGTCGACGCCGCCGGAGAAGGCGACCAGCACGGGCCCCCGGTCGGCCAGGTCGTCGCGGGCGGCCTCGAGCTTGGCCTCGACAGACATGGCACGGCGTTCGGTACCCGCGGTCAAAAGCCCGTCGTGACCGACCCGCTCCCCCGTCGCGGGTCGAGACGCTCCCACACGGCCGTTCTGTCGTCGCTACAGCCGGAACCGCTCGCCGTCGACGGCGACGTCGTCGGCGAAGGCCCGGTCGGCGGGGACGAAGTGTGCGGTGTGGACGATCCGGTAGTCGTCGGCGCCGAGGTCGGCCGCCAGGTCCCGGGCGCCCCGCAGCGTCATGTGTTTGGTCCCGAACGTCCGGGGGACGCCGTCGTCGTCGTGGTGGTCGCCGCCGGCGGGGTGGTGGTCACAGAACTCGGCGTTGACGATCCCCTCGACGATCGCCAGGTCGGGGTCCCGGAGGGTCTCGCGGGCCTCGGCGCCGATCCCGTAGGTGGTGTCGCCCGACACCGAGAGGACGGCGCCGTGGGGACCCTCGATCCGGAGCCCGTAGCAGAGCAGCGGCGGGTGGACGGCCGGGACGAGCCGGACCTCGAAGCCGGCGGCCGCGAACGGCTCGGACGGGCTCCGCGGGTGGACCGTCACGGGGTCGAGGTAGTCGTAGCGGCGGTCGATCGTCCCGGCGACGCTCTCGCCGGTCCGGGGGTCGGTCTCGTCGGCGGCGTACACCGGGAGGTCGTCCACCAGCCGGTAGGCGTTGCCCAGCCCGTCCAGGTGGTCGAAGTGGACGTGGCTGATCACGGCCGCGTCGGGCAGCGGGACGTCCTGGCGGAGGAACTGCTGGCGGAAGTCCGGGCTGGCGTCGACCAGCAGCGACCGCCCCGTGGCCTCGTCGCGGACGTGCAGCGAGAAGCGGGTCCGCTCGACGCCGCGCTCGCGTGCCCGCTCGCAGGTCTCGCAGTCACAGCCGGGCGTCGGGGTCCCCGTCGTGTCGCCGGTCCCCAGCAGGGTGACCTCCATCGACCCCTCCTCGGGCTGCCAGCCCTATCAACCCCGCGTCCCGCGGTACCGTCGTCGGCACCGGGAGCAGGAACTCCCGTCGGATCGACGACGGGTGTCCGGGTCCGCCGGACTCGCCGGGCAGCTCGGCGGAGAGCCGACGGACGGCACGCTTATTCGCCGGGCGGGCGACCGTTCCCGGCATGAACGGCCTCCCGATCGAGGCGCTGTCGGCCGACCACGACGTGCTCGACCCCGCGGACCGGGACCCGCGGGTGACACACCTCCAGCGGTTCCCGGTGAAGTCCCTCGATCCCGAGACCCCCGAGCGGGCGACGCTCGCCGCCGCCGGCGCGCTAGCCGGGGACCGCGAGTGGGCGATCCACGCCCGGCCGGCCGACGAGCCCGTCCCCGACGACCCCGACGTCACGGGAACCGGCGACTACGTCAACGGGAAGAAGACCGACGCGGTCCACCGACTCCGGTCGACGTTCCACCCGCGGTCGGAGCCGGACGGGCCGGCGGTGACGTTACGCGGTCAGGAGGAGTCCCCCGACGCGGCCCGGCGGTTCCCGCTGTACGGCGGCGCCGGTCGCGACGGGGCGGACGGGGACGGCGTCGACGAGGACCACGCCGACGCGCCCGACGAGGCGACGGTCCACGCCGACCTGAACGGCTACCTCTCGGAGCGGTTCGGGCGCGAGGTGAGCGTCCGCCGCGACGACCGCGGGCAACACGACGACCGGGAGCGCCACGGGCCGACGGTGGTCTCGACGGCGACGCTCCGGGAGGTCGGCGCCTGGTTCGACCTGGACCTCGCCGAGGTCCGGCGGCGCTTCCGCGCGACCCTGGAGGTCGGCGGCGTCGAGCCGTTCTGGGAGGACCGGCTGTTCCGCGACGAGGGGACCGTCGTCGCCGTCCGGATCGGCGACGCGACGATCGAGGGAGTCCACCCCTGTCGGCGCTGTGTCGTCCCGGCCCGCGATCCGGACACCGGCGCGGAGACGCCGGAGTTCCGCGAGCGGTTCCTGGAGCGTCGCGAGGCCACCCGGCCCGACTGGACGGAGTCGGATCGGTTCCGCGGGGCGTTCCGGCTGACGGTCAACACGCGCGTGCCGGCCGGAAGCGACGGGACGACGGTCGCCGTCGGCGACCCGGTCGCGATCGAGGGCGAGCGGGCCGAGTGAACGGGGTCGGGGACGCCGCGAGAAACCGATCGGCGGCCGTCAGTGGTCGTGGTCGTGTGAGTGGCCGCCGTCGGCGCTGGCGTCGGCGCCGCCCGGGGTGCCGCCGGCGACCAGCGCGTCGTGGTCGCCCTCGATCATGTCGAGGTTCTTGAGGTTGTCCCGCTCCTCGAAGTCGGCGACGGCCCGCTCCAGGTCGTCCTGGGTGAGCGTGGTGCGCTCCTCGGTGAGCGCGTCGAGCACGGCCTCACGGAGGACGAGCCGGAGATCGGAGCCGGTCAGCCCCTCGGTTATCTCGGCGAGCGCGTGGGGGTCGAACTCGTCGATGTCCATCCGGCGGGTGACCACCCGGAGGATGTCGGCGCGCATCCCGCGGTCGGGCTTGGGGAAGTTGACGATCTCGTCGAACCGGCGCCACGCGGCGGCGTCCAGTTGGTCGGGGTGGTTGGTGGCGCCGATCAGCAACACCTCGTCGCGGATCAGGCTCACCTCGTCGATCGACTTCAGCAGCGTGTTGACCGCGCGCTTGATCGCGGCGTGTTCGTCGCTGGAGCGGGTCTTTGCCACGAAGTCGAACTCGTCCATGAACAGGATACAGGGGGCGAGCCGTTTCGCGACCTCGAAGGTCTTCTCGACGTTCTTGGCGGTCTCGCCCAGATACTGGGAGGTGATCATCGACAGCTTCACCTCCACGAACGGGAGGTCGAGCTCCCGGCCCAGCGCCCGCGCGACGCTGGTCTTGCCGGTGCCCGGCGGGCCGACGAACAGCAGCTTCCCGATCTCGCGCAGTCCGATCTCGGCCAGGTACTCGCGGTGTTCGATCGCCTTCACCACCTTCTGGATCTCCCCCTCCTGGTCGGGGGTGAGGACGAGTTCGTCGAGGGTCATCTCCACCTCGTCGGGGACCCGCACCTCCACGAGGTCGAGCATCTCCTCGCCCTCGTCGTCGTCGAAGTACTCCTCCAGCAGGGTGTCGATGAACGCGCGGTCGGCCCGCGGGGGACGGTTGTGCTCGCGGGCGCGCTCGTAGTCCGCTCCCGGGACCTCGTCCTCGTAGGCCGCCGAAAGCACCGGGTTCTCCTCGATCCGGTCGGCGTCGACGCGGTCCAGGAACCACTCCTCGGCCATCCCCCGGTCGGTGAACGAGAGCGCGCCCGTGAACTCGTCGCGGTCGGTGAACATCAGTCCGGAGACGGCGTCCCAGGGACGCTCCACGTCGGTGGCGACCGTCGCGCTCTCGCCGGTCGGGGTGAGAGGACGCTCGATCTCGGCCCCGTCGTAGAACGCGGCTCGGTGGGCCGGACGGAGGTCCTCCGGCTCCAGTTCCCGCCGCTCGTCGTAGACGACGGTGGTGAGGAGGAACTCGACGACGTCGAGCTGCGGATCGCTCATTCTCGGCTCGGTAGGCCCGCGAGGGCAATAAGTGGCTCGAAGGGTCCCGTCGACCCCGACGTGAACCCCCGACATCGCCCTCCGCGTTTGTGAGGTATTAACAGGACGCCCGACGGAGCAGGGGTATGGAACGAACCCCGGTCGTGGTCGGCGCGGTCCGCACGCCACAGGGCAAGGAGGACGGCGCGCTCGCGGACGTCCGCAGCGAGGACCTGTCGGTCCCGCTGATCGACACGCTGCTCGCCGAGACGGGCGTCGCGCCCGACGACGTGGACGACCTGCTGTGGGGTGTGCCCAGCAGCGCGAGGAACAGGGCAACAACCTCGCGCGGGTGATCGCCCTGCTCTCGGAGCTGGGCGAGTCCGTCCCCGCGGCGACGATCAACCGCTGGTGTGCCTCCTCCGCCGAGGCGGTCATGCGGGCGGCCGACGCTATCGCCGCCGGACAGCGGGACTGTCTGATCGCCGGCGGCGTCGAGTCGATGTCCCGCGTCGAGATGGGGGCGAACACCCACAACGTCCACCCGGGACTGGCCGAACTGTACGACGTCGGCGACCTGGGGATGGGGATGACCGCCGAGGCCGTCGCCCGACGGCACGACGTGAGCCGCGAGACACAGGACGAGTACGCGCTGCGCAGCCACCGGCGGGCGGCCGACGCGACCGACTCCGGCCGGTTCGACGACGAACTCGTACCGATCGAGACCGACGACGGGCTCGTCGAGACCGACGAGGGGATCCGCCGCGACACCGACATGGAGCAGCTCGCGGGTCTCCCGACGGTGTTCAAGTCCGACGGGACGGTGACCCCGGGCAACGCCTCGCAGGTCTCGGACGGCGCCGCGGGACTGCTCGTGACCTCCCGGGCGTTCGCCGACGAGCACGGCCTTTCGCCGCTGGCCGCCGTCGGCGCCCACGAGGTGGTCGGCGTCGACCCCACGGTGATGGGGATCGGTCCGATCCCGGCCGTGCGGGCGCTGGCCGAGCGGACCGGCCGCGAGCCCGGCGACTACGACCTGGTGGAGCTCAACGAGGCCTTCGCCAGCCAGACGGTCCACTGTCGACGGGAGCTGGGCTTCGACGAGGAGTCGTTCAACGTCAACGGCGGCGCCGTCGCGATCGGTCACCCGCTGGGCGCCAGCGGCGCCCGTCTCCCCGTGACGCTGCTCCACGAGATGGAGCGGCGGGGCGCCGAGACCGGGCTGGCGACCGAGTGTGTCGGCTTCGGCCAGGGCGCCGCGATCGAGTTCGAGGCGGTCTGAGGGGTCCGTCGCCGGCGGACGACGCCGGCGGACCGCGTCGCACGTCGGTGCTGTCAAACGGCCGTCAGGCGTCTATAGAGCGTTTCTTAGTCGGAACGAGGGATCATAGCAGCCCTTTCCCCGGCCCCCGGTCACTCCGGTACATGGCCACCGTCACCGACGAGTACGGGGACGCCGTCACCGAGGCGACCGGGGAGTACCTGTCGGCGGTCCGTTCCTGCGTGAGCGTGCTGCCCGCGTCGCTGCTCGCCTACGGCGAGGACGGCTTCGAGGAGCGGGTCGACCGGCTGGCCGGCCGGGAGTCGACCTGTGACGTCCGGCTGCGGGAACTGCGCTCGCTGCTGGGCGAGGCCCGACCCAACTACACCGAGGTGTACCTCCGGACGGCCGAGGTGATGGAGCTGTACGCGGCGGTCGACGCGGTGCCCGACGCCGCGGAGGTGTTCCTCCGGGAGCTGTCGGCCGTCGATCCCGACCTCCGCCCGGCGACGGTCGACGACCTCGCCGCGATGGCCGGCTACACCAGCCGCGCGACGATCCTGCTGGCCGACGTCGTCGAGCGGTTCGTCGGGTCGCTGGTGAGCCCGGGGACCGGCGCGCCGGTGGCCGACGCCGTCGATCAGATCGACGACCTGGAGCGTCAGTGTGACGCGCTCCGGCACGACGTCGTGGAGCGGGCCCTCGCCGACCGGCCGACCCCCGAGGCGATCCTCGTCCGGGACCTCGCCGAGCGGCTCGACGAGGCCGCGAACGCCGCCGAGGACGCCGCCGACCACCTGCTGTTCGTCGCCAGCGGCGCTCGAGTCGACGGTGGCGCCTGAGTCGCCGGCGGCGCCCGAGCCGTGAGCGGAGCCGGCCGCGTACGCTTTTGACCGCGGCCCGAGTCGGGGGCGCATGGACGACGTCCGCGAGCTGATGCAGGGGTTGCCCTTCGTCGAACACCTGGGGATCGAGATGGTGTCGGTCGGCGACGGTCGCGCGGTCGGGCGCCTGACGCTCTCGCCCGAACACTCCTCGAACCCCGAACGGACGGTGGCACACGGCGGGGTCACGTACGCGCTGGCCGACACCGTCGGCGGTGCCGCCGCCGTCGAGCGGGTCGGGACCGTCACGCCGACGGTGGACATGCGGATGGACTACCTCGCGCCCGCGACCGACGACCTCCGGGCGGAGGCCGAACTGTTGCGCGTCGGCGGGAGCGTCGCCGTCGCGGACGTCGAGGTGACGCTCCCGGACGGCACCCGGGTCGCCACCGCCCGCGGGGTGTACAAGTCGGGCGGCGACGCCGGCGACTCGCCTTGGACCGCCGGCGGGACGCGGTGGGGCGGTCGGGGGAGCGCCGTCGAGGACGTCGAGGGAGGTGCAGGCGACGCCGCGGGGCCGGGAGACACCGCTCCGGGGAGCGATCGGGACTGAAGAACGGTCGGGACCGGCGCAGTCAGCGGGTCGGGTCGACGAGCTTCATCCCCTCGCGGACGGAGTCGCGCCGTCCGAGCAGGGTGAGGTGGTCGCCGGCCTGCACGACGTAGTCGGCGGTGGGCACCTCCACGTCCCCGTCGCCGTTCCGGCTGACGAGCGCGATCAGACACGAGTCGGGGAGCATCGGGCCGAGTTCGTGGACGGCGACGCCGACGAGGTCGTCGTTTCTCACCTCGACCTCCTGGACGTCGCCCACGCGGCCGACGTCGGTCATCCAGTGGGCCAGCGCCGGCCGCTCGATCTGGTTGTCGATCGCCCAGGCGGTGGCCATCGCCGCCGAGATGGTGCGCACGCCGAGTTCCTCGAAGGCCTCCACGTTGTCCGGGTTGTTGACCCGCGCGATCACCTCCTCGACGTCGAACTTGGAGCTCGCGAGCTGCGAGACCAGCAGGTTCACGTCGTCGTCGCCGGTCGCGGCGGCGACGACGCGGGCGTTCTCGGCCCCCGCCGAGCGCAGCTCCTCGGTGTCTGTGCCGTCGCCCATCTCCACGGTGTACCCCTCGTTGCGACACCGCTCGACGGTCGCCTGGTCGTTCTCGATGATGACGACGTTCTCGCCACGATCCTCCAGCCGTTCGGCCAGCGCGCGGCCGACCCGCCCGCCGCCCACGATTATCGTTCGCATCGGTATCACGTCGAGGTACTCCGCGATGTACCGCGCCAGCCCGCCCTCGAAGAGGGCGGTCAGGAAGATGGTCAGGAAGACCACGCCCAGCAGGATGTCGGCCTGGGTGGCCAGCGCCGGATCGCCGAGCCGCTCCGCGGCCGACCGCAACTCCACCGCGAACAGCGTCGCCACCGAGGCCGGAATGATCCCCCGTGGGCCGACGAAGCTGACGAACAGCCGCTCGTTCACGGTGAACCGGTCGCCGACCGTCGACAGCATCACCAGCACCGGGCGGATGACCAGCGCCACCGCCAGCGCCACCGCCAGCCCGGGCAGTCCGACCTCCCGGAGCGCGTTGGGATCGAGCTGTGCCGCCAGGGCGATGAAGACGAAGGACAGCACGAGCAGCGTGATGTCGCCCTTGAAGTCGGTGATCTCCTCCTCGTAGGGGATGTCGAGGTTGCCCAGCACGATCCCCGCGGTGGCGGCGGCGGCGACGCCGGCCTCGCTGGCCAGCGGGTTGGCGCCGGCGTAGGCCACGAGCGCGCCCGCGAGCACGAGCAACCGGGCGTTCCGGGGCGCGTCCCCGGGCGAGAGGTCGATGTACCGCAGCAGGTAGTAGACGGCGCCGGCGACGGCGAGCCCGACGAGCACGCCGATACCCAGCCGTCGGGCGAACGCCTCCGCCAGGCTCCCGCTCGTGACCTCGGGGTTCAGCGCCTCGAACACCACCACCGCCGTGATCGCCGCCGTCACGTCGTTGACGATCCCCTCGGTCTCTAAGGCCGCCGCCACCCGGTCCCGGACCGGCACGACCTCCAGGATCGGCGTGATGACGGTCGGCCCGGTGGCGACCAGCAGCGCCCCGATCAGAAAGGACAGCTCCCACCCGACCGACGGGAAGGCGAGGTAGACCGCGGCCGCGGTGCCGAGCAGCGCGATCAGCGCCCCGACCGTGATCAGCCGGAAGGTCGCCGCCGGCGCCTCCCTGATCCGGTCGATGTGGAGGTGGAAGGCCCCCTCGAAGACGATGATCGCGACCGAGAGGCCGACGATCGCCGGCAACACGCTGCCGAACGTCTCGTTGGTCACGATCCCCAGTCCCGGTTGCCCGATTACGACCCCGACGATCAGGTAGAAGATGATGTTCGGGATCTTCAGACGGGCCGCGAGCACCTGCGCGACGACGCCGAGCGCGATGATGCCGGCCACGAGGACGATGATGAAGTCTACGCCCGAGGCCACGGTGTGTCCTCCATCCGCCCGGGTCCAGGGTCGGCCCCCTCTTAAGCACACCCGTTCGTCGCCGCCGACGGCGGGCCGATCGAGGCCCTCCTGTCAGCCGTCGTCCTCGACCGGCGGGTCGTCGGTCCGGTCGAGGTAGGTCGTCACCCCGCGGACGTTCAGCGCGACCTCCGCACGACCTTTCCGCCCGCCCCACGCCTCGGGTGTCTCCGTGCGCTCGACCAGTCGCTCGGTCGCCGCGTCGTCGTCCGGGCTCTCGGCCCGGACCGCGGCGACCTCCTCCACCCACGCTCGGAGCAGGTCGGCGTAGGCGTCGAGCCGCCCCGCCGCCCGCGCCGACCCGAAGTGGCCGTAACAGAGCCACTCGCGCCCGCCGTCGGCGAGCGCCTCGGCGTCCGCGACCGCCCGTTCGAGGTCGAAGTTCGGCGGCGGCGAGGTCACGTGGACCGTGTCGGTGGAGGGCGAGTAGATCCCGGCGGCGTCGCCCGTGAAGACGGCGTCGGCCCACGGCGCGTCGTAGACGACCTGGTGGGGGGCGTGACCCGGGGCGTGTCGCGCGACCACCTCGCGGTCGCCGAGGTCGACGGCGTCCCCGTCGGTCAGTTCGACGATCCGGTCGGCGTCGATCGGCTCCGGTTCGGTGTAGAACTCGATCTGGTCGCCGACGGCCCGTCTCGTCCCCTCCCAGAGCCGCGCGGGGTCGACCAGGTGGGGCGCGCCGACCTCGTGGACGTAGACGTCGGCGCCGGTGGCGGCCGCGATCGGCCCCGCGCCGCCGGCGTGGTCGAGGTGGACGTGGGTGAGCAACACGGCGGCGAGGTCGTCGGGATCGATCCCGGCCGACCGGAGCGCCGCCAGCACCCGCTCGTGGTTCGTCCCGAGTCCGGTGTCGACGACCGCCGGCCGCTCGGCGTCGATCACGTACACCGAGCCGTACTCGGGCACGTCGTACATGCCCGTGTCGACGTAGGAGAGGTCGTCGTGGACCGCGTCCGCGTCGGTGACGTCGCCGATGGCCATGCCGGTGGGGCGCCGCCGCCGGGCAAAAGCGTTGGGCCCCGCCACGGAGTGGTGTTCGGATGCGCGACTACGGACCAGGAGACAGACATCGGGAGCATCCGGCGCGCCTCGTCCTTTCAGTCCGCCGGGGTCAGACGGTTCGACGGCCGAACCCTGGCGGACTGAAAGGGCGAGTGGGGTTGCACAAGCCCGGCGACGGGAGCACGCGAAGCGCGCGCAGCGAGCCGCGGGACCGCAACCCCGCAAGGGCTTTCGCTGCCTGCAGACCGGTCCTCTCGATCTCTTCATCGAACGCCGCTCATCACGACGTCGACGACTCGACTCAGTCCACGTCCTCGAACAGGTCGATCAGGTCCGAGTAGTCGATCCGGCCGTTGTCGTTGTAGTCGTAGAACCGCCGGTCGGCGCGCATCCGGTCGCCGTCCATGTGCTGGAAGTAGGTGACCACGTCGTCGTAGTCGACGTCGCCGCTCCCGTTGAGGTCCTCGTAGTGGCCGTCGCCGTCGGGGTCGGTCGGCGTCGTCCCGTCGATCGGCGCCGGCCCGTCCTCGCCCGCGGGGTCGTCGGGCGTGGCCGTCGGCGTCGGGGTGACCGTCGGCAGCGGCGTCGGCGTCCGGCCGGGCGTGGCCGTCGGCGTCGGGGTCGGCGTCCCGTCGGGGCCGCCGGGGGCGGGGCTGGCCGCACACACCGGCGTCCCGAGCGTCCGGACGAACGACCAGGCGTAGCCGCTCTCGAAGCGGGGCTCCTCGTCGTCGGTGTACCACTGTGCCTCCCAGACGATCCCGTTGTGGACGACCCGGTCGCCCCCCTCGTAGACGGTGCCGCGCTCCCAGGCCGGCACGTCGACGGTCCCGGGGCCGGTCGCGGCGACGGTCCGGGTCGTCGGGTCGGTCTCGGACCCGTCGGGGCCGATCGCCGCGACGCCGATATCGTAGTCGGCGCCCGGGTCGACGTCCCCGATCACGGCCCGCGTCCCGGGGGTGGTCGTCGACCGCTCCCCGTCGCGGTAGAGGGCGTACTCGCGGGCGCCGCTGACGCGGCTCCAGCGGACCTCGACACACTCCCCGGAGCCGACGGCGACGACGCCCGTCGGCGCGACGAGGGTGGGGTCGTCCTCGTCGGTGACGAGGTCGGCGGTGCTCTTGGCCCGGACGGCCTCGGCGTACTCCGCGAGCACGTCGCCCGACTCCGAGCGGTACACCTGGAAGCCGTCGTGGTCGTGGGTCGCCGGGAGGACGATCTGCCAGATCGAGGCGGCGTCGCAGTTGTAGGCGTCGGCGGTCTCGTACCACTCCGCGAGGAATCGGTTGCGCCGCTCCAGGCCCTCCTCGCGGTTGACGTTGAACTCCCCGAGGTAGGCGGGCTTGCCGATCCGCTCGTGGGCGTCCCGGACGTGCTCGGCGATCCACGTCGAGCAGTACTCCAAGGGGAGGTTCCACCAGTGGGGGTACATGTGGAACGAGCAGACGTCGATCCCGTCGACGGAGTGGTGTCGCACGAAGTCCTGGGCGGTCCAGTCGCCGTAGAACCACTCCGTACGGTCCTCGCGGGTGTAGAACCCCTCCGTCCCGCTGGAGACGAGGTGGTTGTCGTCGAGGTCGTGGACGAACGCGGCCATCTCCTCGAACCACGACTCCAGGGCGCCCGCCCGGTCGTCGATCGTGGTGGTGTCGTCGCCCTCGAGCCGTGGCTCGTTGCACAGTTCCCACATCGCGATCGCCGGCTCCTCGCGGTACTCCCGTCCGGTGTGGCCGTTGGTCCGTGTCAGCGTCTCCTCGACGTGCCACCGGTAGAGTTCCCGGACGTTCTCGTCGACGAAGAAGTCGCCGTGTTCGCTCGCCGAGTCCACCCAGTCGACGTACTTCGCGATCCCGCCGTTGTGGTCCCAGTTGTCGGCGAGCACCAGGTTCAGCCGGATCCCGTGGCGCTCGGCGGCCTCGATCAGGTAGTCCAGCGTCTCGTAGGCCCCCTCGTCGTGGGTGTACGGCTCCGGGACGTAACAGTCCCCGTCGCCGCCCTCGCAGGCGGCGAAGGTCCGCACGAAGTCGATCCCCATCTCCTCGAACCGCTCGAACAGCGGATCGATCCGCGAGGGTTCCCCGCGGTAGGAGTCGGTGATCCAGAAGTTGTTCGCGCCGTGGAAGTACACCTCCTCGCCGTCGATCGTCAGGTTCGTCCCGTCCCGGCGGACGAACGCCGCTGGATCGGCCTGGGCGGCCGCGCCCGCGCCGACGGTGGCCACGATCGCCCCCGCACCCGCCGTCCGGACGAACTCCCGGCGGGTGAACCCGCCGAGCGTGCCGCTCCGATCGTCGTCGACACCGTCGGCCGCCTCGCCGTTCGTTCCCGCGCCTGTCCCGCCGGTCCCCGTGGTGTCGTCCCCGGTCATGGCTTCCCCCCACACGCCCGCCCCGCGACCGTCACGCCCCCCGGCGTCGGCGGTCTGTGACGGACGGAGTGAGTGCTCGTTGATTCGGTTCGACGGGACAAAAAATTAACGCGGACGGTCGACCGAGCGACCGGGGGACGGCTCGACGGACGACCGGTCCCGCCGGGCGTCGGAGAGGCGGAGGAGGGACGGGTCGTCGGCGACGAGGCCGCCGGCGGGTCCGTCGTCGGACCGCGGGACGGTCGGTCACGGTACCGACACGACTAATTCCCGGCCCGGCGAAGCCGTGGGCATGTTGAGCAGGCAGTTCGTCCGGGAGAACCCCGAGACGGTCCGGGACGCCGTCGAGAAGAAGGGCGTGACGGGGGTCGACGTCGACGAGGTGCTCTCGATCGACGAGGAGTGGCGGGAGCTGAAGGCCCGGGGCGACACGCTGCGCCAGGAGCGCAACGAGGTGTCCGAGCGGATCGGCCGGCTCAAGCGCGAGGGCGACGAGGCGGCCGCGGAGGAGGCCATCGAGCGCTCGGCCGAACTGAAGGAGGAGCTGGCGGGGGTGGAGGAGCGGGCCGACGAACTGGAGGCCGAGCTGGAGCGGCGGCTGCTGGAGCTGCCGAACGTCCCCGCCGAGGACGCCCCCGTCGGCGAGGACGAGAGCGACAACGAGGAGCTTCGCCGCGAGGGGTTCGACGACCTGCGGGAGCTGCCCGAGGCGGTCGTCCCCCACTACGACCTGGGCGAACGGTTGGACGTGCTCGACTTCGAGCGCGGCGCGAAGGTCAGCGGCGGCGGCTTCCAGTTCGTGAAGGGCGACGGCGCCCGCCTGGAGTACGCGCTGATCCAGTTCATGCTGGACGTCCACCGCGAACAGGGGTACACGGACGTGTTCCCGCCGATCCCGGTCAACAGCGCGTCGATGCGCGGGACGGGTCAGCTGCCGAAGTTCGCCGACGACGCCTACCGCGTGGGCGCCCGCCAGGAGGACGACCACGACGACGACGACCTGTGGCTACTCCCCACCGCGGAGGTGCCCGCGACCAACATGTAC
>CAZMWG010000076.1:6889-12914 GCA_964569925.1 uncultured Halobacteriales archaeon | reverse complement strand
ACGCGCTTCCTCCCACGAGTGAACTCGTGGGCTTCAGCGCTGTTACCGCTGTGACGAGGCGAGTTACGTGTGACGAGGCGAGCGGGCCTCGCGCACGTCCGCGCCGTCCCGTATCTTGTCCTCGCACCGCGGGCACACCCGGGGCGCGTCGATCCCGTCCGGGGTGAACACCCGGACGTAGTCCTGTGTGACGAACGAACCGCAGTTCTGGCACTCTGGCATGACCCTCTCCTCGGTCGGCGAAAGGCCGGCACGGGGCAAATAGTTATCGGGTGTTCGGACAGTCGTTTCGAGTGACGAGTATCCGGCGTGTACCTCGCGGCGACCCCGCAGGCCGGGGCGGCGCCGTCCGGCGGTTCGGCGTCGCTTCGAGGCGAACGACGGACCGGTAAGGACCGCATACGGGGGTCACCGGTACAGCGAGACGTACAGCATCGTGAAGCCGATGATGAAGGGGATGGTCTCCACGAGCTGGAAGAACGACCGCACGAGGGCGTCGGCGTCGCCGGCGCTCAGCCGGGTGATGACGCTCCCGACGGCGACGCCCATGCTGATGAACGCGAAGCCGACGAACGCGTACTGCAGGCGCTCGGAGGGCCGCTGTCGGTAGGCCTGGAAGCTGATCAGCGTGATCCCCAGCGTGAGCGCGAACGTCGCCATGCGCAACACCGTGAGCACCCCCCGGACGACCGCCACCCCGTCGACCATCGTTCGCAGTGACAGGATCGTGCTACAAAAGCGCTCCGGGGGTCAGTCCGGGTTGAGGTCGTCCCACAACTGGCTGAACCGGTCGGGGAGGTTCTCCTCGCGGTAGATCCGCACCCGGTACTGGTCGTCCTCCAGGGAGATCACCGTCGACTCGAAGTTCGACTCGTACTCCTTGTAGTGGTTGCCGTCCTCCGCGACGAGCGTCCGGTCGGTCACGAGGTCGTACTCGTCCAGCATCTCGATACGTCGGTAGACGGTCGGCAGGGAGAGGTCACACTCCTCGGCCAGTTCCTTGGCCGACTGGGGTTCCCTGCTGATCGCCGCCAGCACCCGCCGGGCGTGTCGATCCCCGATCGTGTCGAGGATCTCCTCGATGCTCTTCTCGTCGTCCACTATCCGATCGTTCACCTCGGCTCACATAAACGTTTCCGGCCGGCTCTTTCGCGGCGTGAAAACGCTGAGGGGTTTATTTCTCCCCGGGGCGCCGAGCGGAAAACACGGGTCGCGCCCGGCAGGTCACGCCGGGTGCGGTCCCCACGGCGGGCGCCGCGGCCGACCACAGTACCCCCACCGCGCGCCGATCCGACCCGCGGCGCGCAACGGTCCCGCGGCGCCGATCGCCGGAACCCCCCACCACCTTCCCCCCGTTCCCGACCGCCCACCGGCCGGACCGTCGGGCGGTGGTCGAGCGGATCGTCGATCCGCGACCGAGAGAAGGATCGACCGGTGACCGAGCGGGCCGCCGACGGCGACCGACCGAGCCGTCGGACGGTGGCCGACCACCGACGCCGTCGCTCCGCGGCGGGAGTCGGCGGGCGGACCGGCGCCGTCGAAGGACACTCTCCGACACGCGTCGCTCGTCGGTCGAGCGGCCGGAGAACGCGTCGTGCCGGCTCAGAAGGCCGGCGTCCACCCACAGACCGTACACTCGGTCGCGCCGGAGTCGTGGAGGCCGCCACACTCGGGACACTGCTTCTTGTTGTACTCGTCGTCCCAGTCGGCGGGTTCGGTCTCGTGGCCCCGGCGCTTGAGGAACTCGTCGAACATGTCGTCGCCGTTCTGCGTGGTGGCCATACGTGCTACGTTATACCACACCAACGTATATAGCTACTGGTATCGTCAGTCGGTCTCACGGTCCGTAAGAACACGGACCGCGACGAACTCGACCCGCGAGGACGACGTGTGCCCGCGAGGAGGCGGCGTCGGCCGGGATTCCGGTGGCTCTCGGTCGTCGGCTCGAGACGCGCGGCTCGCGCGACCCGCGGTCGTCGGCCGGGAACACCGCGGCTCACACGACCCGGGCGGGCGTGCGACCCGGAGGCCTCCGACCGGTCGGCCAAAAGACACTTGATGCCGGCCCGAGCAGCGCCGGGTATGCTGCGAGCCGAGTTCGAGGTGTGCACGGAGTGTGGGACCGTCCACATGGAGGGCGGACCGGGGCCGAGCCACGTCGACGACTGTGCGAACTGTGGCGGACGGCTGAGCGACGTCGAACTCGACGACCTGGTCGGTCTGTAGTCGCGGGTCGAGGACGAGAGAGCCCGCGCCCGCGGCGGTCAGTCGGAGTAGGCCTGCTCGAACGGCCGCGGGGGCAACAGCAACTCCTCCAGTTCGGACATGTGCTTGACGTTGTAGACGACGTGGAGTTCGTCGGTGATCGGCATCCCGTTACAGGAGAGGCGGATGTTCCGGGCCATCATCTCCGCGGGGAGGACGTGGCTGACCGGCATCGACAGCTCCCCCTCGTGGAGGACGACCGCGCAGTTGACACAGGCGCCGCCCCGGCAGGCGAAGGGCCACGCGAACCCGCGGTTCTCGGCGGCCTCCAGCAGCGACTCGCCGGGTTCGACGTGGAAGTCGCCGTAGTCCTCCTCGGCGAGGTCGACCGCGCGGGCCTTCTCGAACAGGTCGTCGTCGTCGACACGCCAGCCGAAGTCCGTCAGCACGTCGTAGTTGAGGTAGGTGACCTCGCAGGCCACGCCCGGCCGGAGGTCGTGTTCGCCGCTGTCCGACCGGGTGCCCGTGGCGGTCGCCTCCTCCTCGTCCTCGCTCTCGTGTTCGCCCGCCAGCAGTCGCTCGTAGGCCGCCCGCACCGCCTGGAACTCCTCCACGGACCCCCCCTGGTCCGGGTGGGCCTCCTTCACCCGCTCCCGGTAGGCCCGCTCGATCTCCTCGTCGTCCGCGTCGGGGTCGACGAGCAACACGTCCGCCGGGGACTCCATTCACCCGAACTAGCGATATCGGACGTATAAGGCTTCTTCTCGGCCCCCGTGTCGCCGGTTCGCGGGCTCTCGGGGCCCCTCGTCGGTGGACCGCTCGTCGGCAGGGGACCGCCGTCGGCGACGGGTACGACACGACCGACGGACGACCGCGCCACCGCGGGTCCCGCGCCCGGCGACGGCACGCGTCACGTCGCCACGAGCACCAGGCCGGCCAGGAGGACGACCACTCCGAGGACGATCATAGCGGTCGGGACGTAGCGGCCGCCGGGGACGGCGTCGACGTCGATCTCGCCGCGGTACCACGCGACGGCGAGGACGGCGGTGCCGACCGCCGAGACCGCCGACGAGGCGGCGAGCACGCGGGAGGACTGTCCCGCCGCGATCAGTCCGTTGCCGACCGCGAGCAACGCCAGGCCGAGCGCGCCGCGTCGCTGTCGTCGCACGGCTCGGCCCTGTTCGGCCACCGGATTGAGCGTGTCGGTGTCACTCGACGTCCTCGACGTCGCGCAACATTCGCAGCCGGTAGCCCTCGACGGCCTCGGGGTTGTCGATCCGGTCGGTCTCCTCGGCGACCTCGAGGATCTCGGCGACGAACGCCTTGGGCACCTCGACCCCGATGAAGTCGCTCTCCCCGGGGACCGTCAGCCGGACCATCGTGCGTTCGGTGCCGTCGTCGTTGTAGACGCTCCCCACCTTCTCGCCGTCGCGGCGGAACCGCAGCGTCACGTCGGTGACGTCGAGGCTGTCGAAGGTCACCTCGAACACCATGTGGTCGTCCTCGATCCGTGCGATCAACCGCTCCTCGTGCTCGACGACGAACGAGTCCATACCCCTCGTAGGCACCGGTCGGTCATCCGCCTGTCGGCCGGTCGGCCGCTCGGGGTCTCGCAGGAGCGAACCGGTCGGTCAGGACTCTCGTGCCCGGCCGGCGACGAGGAGGAAGGCGAGGACGCCGGCGTACCACAGCAGGAAGGGGACGGTCCCGACGGCGGGTTCGACGGCCTCGGCGACCGCGACGCCGCCGACGCTCAGCCCGAACAGGCCGACGGCGAACCCCGTCCGGCCGCGGGGGTCGGCGAACCGACGGGTCGCCCGGAGCGAGACGTCGAGGGCGACGGCGAGGTAGCCGATGGCGGCGTAGACCGCGCCGGCCGACAGCGCGAACAGCGGTTCGGGGACGAGCAGGTACGTGCCGAGGCCGGCGGCGACCGCGAGGACGGCGCCGACAGCGCTCGCGGGGAGGGCGGTGTCCACGTCGTGTCCGTGCTCGTCGGAGAGCAAAAGTCCCGCGTCCCGGACGGCCCGAGGTCAGCCCAGACTCCGGTAGGCCAGCGCCAGTCCGACGGCGACGACGGCGACGCCGCCCCCGACGGGGAGCAACTTTCCGGATCCGGTGCCCAGACTGTCCGTCCCCGCCGCGAACAGCGTCAGGGAACAGCCGAGCGCGAACAGGAGGATGCCCCCGACCAGGCCGCCCGCGGACGTCGCTTCGGCGTTCTCGACCATCGATTCGATCTGACGGCCCCGTCGAGAAAGGGCTGTCGGCTCCTCGTCGGCCGGTCGCGCCGACGGGCGTCGCCGCGACCGGCTTCGAACGTAGCCCAGTGCCGCCAGCCGGTCGGCCGCGTGGGAGTCGTCGACGTCGGTCGTCGTCGGCGGTTCGGCGACGGCGTCGATCCGCTCGCCGGGCACCTCCAGCCAGGGGACGGTCACGAGTTCCGGCACCCGCAACCCCCGGGGGTGGCCGTAGCCGCGGACGGGGATCGGGGAGAGACGGTCCCCGACCAGGTTCCCGTGGTCGGCGGTGACGACCGTCCGGCCCGGCAGTTCCTCGAGCAGCCGCTCGACGTGTGGCAGGACGACGTCGAGGTTCTCGGCGTGGGCGGCCTCCACCTCCTCGATCGGGATCTCACCCACCTCCGCGGCCGACCAGACGTTCATCGCCTCCCCGTCGGTGTCGTCGTCGCGGTGGAGCGTGATCCCATTCTGGTCGAGCAAGTGGTGGCGCGTCCGCGAGGTGGCCGACACGGGGAGCCACTGGATCACCGGCGTCGCCAACCACGACACCCTCCGTCGCGGGACCCAACAGCCCCTTCCAGAGGGGTGGGAGGGCGACCCGATCAATCCCTACCTCGGCGAGGACGGCCCGGAGATAATCGACGAGGCCTACGACGGGGCGGCGACGGACACTCCTGCACTGTCTGTTGCCGGGCGTGCCGATGGACTTCCTGAACGCCAACGCCCGCGCCCCGTGGTCGTTCGTCGGGGACACCGACCCCGAGTGGAACGTGAAGGTGGTCGCCGAGGAGGCGAACTTCCTCGACCGGCACGTCCCGGCGGTGCTGTACGACGACGACCGGTTCCTCGGGGAACTGAGAGCCCTGGGGATCGACGACCGCGACGCACTCGGCCGGTTCGTCCACGCGCTGGCGGACGTCGGCGCGGCCGGCGACTGGGACCTGGAGACGGTCGCCGCGGCGCTCTCGGCGCTGGGCACCCCGATGGACGTCGGGGAACCGACCGCCGCGGACCTGGAACGGTTCGCCACGGCCTGGGTGGCAGACGTCGCCGAGTTCGCGGACCTCGCGAACTGGCTCGGCCAGGTCGACGCCGACCGCGCGGTCTTCGGCCGACGGGTCCGGGAGTTCCGTCGCGAGCGGCCCTGGCTCCGGGCCGACGTCGATCCCGACGGCGGGGAGGTGTTCGACCGGGTCCACCCCGCCGACGGCACCGTCGTCTACTACGGCTACCGCCGGTCGCCCGACGGCGAGGGCGTGCTGTTCGTCGGCAACATGGAGGGCGCCGAGCGGACCGTCGACCCGACAGGCCTGGACGAACGGATCCCCGAGGACGGCTGGACGGCGGCGCTCGCCCGGACCCCCGGGGGCGACGCCGGGACTGTCGACGGGGCCGAGCCCGTGACCCTCGCCAACGGTGACGCCGTCGTCTGGACGCGCTCGTCGTAGCTCGGATATCGGACCGTTTGTCGTGATTTTCGCCGTAGAGCGGCTATCCGGTCGTCTCTCGGGACACGGGCCCCGATCACCGACCGAAGCCCCTACGTGTCGACTCGGCGGACCGCGGAACGTGCCCTC
>CAZMWG010000076.1:0-6789 GCA_964569925.1 uncultured Halobacteriales archaeon | reverse complement strand
CGTCGTCGCGGTGGTCTGTCTCCTCGTCGCCGGGACCGCCGTCGTGACCGACGCCGCCGGGGCGACCGACACGAGCGACCCTGTGGTCGTGAACTCGACCGCGCGGACGGACGCCGGCGTCTCCGAGCCGGCGGTGGACGTCTCGGCGCCGGCGGCCACCCCGACGTCCACGCCGTCGAACGGCACGGCCGCCGGACCGGCCACGCGGACGCCGACCTCGAACCGCGATCGGGGATCGACACCGACCACCGGTCCCGGGGAGACGCCGACGCCGGCCGGTGCCTGCGAGTTCGAGCCCGAGCCGTCGGTGCCCGACGAGCGCGGCTGGCGGACCCGCTTCTCGGCCCCGATCGAGACGAACGCGACGGCCGACCGGTCGGGCGGATCGGTCGCCCGCGTGGGCGCGGACGGCGACTGCTCGCTGGTGGTGGCGAGGGGCGAGAGCGCGACCCTGACCGCGACGACGGTCGACGCGAGCCGGGGCGTCCTCGCGGCGACGGTCGACCTCGGGGCCGACGGGAGCGTCGCGTTCGTCGACCGGAACGGGAGCGTCGGGCTGGCGGTCGAGAACGTCGGTCCGGACTACGGGACGGCAGCCGTCGTCCGGGCCGGGAACCGCTCCGAGCGGGTGCGGCTACCCTCCGGCCGGTTCGTCCGCCTGGTCGTCCGGTGGGAGAACGGGACCGCGCTGGTGTCGGTCGGCGAGGCCGACGAGACGTTCGACGGCGAGCGGGACAGGCGGTTCCCGGACGCCGGCGCGCCCGCCGACGGCGACTGGCTGGTCCGGCTCGGCGGCCGGGTCTTCGTCGACGGGGTGGCCGTCGGGACCGTCGAGCCGGTCACGCCGACGCCGACCCCGACGGCGACACCGACCCCGGACGAGGGGGCGTTCCCGGACGTCGAGCCGGACGACTCCGAGTCGGAGCCGTCCGAGCCCGTCCCGGAGCGGGGCGGGGACGGCCGGGCGTTCGTCGGCGTCCTGTTCCTGGTGCTGGGTGCCGTCTCGGCGCGCTACGCCTACGGCGTGGCCCGGCTGGGCGAACAGATCGACGCCATCGGGAGTACGACCCCGGCGTCGACGGTCGAGCCGACCGGCTGGAACGTCGCGCTCACCCGGATCGGCGGCGTCGTGCTGGCGCTGATCGGGCTGGCGATGCTCGCCTCCGGACTGCTCTGAGCGGACCGGCCGAGTCCGCTCGACCGTTCACACAATCTTCATGTCGAGTCGCGTTCCACCGTCGACCGTGATCGGGCGACGGCTCCTCCCCGCGCTCTCGGGACTGTACGTCCTCTGGCTCGCCGTGCCGGGGCTCTCGGTGCTCGTCGGTCTCGACGGGCTCCGACCCCACGTCGGCGCCGTCGGGGCCGGTCTCGTGCTCGCGGCACTGGCCGCTCTGGTGGTCGCCCGGGGGGACGACCCCGTCGAGGCGCTCGGCTCCCTCCGGGTCGGCGCCGCGACCGCTTGCCCCCCGCTCGCGTACCTCCCGTACATGCTCGCGACGACCGATCCCGGGACGACGCGAGCGGTCTACCTCGTGGCCGGTCTGCTGGCGGTCGTCCCGGGGGTCGCCGTCCCGGCTACCGCCGCGACCCTGCGGAACCGGCGGCGTCGCGAGGCCGCGACGGAACTCGTCGCCGTGACCGTCGGCGGGTCGGACGGGGACGAAGACACTCGGCGGGCGGCCTTCCTCGGCGCCGCGCTCGTCGGGGCGGTCGGGGTGCTGGCGGCCGGCGTCGCGGCGCTGGTCGGGAGCGACGGCGGCGTCGGCGTCGGCACGCTCACCGCGGTCGGGAGCGTCTCCTCGTGGGCGCTACTGTTCGACGACGGGGACGGGACGACGGTGACGGTCACCGACCGCGCCGTCCGGTTCGACGGCTGGTCGGTGCCACACGGCCGGTTCGAGGGGTACCGCGTGACCGACTCGACGGTCGAACTCGTCCGATCGGGTCGGCTGGGCTCCACCCGGCGTTTCGACCGCGAGGCGATCGACGAGGCGGAGGAGACGGCGCTGCTCGACGGACTGACCGAGGTCCTCCCGCGGCTGGACGACGAGGGCGGCGCCGAGGCGTCCGCGCGCCGCCCTCGCCGGTCGGGGTGACGGCGCCGTCGGCCGCTCCACCGTCCGTACCGACCCGGGGCACACGCACGTAGATCGTCAGTAATATCGGAGCGAGTGAACGATATCCGGCAACCGTGGTGTCGGTCGGCCTCCAGACTGTTCTCGGCGTCCTCCTGTGGGCCGCGCTGGCGACCTACGGGGTCTCCTCGCTGTGGTGGCTGACCGAGACGCTCGTGCTCTCGCGGGGGTGGCGGGCCGACGACGAGACCGCCTGGGGTCCCGAGACCGTCCAGGTCCGGGTGCTCACCATCGACGCCGAACCCGTCGTCCAGCGGACCGTCGACGCCGTCCCCGACGCGATCGAGGACGTCCGCGTGATCGCCGAGGCCGACATCGACGTCGACGGCGCGACGGTCCACGTCGTCCCCGAGGCGTTCGAGTGTACGGCGACCCACAAGGGCAGGGCCGTCGAGTGGGCGCGCCGGAACGTCGACTGCGACCGGGAGTACGTGCTCTACCTGGACGAGGACACCCTGATGGCGGGCTTCTCGGGGTTGCCCGACGCCGACTTCGTCCAGTTCACGGAGAAGCCCATCTACACCGGCTCGCGGCTCGCCTACCTCTGTGAGGTGTTCCGCACCGGCTACCAGTTCGAGCAACTGGGCTTTCACCGGCTGACCTACCCGCTGTACGCCTGGGGCGGCGGGTTCGCGATCCGCCGAGAGATAGAGGAGGCCGTCGGCTGGGACGTGGCGACGATCACGGAGGACACCAACCTGATCTGGCGGGCCGCGGACGAGTTCGACCTCTCCTACCGGCTCGTGGACGCTCGCTTCCGCAACCAGGCCCCGCCGTCCGTGCGGGCGATGCTCGGACAGCGCCGCCGCTGGATGTCGGGGACGATCCGGGACGGGAGCATCCTCCCGGCACACTACCGGCCGCTGTACGCCACCCGCGTGGTCGCGTGGGCGTTCTCGCCGTTCGTCCCGCTGCTGGTCCTCGCGTCGGTGGTACTCCCGGGTGTGGTCCCCGGCGTCGGCCTCTACCGGCCGCTCTCTGCGGCCCTGTTCGGGATCCTCTTCGTCTACACCCTCTCCGGCCTGGTCGCCTACCGCAAGCACCCGCTGCTGTGGCCGCTGTTCCTCCTCCTGACGCCGCTCGCCGTGGTGTTGCACGCCGCCGGCGCCATGTGGGGGGTGGTCAGCCCCGTCGAGGGGTTCGAGGTCACCGAGAAGGTGACAGGCGACCGGATCGAGCGGGTCAACGACGGCCTCGAGGACGGTGAACTCCGACGCCACGACGGCACCGGCCGGCTGCTGCGGGACTCGCCCCGCGGGTTCGAGACCGGCGTCTTCGACGACTGAACTCCCGGTCCGGCCGCTCGCTCGTGGTTCGACCGGGGCCCCGGCGGTCTCGGTCGTCTCGTCGGGCCGGGGGGCGACCGGAAGCGCAGCGGTCCCGCCGATCCGAGTGGCGGTCGGGGTCCCGATCGTTACGGTCGATCCGGGGATCGGTCGGGGGCTCGGCCGTCCCGGTCGGTCCCCGACGAGCGGGGCCGCGTGTACAGCCACGCCCAGGCCACGAGCACCGCCTGCAGCGGGAGCCGGACCCACGCCGAGAGTTGCGCCGCCTCGGCGAACCGGTCGGGCGCCAACTCGGCGGCGACCCCGTCCCTGGCGGCGTGGACGTTCGCCGGGAAGACGGCGACCAGCAGGGCGACGATCCCCCACGCGGAGACCCGGCGGGTCCGCTCGAAGCAGACGCCGACCCCCAGGGCGATCTCCGCGACGCCCGAGAGGTAGACAAGCGCCCGCGGTCGCGGGAGGCTCGGCGGGACGACCCGCTCGAAGAGGTCCGGAACGAGCAGGTGGCTCAGGCCGGCGACGGCGTAGAACAGCCCCATGACGGTGCGGAGTCGGTCTCGATCCCGGGAGTGTGTCACTGGACGAGACGGGTTCGTCTCCGCGCTCGAAAAGCGTTTCCCGTGGTCCGGCACTCGGCTCACCGCTCCGCGCGCTCCCGGCACCCGAGACCCCGGTGGCGTGGCGAGCGTCCGCGTTCACGTTCGGCGTCGTCCGGAGACGAGCCGGCACGGTGACCCCGAGAGACGGGCCGCGAGAACCCTCGACTTTTCAGCCCGGCGGCCGGAGAAGGGGCGAGTATGCCGACGGACGTGACGTCGGGCAGCGCGGGCGCGGGGGTGGGCCGACCGTGAGCGTCGCGGCCGGGGCACTCGTACTGATGGTCCTGCTGTTCGTCGGGAGTCCGGTCGTCTATCGGGGGCTACAGCGGCGGCGACGGTGCCGCGAACTGGCCGGCGTGGCCGCCGGCCCGGACGGCGCCGTCCCGGGTGAGAGCGTCGGCGTCTCGGGAACGATCGGCGGCCGGTCGGGGACGGTCACGTCCCCGTACCGCTCGCGGGACTGTGCCCTCGCGCTGTGGGACACGGCCAAGCTAGTCAGGAGCAACGGGTCACAGTGGCTCACGGTCGCGTCGGGCACGGCCGCGGGCGAGGTGGTGGTCGACACCGACGACGGGCACGTGCCGGTGACGAACCTCTCGGGGCGAGGGCGGGTGACCACGGCGTCCGACGTCTTGAAGTCGGCGTTCGGACTGGACGCGACCGCCGCGCCGGCGTTCGTCCGAACCGAACTCCGCCGGTCGAGTTTCGAGGAGCGGTTCGCGCCCACGGAGGACCTGACGGAGCGATACCGGGCACACAACCGGGAGATCGGGTTCGACAGACCGACCCGGGAGTCGTACGGGAGGGTGGGGGCGCTGCTCGCGGACCGGCTCACCCCCGGCGACACGGTCCGGTACAGGGAGTCGACGTTCCGGAGCGGGGACGAGATAACGGTCGTCGGCAAGAAGACCGAGAGCGGAGTCTCCTTCGAGGAGGCCGAGTCGGTCCGACCGACCCTCGCCTCGGAGCCGCTCTCGGACCGCCTGGCCACCTACCGGCGACGGTACCGCCTCCGGCTGTACGGGTTCCCGCTGTTCTGTCTCCTGATCGCCGCGCTGTTCGGGTACGTGGCCGGGTGATCGGGCGGGCACGCCGTGCCACGGGGCCGAGCCGGGTGTGAAGGGGCGTCTTCGTTGCTCCGTTCGGTCGCATACAGATTGCACCCCCCGGGGATTGGACCGAGATCAGACGTGCTCGCTTCGCTGTGCGCGTCCGGTAGGGTTCAGATCGGTCGTGAGCGTTCTCACTGCTCGCTCCGTTCCGGTTGGTTTGAATATTTGAGTCGAGCCAAATCATTTGAACCGAGGAGTACAGAACTCGGCAGGATGGCTGAATCGAACCAGGAATCGTGGACGGGGAGTATGAGTGGGCGTGAACGTGTCCGACACGTCGTAGAGCTGCTGGACCAGCCAACGCCGGTGCGGGAGATTGCGGACCGGGCGGACGTCTCACGCGCGACAGCTGACGATGAACTCCGGCGACTGCAGAGTGATGACTGGGTCACCGAAACGACGGTCGACGGGAGGAAAGCCTACGACCTGAATCCCGTGCGGATGCTCTTCGACGAGGTCACAGACCTGATCGAGGCCCACTCGCGTGACGAACTGGAGGGCCAGCTCACAGAGCTGAAGGAGGAGCAAGAGGAGTTGGCTGCGGAGTACGAAGTCAGCACACTCGATGAGTTCCGGGAGCAACTCGCGGATGAAGATTTCCCGGCCGAGGAGCTTCGTGAGCGTCGTAACGTGATCGCCACGTGGGAGGCGATCAACACGGAGCTCGGGCTCGTGAAGCACGCCCTCCAGCTGTACGATGACGTCGTGGAGCTCTCGTCCCCGGGGACTGACTCTCCCTCGACACTCGCCTGATGGTCGTTTTCCTCGCTGATCGGAGTAATCTACAGAGCAAGCGGCTCCACGACCGCATCCAGAACCGGCTCAGCGGTGAGCTCGAGAACGTTCGGCGGCGACGTGCTGAGCCGCGTGAAGCCGGCCCGTACCGGGTCGTCGCCGAGGTAGATCCACGCCAGTTCTTTGGTGACGACGAGTACCCGGAGACGGCCGCGCGGGTCGAGATCGGGTTTCGACTGCAGACCGGTGAGCCACACGAGTGCTATCGGTTCAACTGGATCGAGCCGGACCGAACTCTGCTTGTCGGCTGGCATCAGGACGATACGCACGACGACCTCGGGCCAGTTCATCTACAGGTCAGCGACGGCCCAACGCCCGTCGCGCACGAATCAGCAGAGTTCATCGGCTCACATCCACTGGATGTCGTCGAGCGCAGACTCGGGTCGCTTCGAGACGTGGTCCTCGCTGTCGAGTGGGAACAGGGACGCCCCGTCGAATTCGGTTCCGCTGCCACGGGACGTGGGTAGGCTCGCATTTTGGTGAGTTCCGAGCGGCACTGGAAGTCAGGTAGTCACTCGTGTACCTGGGTACGTACACAGATACGTACGTGGATCGTACTCGAGATCCTCTGTGCAGTAACAACTGAGTGGATCGAAGTGCGACCACAGTCACAGCCCGTGGTCGGTAGATCGGTTTCGAGAAACGGCGAGAGATCGCCCGGGCGGCACCACATGCATCTGAGCTCTGGGTCTAATGCCGCCTCCCGGATTGTGAACTTCCGAAAGACTCGCTGCGCTCGTCTTTCGACTTCCCGCTCGCTCCGCTCGCGGGAACGGGGACAGCCCGATATTCAGTCGAGTGCGTAACGCTCTCGAACGTAAATCGTGTAGAAACCGGATGCCGCCTCCCGGATTTGAAA
>CAZMWG010000075.1:3453-13212 GCA_964569925.1 uncultured Halobacteriales archaeon | reverse complement strand
GGACGACGACGCCGGTCAGCAGGACGACGCCGATCACCTCCGACTGAGCACGGTCCCCGGCGGATCGATCGGTAGCAACCGGTCCCGGCTTCGTGACCCACATCGGTCAGGCCGTCCCGTCGTCGGGCTCGACGTCAAGCCGGGAACCGTCAGCGAGTATCGGTCTCACCGTTCCGTCGAGCTCCATGTAGGTGCCGCGACCACCGGTGTCGGTGAACGCGAACTCGAGTCCGTCGTCGCCGTCGATGTCGGTTGCGGCGAACTGGGTTTTTGCCGCCTGCCCGTAGCTCCCATTGATCACCTCGGTAGAGCCACCGCCGCTGGCGTTCACCAGAACGATCCGGTTGGAACTGTCGACGATCGGAATCCGTGCGATCCCGTCGCCGTCGAAGTCGCGTGGGTTGGCGATAGCGTTGGTCACCGGCAGGTTCTGTCCGAAGCCGGTCGACCGGATCGTGCTGCGGTCGTCGTCGACGTACTCGATGGCTCCCTGATCGTTCGTGAACACCAGCTCGTCCGCACCGTCGTCGTCGACATCCGCGACGCCGGCGACCGACTCCGCGGCCGGGTACCCAGTGGAGAGCTGTGAGGTGCTCCCTGGCTCTTCGGCCTCGATCAGCCGCTTACCGGTGCTGGCGTAGTACAGCTCTGTGTCGCCGTCGCCGTCGAAGTCACCGGCCCCGATCCGCTCGCCGCCCCGACCCTGCGTCAGCGTCTGTCGTTCTCCTTGGTCATCGAGTAGACGAATGTTATTACTGTTGTCGATGTACGGCAGTTCCAGCTCCCCATCCCCGTCGAGGTCTGCAACCAGCGGGCCCAGGCCGCGGTTGTCGTTCGCCTCGAACGGCGGCCCTGGCTTGGTGTAGACCGTCACGGTCCCGCCGCTCTGTCCGAGGAACCCAAGCTCCTTCTTCTCGTCTTGATCTGTCCGGTCGAACACCATCCCGCTCCGGTCTGCCGGTCCGCCGCCGCTGCCGCCGGTGAAGTTGTACACCTCGACGACGACCTCGTCGGCACTCCCGGCGCCCGTGGCAAGGACCGACACCATCCCGTTGGCCTCCGGGTCTAGGTCGGTTCCGGCGGCACCTTCCACCGTCGCGTCCGATCTGTCGACAGAGCCGACCGTGCTGTTGTTGAGCGCGAAGTTCACGCTCACGTCATCATACGCCGTCGAGAGGTTCGCGATCAGGCGAAGGAGCGCGTCGTCGTCGTCGCCGACGTTCCAGCGACAGCGCTGCTCCGCGTCCGAACAGCCCGAGGAAAGCGGTCCCTCGGGGTTGGTGCTGATGTTAGCAGGAGCGAGCCAGTCGAGCGAGACGGAACTCCCTCCGCCGGCGCCACCGCCGCCCCCGCCCGTCGGCTCCGTGACGTTCACCTCGACGGTGACGTTCTCGCCCGTCGAGCCGTCGAACCCCGATCCGACATCTCCGAGGCTCAACTGTACGGTGTTGATCCCCGTCGCGGTACTCCCGGACGCTCTGTAGACGAACGACGCCCGCCCCTCACCGTTCGTCGTCTCGTTGTCCGTGTCGAGCGTTCCGGTCCCCGTCCCGGCGACGCTCGCGTTCACCGTCACGCCGGATTCGGGGTTGTTGTAGGCGTCGCGGGCCTCCACGATCACCTCGACGTTCTCTCCCTTGCTCACCTGCGAGCCGTCACCCGCGACGCCGGTCAGGTACGTCGCCGGCTCGCCGGTCGTGCGGGTGCCGACGCCGACCTTCGTCATCCGGAGGGTGTAGTCGCCGGGTGCGAGGGTCACCCGGACGCGCCGGTAGTCCGCCGGGGCGTTCCCGACGTCGGTCACGTCGTCGACCGCCTCCTGGCCGCTCAGGAGCGTCTCCCACCGGTCGGCGGGCAGCCGCGTGGTGAGGTTGATCCGGATCGGCGCCGCCACCGTCGACTCAACCCGGACGGTCCGGGTGGAGGAACTCAGCGGCTCGACGTCGAGGCTGGTCGCCCCCGCGGCGGTCCGGGACAGCGACCCGTTCAGCGTCACCAGCGACACCGTCTCCCCGCGCACCAGCGACTGGTTGGTCGCCGTCAGGTTCCCCGTGTCGAAGCGATTGTAGACGACCGTGTGTTCGTAGACCGTCCGCGGGGGGTTCGTGTAGACGTTGTAGTTGGGGGTGTAGACCAGTCCGCCGGTGTCGTACCGCCGGAGGCTCCCGTTCCAGACGTCCCCGGTCTCGGCGTCGGCGACCGCGGTGGCGTTGTCGATCGTGAGCGTCACCGCCGGATCGTCCATCCCGACGGTGCGGAGCGACCCCGAAGGAGCGCCGGGGTTGAGCGCGACCGCCCGGCCGGGGTACTGCGTGCCCAGGTCGACCGACACCGACCCGCCGGCGCCGCCGCCGACGACCGAGACGATCGTGTTGCGGACGTCCTGGAGTTGGCTCTGGACCTGCTGGTTGTGGTTGAACTCGACGCGGCGGTTCTGGTCCGGGACGACGACCGCCTGGTAGGAGGCGAAGGCGACGATCAGGATGCCGAACAGCAACACGGCACCGACCTGGATCGCCTGGCCGCGGTCGTCGTCGACGAGACCCATCTACGACCCGTAGCCGAGAAGTGGATAAAAAGGTGATCCCCCGGTTATCAGCGTCTTCGACTGGCTGTGACGGTCGGGTCGTGGCCGTCGTCCCGCCTCCCGAGCCGGCCGTGGTCTCGTGCCGAACGCCGTCGACGTCCGTCCGGCGGTCCCCCCTCGCCCGCTCCGCCGGGGGTCCGCGCCGCCGTCAGGCCGCCTCGTCCTCCTCGACGACCTCGGGGTCGCTCATCGCCGTCCGGAGGCTGTCGAGCCCGTTGACCCACTCCGAGACGAGCCCGTACTCCAGACCCTCGGCGACGTCGATCTCGAAGGGGTCGCCGCCGGCGATCAGCGTGCCGGCCTGGACACAGTAGCCGAGCGCCGCGTCGAGGTCCTCCCCGGCCTCGGCCTCGGCGGCGGCCTCGACGTAGTCCTCGACGGTCCCCTCCTCGGCAGGGCCCTCGGCGACGTACTCCTCGGCGGCGTAGAAGACCGCGACCAGCGACGTCTGGACGCCGTCCAGCAACATCTGCTTGTCCTCGTCGTCCAGTTCGACCTCCTCCAGGACGGTCCCCCGGATGTCCTCGAGTTCCTCCAGCGCGGTCTCGGCGTCGAGGGTGCCGTCGTCGTGATCGGTGACGATCTTCGCGACGGCGATGGCGGTGTCGTCCTGCAGGTTCAGGAGGAGCCGCGCCGAGTCCTCGTCCTCGGGGTCTATCTCCTCCTCGCGGAGCCTGTCGATCCAGTTCTGCCACCGTTCGTCGGTGTAGTACTCCCCCGGCGGTGTGCTCATACCCTCCCCTAAGTAGCTCCGGGGTTATTAGTTCCGTCGGGCGCCCCTCGTCGGCGTTTGGACAGCCATTTAATCCCCGCCCCGGAACTCGCCGGTATGACAGCGCCGACAGTCCTGATCCTCGGTCCGCCGGGCGCCGGCAAGGGGACACAGTCCGGGAGGATCGCCGACGCGTTCGACGTCGAGCACGTCACCACCGGCGACGCGCTCCGGGCGAACAAGGACATGGACATCTCGGAGATGGACACCGAGTACGACACCCCGCGGGCGTACATGGAGGCCGGCGACCTGGTGCCCGACGCGGTGGTCGACCGGATCGTCGAGGAGGCCCTGGCCGACGCCGACGGCTTCGTCCTCGACGGCTACCCGCGCAACGCGGCCCAGGCCGACCGGCTGGACGGGATGACCGACCTCGACGTCGTGCTCTCGCTGTCGGTCTCCCGCGAGGAACTCGTCGACCGGCTCACCGGCCGCCGGGTGTGTGACGACTGTGGCACGAACTACCACGTCGAGTTCGACCGCCCCGACGAGGAGGGCGTCTGTGACGACTGCGGCGGCGAACTGATCCAGCGCGAGGACGACAGCGAGGCGGCCGTGCGCAACCGCCTCGACGTGTTCGAGGAGAACACCGCGCCGATCATCGAGCGCTACCGGGACCACGAGGGGTTCGTCGAGATCGACGGCGAGGGGTCGCCCGACGAGGTCTGGACCGAGATCCGGAGCGCCGTCGAAGCCCGAACGTAGCGCCACCTGCCCCGAGACCCGCTCCGGACCCAGGGTCACCGCCCACCACCTACGTCGACACCCGTGTCCGAGGGCGCGGGCCGGAGGCAAATCGTTGATAAGGGTCCGTCGCCGAGAACATCGTAATGGCACGGACGGCGCAGAAAGTGGACTCGCTCGCGGCGGAGGGCGAGGAGATGACGGAGGCCCTGACGACGGTGCTCTCGGTCGCCGAGGAGCAGGGCACCGTGGCGTGGGGCGACGTCAGCGACGACCTCACGAGCGGCCAGTGGGGTCGGCTGATCGAACAGGGACTGTTGATCGACGCCGACGGCGAGGGGTTCGTGATCGACGACCCCGAGGGCGTCAGGGAGGCCCTGGAGGAGTCCGACGCCGACGTCGACGAGGACGACGACTCGGGCTGGACACAGTGGGACAAGATAGCGGCACTGGGCGCGGTCGGCCTGTTCGCGGGCTACTCGCTGTCCGGCGTCCGGAACGCCATCGGCAGCACCGTCGACATCGTCCTGGGCCCGCTGAACGCCGCGATGCCGTTCTACCTCGTGGTGCTCGTGTTGGCGATGCTCACGGGCATGTATTCGACGATCCTCCAGGGCGCGCTGATGGACACGGAGCTGATGGGCGAGTACCAGGAGCGGATGCAGGACCTCAAGGAGCGGCGCAAGGCCGCCAAGGAGCGTGACGACGACGAGGCTCTGGAGCGGATCCAGCAGGAGCAGATGGACGCCGCGGGCGACCAGTTGGGCATGTTCAAGGCCCAGTTCCGCCCGATGGTGTGGATCATGCTGCTGACCATCCCCGCGTTCCTGTGGATGTACTGGATGATCCTCGACGGCCACCTGGAGGCCGGCGGCGTCGTGATGGTGTTGCCCATCTGGGGCCCCGTCGAGAGCTGGCGGGCCGGCATCCTCGGCCCGATGCAGTTGTGGCTGATCTGGTACTTCGTCTGCTCGCTGAGCTTCAACCAGATCATCCGGAAGGCGCTGCACATCCAGACCACGCCGACCGGATAGTCGACCGCCCCTCTTCTCCAGGATCGACGGCCGCCCGACCGTCACGACCCCGCGCGGCCCGGCGTCGACCGGATCGGCAAGGTCTTTGAACCCCCATCACGCACGTCTTGTATGTTGGTCACGGTCTCCGGGCCGGCCGGCAGCGGGAAGACCACTCTCGCCGCCAGTCTCGCCGACGCGCTCGGCTACGAGCACGTCAGCGGCGGCGACGTCTTCCGCTCGCTGGCCGACGAACGGGGGGTGTCGCTGGTCGAACTCAACCGGCTCGCGGAGGAGGAGGGGACGATCGATCGGGACCTCGACCGCCGTCTGCGCGAGACCGCCGAGGAGGCCGCCGCCGAGGGGGAGAACCTGGTGCTCGAGTCCCGGCTGGCGGGGTGGCTGGCCGCCGAGCACGCCGACCTCAGGCTCTGGCTCGACGCGCCGCTGTCGATCCGCGCCGAGCGTATCGCCGACCGCGAGGGGAAGTCCGTCGTCGAGGCCGAGGCCGAGACCCGCGAGCGGGCCGCCAGCGAGGCCCGCCGCTACCGCGAGTACTACGGGATCGACATCGACGACCTGTCGATCTACGACGTGACCGTCAACACCGCCCGGTGGGGGCCCGACGGCGTGTTGGGGCTGGTCCGGACCGCCGTCGAGAGCTACGGCGACGGTGGCGCCGACGAGGGGAAGACCCCCGTCACCGGCGTGGACTACGACTTCTGATGGCGCTGCGCGGTCCGCCCGACGACCGGTCCCCCGCCGAACTGCTCTCCTTCGGCGTGCTCAACCTCGACAAGCCGCCCGGCCCCTCCGCACACCAGGTCGCCGCCTGGGTCCGGGACGACGTCGCCGACGCGCTCGCCGACGGGGACGACGACGGAGCGGGGGCGGACCCGCCGGTCGATCGGATCGCCCACGGGGGCACCCTGGACCCGAAGGTGACCGGCTCGCTCCCCATGTTGCTGGGCGACGCCGCCCGCGCGGCCCGCGTGTTCGACGACTCCGTCAAGGAGTACGTCGCGGTGCTTCAGCTACACGACCGGGCCCCGGCGGACTTCGAGGACGTCCTCGCCGAGTTCGAGGGGCCGATCCTCCAGAAACCCCCGCGCAAGAGCGCCGTCAAACGACGCCTGCGGACCCGCGAGATCCACGCGTTGGACGCCCTCGAACGGGAGGACCGTCGGGCGCTCCTCCGAGTCCGCTGTGCGCCCGGCACCTACGTCCGCAAGCTCTGTCACGACCTCGGGCTGGCGCTCGGAACCGGCGCACACATGGGCGACCTGCGCCGGACGGCCACCGGCGACTTCGACGACCGCGACCTCGCGACGATGCACGACCTGGTGGACGCGCTGGCGTTCTGGACCGAGGACGGCGACGAGGGGCCGCTCCGAGCGATAGTCGCGCCGGCCGAGCGGGCGCTGACGGGCTACCCCCGGGTGGTGATCGACCGCGCCGCGGCCCGCGAGGTCGCCCACGGCGCGCCGGTGTACGCGCCGGGTGTCCGGTCGGTCGGGGACGCGACGACGGACGACGTCGTGGTCTGTTACACCCCCGACGACGCCGCGGTGTGTCTCGGCCGCCTCGTCGGTGACGCCGACGCCGAGTGCGGGACCGTCGTCGAACTGGAGCGGGTGCTGGTCTGACGGCGGCGAAACGAAGGGCTTAATCCGGGGACCCACGTCGTCGGAAGCGTGGGACCGTGGGGTAGCGGTATCCTCGGCGCATGGGGTGCGTCGGACCCGTGTTCGAATCACGGCGGTCCCACCTCCATCTCACACGTCCAGATTCGACGCGCAGCCCCGCGATCCGAGACCGTCCGGACCCGGCCGACCACCCCGACCGGAACCGGCCGGAGCGCACCGCCACGACGACCACGCCGGTCTTGTCGGTCGAGCCCCAGGCGACGGACATGGAGCCGGTGAACCTCGAGGAGGCGTTCGCGTCGTTCGACGACCACTGGTCGCCGCGGCTGGCCGGGGAACTCAACGGCCAGGCCGTCAAACTGGCCACCGTCGAGGGGGAGTTCGTCTGGCACGACCACGACGACGCCGACGAACTGTTCCTGGTGGTCGAGGGCGAACTCCGGATCGAGTTCCGCGACGAGCCCGACGCGACCCTCGAAGCCGGGGAGTTCCTGATCGTCCCTGCCGGCGTCGAGCACCGGCCGGTCGCCGAGGCGGAGACCGATGTCCTCCTGTTCGAGCCCGCGGGGACGCGCAACACCGGCGACGTCGACGCCGAGGTGACCAGCGAGGTGACGCGGCTGGACCGCGACGGGTGAGCCCCGGCCGGGGACCGACGGCTCGGCGACCCTACCCGGCCTCCTCCCCCCAGTCGCTCAGACACCCACGGGTACAGAACACGACCTCCTCGTCCGGCGTCGCGCGGCCGCGACCGGCGGCGGAGCTCAGTTCGGCGTAGTAGTGACGCGAGTCCAGCGCCACCGGCTGTCGACAGACGGTACACCTGGTCTTGCCGCCGCGCCACTTCACCCGGCGGCCGAGGTGGGTGATCCGCCAGGGGTCCGAGTACGACGGCGGCGTGTCGCCGACCTGCAGGGTCATACCCCCGATCGGTCCCCGATCCGACAAATACGTTCCGTACGCTCCAGCGGCCAGGTCCCCGGTAGAAGGTGCTTACGGCCGGCGTAGTCGGTCACTGTCCGTCGTCGGTCACACCGTCCCCGACGGGGCGGGCGGAGGTGACGCCTCCGGGTCGACCGTCGGGATGTCAGGCCGCCGCGCGCCGGAGCGGCCGGTCCCCGCCGTGGATCTCGAACCGGGCGCCCCCGGACGCGCTCTCGGTCAGGTCGACGTCCCAGCCGTGGGCCTCCACGACGTCGGCGACGATCGCCAGCCCGAACCCGGTCCCCTCGTCGGCGGTCGTCACGCCGGAGTCGAACACCCGGTCGCGCTCCTCGTCGGGGATCCCCGGTCCGTCGTCGGCGACGTAGAACCCCCGAGCGGGGTCGCCCCCGGGCTCGAGCGCCCCGACCCGCACCGTCACCTCGGGCCCGCCGTGCTCGACGGCGTTCCGGTAGAGGTTCTCGAACACCGTCGCGAGCCTGGTCCGGTCGGCGTCGACGATACCGGAGAGTTCGACCGAGAGCGACGCGCTCCCGGTCCGGACGTGGTCCCAGGCCTCGGCGGCCACCTCGGCCAGATCGACCGGCACCAGGTCGTCGACCACCTCGCCGCGGCGAGCCAGTCCCAGCAGGTCGTCCAGCAGCTCCGTCGCGCGGTCGAGGGCGTCCGCGCTCTCGGCCAGGTGGTCGGGGACCGCCCCGGAGAGGTCGTCGTGTTCGGCCGCCAGGTCGACGTGACCGCGGGCGACGGTCAGCGGGTTCCGGAGGTCGTGGGAGACGATCCGCGTGAACTCCTCGAGACGGTCGCGCTCGCGGCGCAGCGACCGGTACCGCTCGCCGGTCCACTCCGAGACGTCCCGCAACACGCCGATCGAGCCGACGAACCGGTCGCCCTCGTAGGGCAACACGCCCATGTGGTCCTCACAGGGCACCGTCCGCCCGTCGCGGGTCTCGATCTCGACCTCGAAGGTGACCGCGTCGGGGCCGTCCGAGGAGAGCAACTTCGCCAGGTTGCGCTCGCCCGTCGCCACGGCCGTCGAGTCCTTGATCAGTTCGGGTCCACCCCCCAGCACCGTCGCGCGGTCGTGACCGGTCAACTCCAGGAAGGCGTCGTTGACGAACGTGAACCGTCCGGTCTCGTCGAGCACGTACACCGGGTCGCTCATCGCCTCGACCAGGGTCTCGAACCGGTCGCCGTCCCGCTCGGCCCGGGCCGCCCACAGGTCGTTGCGGATCCGCTCGGCGACGGAGGCGAACACGTCGTCGGCCCCCTTCCGCACGTAACTCGACGCGCCGGCGTGCAGCGCCGCCGCCGCCACGCCCTCGTCGCCCTCGCCGGTCAACAGGACGAACGGCGCCGGGTGGTCCGGGAACCGTCTCCGGAACGCCCGCAGGAACTCGATCCCGTCGGTGCCGGGCATCCGGTAGTCGCTGACCACGCAGTCGATCTCCGCCTCGGCGAGTCGCTCCAGCGCGGCGTCGGCGTCGCTCTCGGTGATCACCTCGAACCGGTCGTCGGCACGCTCCAGGGCGTCGGCCGCGAGCGCGGCGAACGCGGGGTCGTCGTCGACGTGGAGGATCCGGACCGGCGATCGCATTTCTACTGCTACGGCACCACGGCTGAAACCGTTTGCCATCCACTCGGTTATCAGCAACCGAAATGACAGAGGTCGATTTAAGTAACGATGGTGGCGAGGTACTACCCGACTACCAGCAATGACAGGACGTGGGCGAGGGGGCCGATCGCGGGGTCTCGTCGGTGATCTCGGTGATCCTGATGGTGGCGGTGACGGTGATCCTCGCGGCGGTGGTCGCGACGTTCGCGCTCGATCTGGGAGGCAGCGCCTCGGACACGGGTCCCCAGGCGAGCTTCCAGTTCGAGTACGACACGACGACCGGCAACGTGACCTGGCCCACACCAACGGCGACGCGCTCGACGGGGACCGACTGCGCTTCTCCGGGGCGGCGGTCGACAAGCGGACCTTCGGTTCGATCACCGAGTGGGCCGGGAGCGAGGTGACCGGCGGCGAGACCGCGCAGGTCCACGTCGAGGAGGGCGAGGAGTTGCGGGTCGCCTGGCGCTCGGAGGACCGCTCTCAGAGCGCCGTGCTCGGGG